>NZ_JBVIHJ010000007.1:149187-381670 GCF_055570355.1 Streptomyces sp. NPDC031225 | reverse complement strand
TGGGGGGTGTCCGTCCTCGGTCCGGCGGCTCGGTTGCTTGAGCAGTGCTCGGTTCCGGACGCCGGCCGCTGCGGGCGGACACCCCCCACCCCGCCCCCTTCACGCCGTCGGCGGCTGCGGGCGCTTTGTGGTGCGCGCTCCGGCGACCGGTCCGTCGTGCCGCGCAAGGGGTGACCAACGGCCCGTCGTGGCGCAGGCCGGCTGCAGCTCCTTGGGGGCGCGGGGAACTGCGCGATCAGCCCCCGCCGGGTCGCGGTTGTCAGACGACGGCCGGCTCCTCGGTGGCCGCTCAGCGGGGAACGGTCCGTGGTGGCGCAGGCCGGCTGCGACTCCCCAGGGGCGCGGGGAACTGCGCGATCAGCCCCCACCGGGTCGCGGTTGTCAGACGACTGCCGGCTCCTCGGCGGCCGCTCAGCGGCGAACGGTCCGTTGTGGTTCGGGTTGCCTGCAGCTCCGTAGGGGCGCGGGGAACTGCACGGCCAGCCCCCACCGGCCCGCGGTCAAGCGGTACGGCGGCGCAGCAGCCAGAACGTGGTGGTGGTCGCGAGTGCGGTGATGGTGAGGAGGATGCCGGTTTCCACGAGGTGCATCGGCCAGAACTGGGACGGGGAGTGGTAGGCGCCGTCGCGGGTCAGCCACAGGCCCTCGGGCGGCCAGCCGTTGTTCACCGTGGGCCAGAAGTCCTCGCGATACCGCTCGATGGTCTGGTTGAGCACGACCATCACGGCGACCGCGACCCCGAGGGCCGGCAGGGACCGGCGTAGGACCATCCCCGTGAGGGCGCCGACGGCGAGTGCGCACAGGCCGTACGCGACCACGGCCGGGCCTCGCGTGGCGAACACGTCGGGGAAGCTCCAGTTGTCGCTCATCAGGTCCCGGTGTGCCGACCAGGCCCAGCGGTAGACGGGGACGAACACCGCGCCGCCCAAGATGATCAGGAGGGCCGGCACGGCGAGCTTGACGGCCAGCCAGCGGGTGGGGGTGACGTGCTGGCTCCAGGCCAGCCGGGCCGTACCGCTCTCCAGCTCACGGCCGATCAGCGAGCCGCCCGCCCAGGCGGCGACGGCCCAGAAGCTGTAGTAGGAGAAGGTGCTGATCCAGCTCATGGGCGAGGCGTAGTCGCCCCATTCCGTGCGGCCGCAGAAGGTCCCGCCGCTTCTGAGGCAGGCGGCCTGGGTCGCGTGCACCGACTCGGCGCCCACCTCGGTCAGCCACACCAGGTAGCCCACCGAGCCGAGGACGAAGGCGGTCCACACGATCAGTGCCGGGCGGTGCAGTCGCAGCACGGTCCAGGTGAGTCCCCTGGGCACGGTGACGGTGCTCATGCCGCCGCCGCCCGCCTGTGCAGCACGCCGAACGCGAGGGTGACGGCCACCGCGGTGAGGGCGAGCAGGATGCCGGTCTCCAGGAGCTGGCGGGGCCAGTAGTCCGGGGAGGGCACGTACTCGCGGGTGAAGCGGACGATGTCGTGCTTGGCGAGGCAGGCCTTGTCCGTGTAGCACCCGGGGTCGGAGACCTTGGCGCCCGTGGAGGTGAACGCCGAGCCGCGGAAGCGCAGCTCCGGTGTCTGGTAGCGGCCCTGGAAGGGCCAGTGGTTGCCGCGGAAGGCGTAGACGAGGAAGTACGCGAAGCCGCTGGCGGCGAGCGCGGGCAGGGTGCGGCGGACGGTGAGGCCGATGAGGGCGCCGAGGGCGAGGCCGAGCAGTGGGGCGGCGACGGTGGCCGGGCCGAGGGAGAAGTAGAGGGAACGTGGGCCGATGCCGGCGATGAGCAGGTTGCTGTGGGCGGACCACAGGTGCCGGTACAGGAGGGTCAGGAGGCCTGTGCCCACGACGACGAAGGCGGCCGGCACGGCGAGCTTGGCGGTGAGCCAGCGGGCCGGGGTGACGGACTGGGTCCAGGCCAACTGGGCGGTGCCGGACTCCAGTTCGCGGGCGATCAGCGGGCCGCCTGCGAACAGGGCGACGGCGAAGGAGGCCAGGGTGATCAGGGTGTCGGGGTCGTAGAAGAGGTTGTTGTAGGCGCCCGAGGTGAAGTAGAGGAGCGTGTCCGAGGTGTAGGCGGCTTCCATGACTCCGCCGCCGTAGCCGAGCTTCTCCAGCTGCCGTGCGGTGTTCTCGGCGCCCGGGCCGGTCAGCCACAGCAGGAGGCCCGCGGTGAACGTCACGAAGGCGAGCCAGATCCACAGGGCGGTGCGGTGTAGGCGCAGGACGGTCCGGATGAGACCGGGTGGGGTGTGCCGGGCCTTGGGGGCGGGGGCCTTTTCGAGGGTGGTGGCGCTCATGCCGTCACCGCCTCGGGGGTCGGGGTGGTGCTGGGGGTGAGCAGGGCGGGCGCCTCGGGGGCCCGGAGGTGGGCGAGCAGCAGTTCCTCCAGGGAGGGTGTCTCGGTCGCCCAGCCCTCGCCGACCGGGCCGTCGCGGCGGATCAGGGCGGTCAGGCCGCGGCCGGCCGTACGGGACTCGATGACGGTGTGCCCGGCCTGGGTCAGGTCGGCGGGGGTGCCGCGGCCGGTGACCAGGGTGTGCGCGGTGAGCAGGTCGTCGATGCCGCCGCCGAGCCGGACCCGGCCGCCGCCCAGGAGCAGCAGGTGGTCGCAGGCGTCGGCGAGCTCCGCGACGATGTGCGAGGACATGAGGACGGTGGTGCCGCGGTCGGCGGCGTCCGCCATCAGGGTGCCCATGAGTTCGTGCCGGGCGAGCGGGTCGAGGTCGGCCATCGGCTCGTCGAGGAGCATCAGGTCGGGTCCCTTGCCGAGGGCGAGGGCGAGTGCGACGCGGGTGCGCTGGCCGCCGGAGAGTCCGCGGATCCGGGACGCCGGGTCGAGGTCGCCCTGCTCGACGATCCGGGCGGCGCGGGCGGCGTCCCAGCGGACCGGGTTGAGCTCGGCGCCCATGCGCAGGGTCTCGGCGATGGTCAGCTGGGGGTACAGCGGCTTGTTCTGGGCGAGGTAGGCGATCCGGTCGCGGGCCTGGCCGGGCGCTCCGCCGAGGACGGCGAGCGTGCCCGCGGTGGGCCGCAGCAGACCGGCCGCTATCGCGAGGAGGGTGGACTTTCCGGCGCCGTTGGGGCCGACGAGTGCGCTGATGCGGCCCGTGGGGAGCCGGAAGGAGCAGCCGTCGAGGGCGGCGGCCCGCCTGCCGTACCGCTTGGCCAGGCCGGACGCCTCCAGGGCGGTGGCCTGGGTGGTGCTGGTGGAACTCACTGGTCCCCCTTCGGGAAGTGCTCGTCGAGTACGGCGGTGAAGAACGCGTCGACGTCCTCGCGCCCGAGGCCCGTGGACCGGGCGCGCTTGGCCCAGTCGTCGAGTTCGGCACGCAACGGGGTGTCGGCGGCGTGGGCGCCGAGCGTCCTGCGGACGAAGGTGCCGAGGCCGCGTCGGGCCTCCACCAGGCCCTCCCGCTCCAGTTCGCGGTACGCCTTGAGCACGGTGTTCGGGTTGATGGCGGTGGCCTCCACGACCTCGCGGGCCGTGGGGAGCTTGTCGCCGGGTTCGAGCAGGCCCAGCCGTAGTGCCTGCTTGGTCTGCTGGACGATCTGCACGTAGGTGGCGACGCCGGAGCGCCGGTCGATGCGGTACTCGACCACGCGGAACAACCACCCTTTCACTAATTGAGTAGTGAAAGGGTGGTCGAAGACGGGTGTGAAAGTCAAGCGTGGTTTCGTGAACCGGTCGGCGGGGGTCGTCCGATGAAAGGGCGTGAGGGAAACGAGAAGCGACGGGGATCTGCTGCGGGCCATCGCGGCGGACGGGGACCGGCGTGCCTTCGAGGAGCTGTACCGGCGATACGCGCCCTGGCTGCTCGCGCGGCTGCGGGGGCGGTGCGCGGACGGGGGCCTGGTCGACGACGTCGTACAGGAGACGTTCCTCGCGGTGTGGCGGGGGACCGCGCGCTATCGCGAGGAGGGCGATGTGGCCGGATGGCTGTGGCGGATCGGCTCACGTCGGCTGATCGACGCCCTGCGCGGCGACGGGGCGCGGGGACGGCTCCGCCAGACCCTGTCCCGGCTCCGCCACCGGGACGAGGCGTCCGCTGAGGAACGCGTGCTCGCGGGGGTGGAGCACGGAGACCTCGCGGGCGCCCTCGTCCAGCTCTCACCGGAGCTGCGGGCCGTCCTCCAGGCGACGGTCATCGACGGACTGACCACCCGCGAGGCCGCCGTCCTGCTGGGCATCCCGCCCGGCACGGTCAAGACCCGGGCGATGCGGGCCCGCAAGCAGCTGAGGGAGGCGCTGGCATGACCGCCGGCCGAGGACCGTGGACGCGATCGGAAGCGGGGACGCCGGTGCCGGAACAGGCCGCGGCGCAGCCCGCGACAGGGACCGGAGTGCCGGTGCGAGCGAAGGAGGTGGCGGCATGACCTGGCATGTGGCCGAAGAAGACCTACGGGCTTACGCCCAGGGCGAGTTGGCCGGTCCTCTGCTCTGGTCCGCCGACACCCACCTCGCCGCCTGCGCCGAGTGCCGGGGGGTGCTCGGCGAGGTCACCGACCCGGTCGCGCTGGACGCCGGTTGGGAACGGCTGGACGCCGAACTGGACGCACCCCGGCCGGGATGGTTCGAGGCGCTGCTGACGCGGGTCGGGATCGCCGACCACACCGCGCGGCTGCTCGCGGCCACGCCGGTGCTCCGGCGCTCCTGGCTGGCGGCCGTGGCGTTCCTGCTGCTGGCCACGGTCGGCGCGGTGCACACGGCCGGCTCACCGACCCTGTTCCTCGCCCTCGCCCCGCTGCTGCCCCTGGCGGGCGTGGCGCTGTCCTACGGCCCGGCGCTCGACCCGACGTACGAGATGGCCGTCGTCGCCCCCATGCACGGCTTCCGGCTGCTGATGATCCGCACGCTCGCCGTGCTGGTCGCGGGGCTCGGCCTCAACGGGCTCGCCACCCTCGCCCTGCCCGGCTACGGCCTGCGCGCGCTGGCCTGGCTGCTGCCCGCTCTCGCCCTCACCGCGACCGGCCTCGCGCTCACCCCCCGGCTCGGCCCGGTGCTCGCGCCGTCCCTGGTCGGCGGCGCCTGGGTCGCCGTACTGCTCGCCGCGCAGACCGCGCAGCAGACGGCCGCCGACCCGCTCGCGCCGTTCACCGCGGCCGGACAGGGCGTGGCCGGGGCCGTCGCCGCGCTCGCCGCCGGGCTGCTCTTCCTCCTCCGTGACCGCTTCGACCTCTTCAACGGGAGCGCCGAATGACCGCCACCGTCTCCGCCTCCGGGCTCCGTCTCCGCTACGGCGGCACCCGCGCCCTCGACGACGTGTCGCTGCGGCTGACTCCGGGCGTCACCGGGCTGCTCGGGCCCAACGGGGCAGGGAAGACCACCCTGTTGAGGGTGCTCGCCACCTCCGTGCCCGCCGACCGGGGCGCCTTCACCGTCCTCGGCAACGACCCCGGCACCTCGCGCGGCCGCCAGGAGGTCCGCCGTGCGCTCGGCTACCTGCCCCAGACCCCGGGCCTGCACCCGGACTTCAGCGCCTTCGAGTTCGTCGACTACGTGGCGATCCTCAAGGAGCTCACCGACCGCACCGCACGCCACCGCGAGGTGCGCCGGGTCCTGGACGTGGTCGACCTCGGGGACGTCCGCGGCCGCCGTATCAGGAAGCTCTCCGGCGGTATGCGGCAGCGGGTCGCCCTCGCCGCCGCCCTCGTCGGCGACCCCGGCTTCCTCGTCCTCGACGAGCCGACCGTCGGCCTCGACCCCGAACAGCGCATGCGGTTCCGGGAGATGATCGCCCAGGCCGGAGAGGGCCGTACCGTGCTGCTGTCCACCCACCAGACCGAGGACGTGGCGATGCTCTGCCACCGCGTCCTGGTCATGGCCCGCGGCCGCATCCTCTTCGAGGGCACCCCCGCCGACCTCACCGCCCGCGCCGCCGGCCGGGTGTGGAGCAGCACCGAACGCGCCCCCGACGCGAAGGCGGGCTGGCGCACCGGCACCGGCTCCTTCCGCAACGTCGGCGACCCGCCCGCCGATGCCGACCTCCTCGAACCCACCCTGGAGGACGGCTACCTGCTCACCCTCGACGACACGGGCACGGACGCGGAGGTGGCGGCCGCATGAGCCTGGCCATGGAGACGGCGGCCGAGTCCGCCGTCGTGCACGAGGACGCTCCGGGGAGCTCCTGGGCGGCCGTGTTCGCCCTCGCCCGCTTCGAGGCACGCGACCTGCTGCGGTACATCCCGGTCCTGGTGACCCTTCTGCTGTACGTCGGCTACACCGCCTGGACGCTGTTCCACGAGAAGGAGGGCATGGACGCCTTCCCGGCGCTCCAGGACACCGACCGCGACACCCAGCCCGGCTCCCTGCTGCTGGGGATCGCCCTGTTCGTGTGCGTCAACCGGTGCACGCTGCGCTCCCGTCGGCGCGGTACCGACCGGCAGTTCGACGTGCTGCTCATGGAGCCGTGGCGGCGGACGGTCGCACATGTGCTGTCGGTCGTGCCGTTCGCCGCGCTCACCGCGCTGGTCGTGCTCGGCGAGTTCGCCCGGCAGGCAGTCCGGGCAGGCGCGGTGGGCCACGGCTCACCGGCCGAACTGGCCGTCGGCCCCCTGTACGTGCTGTTGTGCGGCGCGTGCGGTGTGCTGCTCGCCCGGCTGGTCCCGACGACGTTCGCGGTGCCGGTCGGCGTGATCGCTCTCTTCGTCCTCGGCGCCTTCATCACCTCGGGCACGAACGATGCCGAGTGGTCGCGATGGCTGTCGCCGATCGTGGGCGAGACGAGCAGCGGCACGGTGCTCCCGTCGGACCTCATCGGCCGCCCCGCCGCCTGGCACGCGCTGTACCTCACCGGGCTGATCCTGCTGTTGACGCTCTGCGCGGTCCTGGCGAGCGGCGGCCGGGCCGTGTATCTGAAGGCCGGGGCGGCGGGCGCGCTCGCGCTGACCCTGGCCGGGGCGGTGGGCCAGTCCGGGGGCGTGTCACCGGAGTTGACCGCCGACCGTGAACAGGCCTCGGTCTCCCCGCAGAAGGACCAGTCCTGTGTGAAGCACGGCGTCTCGACGTACTGCGCCTTCCCCGAGTGGACCGGCCGCGCGGGCACCTGGGCGGACACCGTGGACCGCGTCCAGTCCCTGGCCGGTGGTACGGCCGCCCGGCAGCCCCTTCTCGTACGGCAGCGGGTCGACGCCCGTTACGGCCTCACCGGTGACGCGGCCCTCGACCCGCTCACCACCCCGCACCAGGTGACCGTGAGCACGCGGTGGGGCGGCAACCGGATCCCCGAGTTCGCCGTCGCCGTCGGCTCTGTGCTGGTCGCCGGCAACGAGTCGAAGGGCGGCGATCTGTGCGACGGGCGGGTGGTCACCACGATGTGGCTGGCCCTGGGCGGCGCTGCCCACCCGCTCACCGACCTCGCCGACGTCCGCATCGACGACAGCACCTCCGGCTCCGCGGTCGTCCTCGCCCCGACCGACGGGCTGTCCATGTCGGCCGGACAGACCGATGTCGTACGGGAGTTGCTGAGTCGCCCTCGCGCCGACGTGACGGCGTCCGTGAAGCAGCACTGGACCGAACTGACCGCACCGGGCGTCTCGACGGCCCAGGTGGCGCGAGCGCTGGGCGTCAAGGCGCCGAAGGGGGCGAAGGACTGTGCGGACGAGTGACGGGGGAGCCGGGCGGGGAGTGAGCCGGGCCCTGGTGGTGGCCGTGGCCCACACCGTGCCGTGGCGGGCGATCGGTGCCGGGGCGGTCGTGGGCCTGCTGGTCGTCGGCCTGCCACGCCTGCTGTCGGGACCGCCCGACGCGTGGCTCGGCCTCACCCTTCTCCGGGCCGCCGCCCTCGTCTTCGCCCTCGGACTGACCTTCCTCCTGGACGACCCGGCCCGCCGGCTCACCGCCCCCGTGCCCACCCGGCGTTGGGTGCGGACCGGGCTGCGGGCCGCGCTGGTGGCGCCGCCCGCCGCGCTGTGGTGGGCGGCGGTGCTGGCGCTGCTGCCGCGGCAGGCGCGTCCTCCCCTCGGGGCGATCACCCTGGAGGCCGCGGCGACCGCAGTCCTCGCGCTGGCCGCCGCTGCCGTCGCCGTCCGCTTCACCGACGAACCCGAGCCGGGTCCCTCGGTGGCGGCGGGCCTGCTGACCCTCGCGGTCCTCACCCCGGCCCTGCTGCCCACCCGCTGGGACCTGTTCGTACCGGTGGCTGACCCCCACTGGGAGGCGGCGCATGTGCGATGGGCCGCACTGCTCGGGTTCGCCGCGCTGCTGTGGGTGGGCTGCGGTCCTGAGCCGTTGCGGCGGCGGGTGCTACGGCGACCGTAGGCGTCACGTGTACCGCGTGTTCCGCGTGCCGCGTCTGCCGGAGAACCTGCGCGCCCGATCCGCGCTGGACGGGTGCGCAGGGCGGGGGGCCGTATTGCTCGGGTTCGTCGCGCTGTTGCGGGGGCTCGCGAGCCGGAGTCCTCGTCCCCTCTTGAGCAACCCGCCCCACCACGGCCGTTCGGCGCACCGACACCGGCCCCCCGCTCCCGCCCAGCGCAGCGTCACGTCTCCGTGCGGTACATCAGGTCCGTCTCGTACGTCGTGAAGCCGAGCCGTTCGTAGACCGAGACCGCGGCCTTGTTGTCGGCGTCGACGTAGAGCATCGCCGTCGGCAGGCCCTGCGTGGCGAGGTGGCGCAGGCCGATCGTGGTGAGGGCCTTGCCGAGGCCGCCGCCCTGGGTGCCGGGGCGGACGCCCAGGACGTAGACCTCGCCGAGCTGTTCGGCCGCGTGGACCTTGGTCCAGTGGAAGCCGATCAGCTCCCCGTCCCGGAAGGCCAGGAAGAAGCCCGCGGGGTCGAACCAGGGCTGTGCCGTGCGGTCGTCGAGGTCGCGCTGGGTCAGGGAGCCCTGTTCGGGGTGGTGGGTGAACGCGGCCGCGTTCACCGCGAGCCAGGCGGCGTCGTCCTCGCCGGGGACGAAGGCGCGGACCGTCACGTCCGCCGGGAGCACCGGGTCGGGCAGCTCCAGGCCGGTCAGGGGGCGCCGCATCTGCCGTAGCTCGCGGAACAGGGTCAGGCCGAGGACCTGGGCGAGATGGCGGGCCGCGCTGTGGCCGCCGTGGGCCCACACCCGCAGCCGTTTGCCGGAGGCGGCGAGGAGGGCCGAGCCCAGGGCGCGGCCGTGACCGTGGCCGCGGTGCGCGGGGTGGACGACCAGCTCCGCCGCCGGTGCCTCCACCGGGTCGGTGTCCTCCAGCTGGGCGTATCCGGCCAGTTCGGCGCCGACGCGCAGCAGCAGATGGGACACGCCTTCGCGGGCGCCGCCCCGCAGCTGCAGCCTGCCCTGTTCGGACACCGCCTGCTGGCCGTCGGTGTCCGCGGCCTCGGCCAGGAGCGCGAGGACGGCCTCCGCCTGCTGCGGGGAGAGCGCCGAAAGGGTCTCGATGGAGCGGGAGATACCGGGGCTTGCGGAGTCGTCGCTGGTCATGACTACGAGGTTAAGGGGAGGTACGGGCAAAGCGGCGGCAAAGAAGCAACCAGGATGTAACCACGAAACCTCTGTCGCGCTACGCGCGTTGACCCTAGGCTGCGCCGGAACGGGGCCACTTCCCGCACCGGAATCAGCAGAAGCTCAGGGGGGCCTATGCCTGCCACATCTCAGCCGCGCCAGTCGGACGCCGGCCGTCGCAGACGTCGTACGTACCGTCTGGCCGCCGCGGCCGCCTGTCTCGCCACCGTCGGCGCCCTCGCCGCCGCGCTGCCCGCCGGCGCGCACGACAACAACCACGGCAAGCCGCTGCCGAGCCGCTACCAGGACGTCCAGCTGCTGTCCTTCAACGACCTGCACGGCAACCTGGAGCCGCCGTCCGGCTCCTCCGGCCGGGTCACCGAGCTCCAGGCCGACGGCACGACGAAGACCATCGACGCGGGCGGTGTCGAGTACCTCGCCACGCACCTGCGCGAGGCCCGCAAGGGCAACGCCTACTCCGTCACCGCCGCCGGGGGTGACATGGTCGGCGCGTCCCCCCTCATCTCCGGCCTCTTCCACGACGAGCCCACCATCGAGGCGCTGAACAAGCTCGACCTCGATGTGACGAGCGTCGGCAACCACGAGTTCGACGAGGGCGCCAAGGAACTCGCCCGGCTGCAGAACGGCGGCTGTCACCCCACCGCCGGCTGCTACACCGACAAGAAGTTCAAGGGCGCCGACTTCCCCTACCTCGCGGCCAACGTCCTGGACGAGAAGACCGGCAGGCCGATCCTCAAGCCCTACTGGGTGTGGAAGAAGAAGGACGTCAAGGTCGGCTTCATCGGCGTCACCCTGGAGGACACCCCGGGTGTCGTCTCCGCCGAGGGCGTCAAGGGCCTGAAGTTCAAGGACGAGGTCGAGACGATCAACAAGTACGCCAAGGTGCTGCAGAAGCAGGGCGTGAAGTCGATCGTGGCGCTCATCCACGAGGGCGGCCAGCCCGCCTCGGGCTCGTACAACTACAACTGTGACTCCCCGGGCGCCGGCGACGGCATCTCCGGCCCGATCGTCGACATCGCGAAGAACATCTCGCCGTCCGTGGACGCGCTGGTCACCGGTCACACCCACGCCGCGTACGTCTGCACGATCCCCGACCCCTCGGGCAAGCCCCGCATGGTCACCTCGGCCGCCTCCTTCGGTCGGCTCTACACGGACACCACGCTGACCTACGACCGCTTCACCGGCGACATCGCCCGTACGGCCGTGAAGTCCGCGAACCACGTGGTGACCCGGACCGTCGCCAAGGCGCCCGACATGACCGAGCTGATCGGCAGGTGGAACACCCTCGCGGCGCCCATCGGCAACCGCGCGATCGGCTACATCTCCGCCGACGTCCCGAGCACCGGCACCGAGTCCCCGATGGGCGACCTCATCGCCGACGCGCAGCTCGCGTACGGCAAGGGGCTCGACCCGGAGACCGACCTCGCGCTGATGAACCCGGGCGGGGTCCGGGCGGGCCTGACCTACGCGGCCAAGGGGACCGAGGGCGACGGCGTGGTGACGTACGCCGAGGGCTTCACCGTGCAGCCGTTCTCCAACACCGTGAACCTCCAGGACTTCACCGGCGCCCAGCTGCTCAAGGTGCTCCAGGAGCAGGTGAGCGGGTCGAACACGGCCTCGCCGAAGGTCCTGCAGCCGTCGGCGAACCTCACCTACACGCTGGACCTGACGAAGACCGGCGCGGAGCGGATCGTCCTCGGCTCCGTGAAGCTGAACGGCACTGCCGTCGACCCGGCGGCCACCTACCGCGTCGCGACCAACAGCTTCCTCGCGGGCGGCGGCGACGGCTTCACCACGCTGGGCCAGGGCACCAACGACCTCGTCGGCGGCGACGACCTCGCCGCGCTCGTGCAGTACCTGACGGCCAACTCGTCGGCGAGCGGCCCGATCGCACCGCCGGTGGCGAACCGGATCACCGTCGTGAGCTGAGTCGCACACCCCGGGTGGAGGTTGCGGGTGGGGGGCGTGCGCATGATCGGATGGATCGATGCGTTCCCCCCACCCCATACCTGCGCAGCCCCACCCGTACTCCCAAGAAGAGCCTGAACAACCGGCCCCGCCGAACCACCGCCGCAGTCGCCGGCGCCCTCGGCGGGGCCGCGTCGTGTTGAAGACGGTCGCCTCCCTGGCCGTACTCGCCGCTTTCCTCACCCTCGCCGACCGCTGGGCCGTCCTCTACGCCGAGCACAGGGCCGCGGACACCCTGAAGCAGCGGCTACGGCTGACCGCGGCACCCGAGGTGCAGATCGACGGCTTTCCCTTCCTGCCCCAACTCGCTCTCCGCCGCCTGGACTCCGTGAAGGTGACCGTCCCGGACGTGGCCGTCGACCGGGTCACGCTGGCCGCGGTCTCGGCGACGGCCCACGACGTACGGCTCGACGGCGACGGGCCGGCCTCGGTGCGCGGGGTGAGCCTTCCCGCACTGCGTGGGGACGTCCTGCTCTCCTTCGCCGATATGGACCGTGAACTCGGCGCGTCCCAGGTGACGTTCAGGGAGGCCGGCCGCGACCGGGTCGCGGTGCGCGGCACGTTGCCGGTCGCCGGGCACGATCTGCGGCTGCGTGCCGATGTGCGGGTGGCGCGGGACGGGGAGCGGGGCGTCGCCACCCGGATCGGCGGCATGCGCCTGGACATCGGGGACCTGGCGACCTACCGGCCGGGCAGCCGTGCCTCGCAGGGCCTGCATCTGACGCGCGGTTCGGCCGCTGCCGTGGCCCGCGAGACGCGCAGGGCGCGGGCGGTGCTGGCGGTCCCGTCCGTCGTGCGGGCGCTGGGCGTGCCCGACTCCACCGTGCGTGAGGCGCAGCGCTCCGACACCGCGCTGTCCCGCCTGACCGGCCGCCCGGAGTTCGTACGGCAGGCCATGCGCCTCAACCTCCTCGACCTCGCCCTGGCCCACCCCGAACTCCTGGACCGCCTGGGCCTGGACCCCGCTCTCCTGGACGCCCTCTCCCGGCTGACCCGTCCGGTCCTCGCCGACCGGCTCTCCCTCGGCTTCCAGCTGCCCGAACCGCCGAGCGGTGATCTGCGGTTGCGGGACGTGCGCGTGGTGAAGGACGGCATCCGGGTGCGCGTCGAGGGCTCCGAACTGGCGGTCGGTCCGTAGATGTCCGCCCTTAAATTCTGTGTCAGCCTTTCGATTCTCAGGCGATACACATCCAGTCTTATTGAGGTCTAAGGCGGAATGGCTTTTTCGGCCGCAGGAATGCCGTAGTGTTTTCCATGTCGAAAGCGAACGACACAAACGCAAAGGACAATACGATGAGCTTCCACAAGATCGCCCCGGTGAAGAAGACCCGCAAGCCTGCCCCGGCGCCGAAGAAGCCCCAGCCGAAGAAGCACACGCCGAAGCGCCGCCCGGTCGCCCACAAGGGCTGACAAAGAATTCACTGAAGTAAATCAAATTCATTCATAAGTAATTGCAGCAGATCGGTAGAGGAACTGTTGCAGAACCAGGACAGTGAGGGATTCAGACATGAGCTTCCACAAGATCGCCCCGGTGAAGAAGACCCGCAAGCCCGCCCCGGCGCCCAAGAAGCCCCAGCCGAAGAAGCACACGCCGAAGCGCCGCCCGGTGGACCACAAGGGCTGAGGCAGCACGCCGCGAGGCGGGGCCACCGGTCAGCGAGTGCGTCTCGCGCCGGGGGCCCCGCCTCGGCCCGTCCGCCGCCCACTACCGCCGCCTTCGAGAGGGAGTCGTCATGAGGGAAGTCCGCGAGGCCTTCCGCCGTTTCTGGCCGCTGACCCGCGGCGACCGCAAGTGGCTGGCGGCGATCGTCGCGTGCGTAGTGGTGTCCGCGCTCGCCGAGACCGCCGCGATCCTGCTGTTCGCGGAGCTCACCGACACCGCCCTGAAAGCCGGCTCGATCTCCGCCTTCTGGGGCCCGGCCGGAGCCTGGTTGGGCGTGGCCGTCCTCGGCGCGCTGGTCGGCTACTTCGGCAACTCGCTCGCGACCTGGACCGCGGAGAGATTCGTCCTCAGACTGCGCGCGAAGGTCTTCCGGCACATCCAGGACCTGCCCCCGCACTTCTTCCAGAAGCACCGCCACGGCGACCTGGTCGAACGCCTCACCGGGGACGTCGAGGCCATAGAGCAGATGGTCGTGTCCGGCGTCGTGGGCACGGTCGCCGCGGCCTTCTCGGCCGTCTTCTACTCGGCGGCCGCCCTGTACCTGCGCTGGGACCTGGCCCTTGCCACCTTCGTCCTCGCCCCCCTGTTCCTGGTCGCCGCCCGCCGCTTCTCCGGCCGCATCAAGGAGGCCTCACAGGACGAGCGGGTCGCCGACGGCGCGATCACCTCCGTGGTCGAGGAGGCACTGGGCAACGTCGTGCTCACCCAGGCGTACAACCGCCACCGCGACGAGGAGCGGCGCCTGGACCGCGAGGCCCGCGCCTGGATGAGGGCGTCGGTGCGCGGTGCCCGGCTCAGCGAGATGTACGAGCAGTTCGTCGAGGTCGTCGAGACGCTCTGCGTGCTGGCCGTGATCGGCCTGGGCGTCTGGGAGATCTCCGCCGACCGTATGACCCTCGGTCAACTCCTCGCCTTCGCCGCCTTCATCGGCTACCTGTACCCGCCGGTCCGCAACCTCGGTCAGCTCGGTCTGACCCTCACTGCCGCCACCGCGGGCGCCCAGCGCCTGAACGAGATCCTCGACGCACAACCGTCGGTCGGCGACCCGGCCGAACCCGTCCCCGCCTGGCCGGTCCGCGGCTGGGTCGGCTTCCACGGCGTGCACTTCCGGTACCCGACCGCGCACCGCGACTCCCTCACCGACGTGTCCTTCGCGGCCGCGCCCGGCGAGCTGGTGATCATCACGGGCCCGAGCGGCGCCGGAAAGTCCACCCTGTCCAAGCTCCTCACCCGCTTCTACGACCCCTCCGCGGGCGTGATCACCCTGGACGGCGTCCCGCTCACCCACCTGAACCTGGAGTTCCTGCGCGAGCAGGTCGCGCTGCTGCCCCAGGAGACGCTGATCCTCAACGGCACGATCCGCGAGAACATCGGGACGGGCCGGCCGGGAGCGAGCGACGAGGAGATCGAGCAGGCGGCCCGCGCGGCAGCCGCCCACGACTTCGTCGCCGCTCTCCCCGAGGGCTACGACACCCAGATCGCCCCCGGCACGGCGGCCCTGTCCGGCGGCCAGCTCAAGCGGATCACCATCGCCCGGGCCATGCTCCGGGCCGCGCCCGTCCTGATCCTCGACGAACCCACCGCGGGCCTCGACTCGGTCGCCGCGCGCCAGGTCGTACAGCCCCTGCGCCGGCTGATGTCCGGCCGCACGACCATCATGATCACCCACGATCTGAGCCTGGCCCCGGACGCGGACCGGATCCTGGTCGTGGACGGCGGACACCTGGTGGAAGCGGGCACCCACGCGGAACTGGTCGCCCGCCGGGGCGCCTACGCCCGGCTCCTCGGCCCGCTCCCGGAGGACACGATGATCCTGCGGAAGCTGTCGGACGACACGATGACATTGCGCCGCTGAGCCCCACCGGCCGCGCGGACTGTGCCCCGTGCCCCGAGCGGAAGGCCGTGTCAGACCTGATCTGGGAACCAGCCTGGAGCGAGGCACTGACAAGGGAGCGGGTCACATCAGGACGCGGTCGGCGTCCAGTCGCCCAGCCAGTCCGCGACCTCCTGGCCGGCGGCCTGCGCGTCGGTCAGCTGCGGCCGGTTCGTGGAGGCCGCACCCGAGCCCGCACCGGTGTTCCTGTACTCCGCGAACCGGTCGTCCTTCCACGAGAAACCGCTCATGTCGGTCCACGGCGTGGACTTGACCGCGGCACTCAACGACGTGTTGCGGACCGTCGCCTGCGGATCGAGCGTCGTGTCGCCGCCTGCGTGCCAGGGACGGCCCAGGTAGAAGCTCGCGGACGAGACGTCACCGTTCACGGTCGAGTTGGCGATGAGGATGCCCTTGCGGTTCGCGGCCGTGCTGGGCGCGGTGATGTACCCGGCGGAGGTGCCGTTCCAGCGCTTCTTCAGCGTGATGACGGACTTGTCGATCACCGCGGTGGCCCGTCCGAAGATGAAGTCGACGTTGCCGATGACGTAGGAGTTCGTCATGTAGACCCGGCCCAGCTTCTCCTTGGCCGCGGTGTCCACGAGCAGAGTGTCCTGGTCGCCGCTGACGATGATCCCGTCGAGGAACACCTTGTCGGCTGCGGTGCGCAGGGCCACCGCCTGGCCGGCGATGTCCTGGTGAGCGGCCTCGTCGAAGTCGTTGGAGATCGTCAGGTTGCGGGCCTGGAAGTCGTCGGCCTCGACGGCGACGGTGGCGCTGCCGCCCGTGCCGTAGGTGCCCGAGCCGTCGGGCTTCTGTGTGCCGGACGCGTTGTTGTAGACGATGACCGTGTCGTTGCGGCTGCCGCCCGTGCCCTGGATGGTGACATGCGGCTTGTTGGACGGGACCTTGACCAGCTCCCGGTACGTCCCCGGCTTCACGGAAATCACCACGCGCGACGGGTTGCCCGCCGGTACGGCGTTCACGGCGGCCTGCACGGTCGAGTACTGCCCGCTGCCGTCCTTGGCGACGGTGAGGGTGGTGGCGGCCGCTTTGGTGGTGGCCGTGGCCGTCGTACCGATGGAACCGCGGGGCCCCGCGCCGGACTTGAGGAGCGAGGGCACATCGGCGGTGGCGTCGAGCGTGTAGGCGTAGTACGTCTTCGGATCGAAGGCTGTACCCCCGCTCTCGTTGCGTCCGCTCGTCCCGACGAACGTGTTGCCCTTCTGGACGACGGTCGCGGTGCTGTCCTTGATGACGGGGTTCTTGATGCCCTGGAAGAAGGAGTTCTCCAGGACCATCTTCGTCGCGCCGCGCGAGTAGTTGCCGTAGGAGGAGTTGATGTCCGTCCCGGCCACGTCCTCAAGGAAGTTGTTGTAGAGGTGGGCGTGGGCCGCGTTGTCGGTGGAGGGGTTGCGCTGCTCGGTCTCGCGGATCCAGTTGTGGTGGATGGTGATGTCGGTGACGACGTTCTCCGTCCAGCCGATGCCGAACGCCTTGTTGTCCTGGCTGAGCTTGTTCCAGGACACCGTCACATAGGTGCTGTCCTTGCGGACGTCGATGAGTCCGTCGGCCATGTGCCGCAGGTCGTTGTGGTCGATCCACACGTGGTGGGCGCCGTCCATCTGGATGGCGTCGAAGTCGTGTTCCTTGTCGTTCCACACGCCCTGGTACGCGTCCCGGATGGTGAGGTTCCGGATGATCACGTTGTGCACGCCGGCTCCGAGGAAGAACCCGCCGCCGACGATCTGCCCGGAGGTCCCGGACCCGACGATGGTCTTGTTGCTCTGGACCTTGATCTCCTTCCCGACGGGGTCCATGTCGATGGTGGCCGCGACGACGATCACGTAAGGCTCGCTCGCCGTCGCGTACCTCTCCAGGTCCGCGAGCGTCTTCACCGTGACGATCTGCCCGTCGCGCCCGCCGTAAGTCCCTTTCTGTCCAAGGGCGTTGACGGAGGCGAAGCCGTCCGCTGTGGCGGTGGCCCAGGCGGGGGCGGCGGTGGTGGCGGCGGAGGCCTGGGGCTGGCCGCCCGGGAGCAGCCCGTAGGCCAGCCCTCCGGCGGCCGTCAGGACGAGTGGAACACCGAGGGCGAGAGCGGTTGTGCGGCGTCGGCGATGCTGGGCCATGGGGGGCATCCGTTCCGTGCGGGGGTAGGGACCGCAGAGCAGTCGTCGCCCCCGCACGGAAGGTTGCCGCGAAGTCGGCTACTTGGCGCAGGACTTCGGGTCGAGGTTCTCCTGCCACTTGTCCTCACGGCCGTCCGGCTGACCGTTCGGCAGGAGCTTGTCGGAGACGCCGTCGATGTAGTAGCCGTACGAGTAGACCGTCTTCCAGCTCGCGTCCCGGCCGCGCCAGGTGTGCGTGGTGGTCTCGCCGTCGCCCTTGTTCCACTGGTAGTCCTCGACGTAGAACACCGGGTTCACGCGGACCACCCGCTGGTACGGCGTCCAGGTCGTCGCCACCTGGGTGCAGGGCGGTATCGACTTCTCGCTGCGCCGCTCGAAGGACGAGCTCTTCTCCCAGCCCCACTCGTAGCCCGCGCTGCCGCCGACGGTGCCGGAGAAGATGCTCTTGGCGAGGGAGAGGCTGATGCTGGCGCCGACGCTCTTCTTGGCGAACGTCTTGGTGCTGTAGCCGCTGACGAAGGTCACCTTGTCCTCGGTCGTGCCGTGATTGCCGGTCCACTCGGAGGTGCGGACGGGCTCGCCCTTCACGGACCAGGTCGAGGACTGCGCGTACCCGCACCAGCCGCGGAACACCTCCCACGGCCCGGCGGGCATCCACAGCCCGATGACGTCCCGCAGGTACTCGTCCCGGGTCTTGAACTCGCCGGTGTCGACGTTGTACGCGCCGTAGACACCGGTCAGGCTGGTCTCCTGGCTGCACAGCCGGTCCAGCATCACATCGGTGTTCCCGGGGTCCACGCCCCGGACGTTCTGCGCCCCGCCGGGACCGGCGGCCTGAGCGGTCCCCGAGCCGGCCAGCACACCGGCCAGGGCGAGGGCGGCGGAGGCGGCAACGAGGGCTGTTCTCTTCAGAGTTGACGTACGGATGAATCGCATGGGGGTGGCTCACTCCCGTGTTCTGGGACAGCTGCGTGGGGCACCTGTCTGACAGCCCTGGAAGATGGCAGAGAACCCGTGAGTAGGGTCGGAATCGCGTGAGGGATGACAGGACATCGACAGAAAGCAGGGTGTCGTTGTCATCCTTTGCCCGTTCTACGGCGTCGGCGTCCCCGGCGGCGGAGTCGGCGCCCCCGGCAGCCGTACGGTCGCGATCGTGCCGCCGCCTGTGGCGTGGCCGAGGGTGACCTCGCCCCCGCTCTGCTGGACGGTGCGGGCGACGATGGACAGACCGAGGCCGGAGCCGGGCAGGGCGCGGGCCGACGGGGAGCGCCAGAAGCGGTCGAAGACGTGCGGGAGTTCGTCGGCGGGGATGCCGGGGCCGTGGTCCCGGACGGTCAGCACACCGTCGCTGAGCCGCACCTCGACGGTGCCGCTCTCGGGGCTGAACTTCACCGCGTTGTCGAGGATGTTGACCACGGCGCGCTCCAGCGCGGCCGGTTCGGCTCGCGTGTACCAGGGCTCCAGCGAGGCGTTGATGGTCAGCTCCGGTCCGCGCAGCCGTGCCCTGCGCAGGGCCGACTCGACGGTGTCCTCCAGGGACACCACCTGCACGCGCTCACCGCGCTGTCCCTCGGACCGTGACAGCTCCTGCAAGTCGCCGATCAGGGAGGCCAGTTCGGTCATCTGCGCCTTCACGGAGGCGAGCAGCGCCTTGCGGTCGGCCTCGGGGAGGGGGCGGCCGGTCTCCTCGCTGCGGGTGAGGAGTTCGACGTTGGTGCGGAGGCTGGTCAGCGGGGTGCGCAGCTCGTGACCGGCGTCGGCGATGAGCTGCTGCTGGAGCTCGTGGGAGTTGGCGAGGGAGGTCGTCATCGAGTTGAAGGACCGCGACAGGCGGGCGACCTCGTCCTCGGCGTCCTCCTCGACGGGGATGCGCACGCTCAGATCCTCGGTGCGGGCCACGTGTTCGACGGCCTCGGTGAGCTTGTCTACGGGACGCAGCCCGGCCCGGGCGACGGCGAGCCCGGCGACACCGGCACCCAGGACTCCGATGCCGGAGACGAGGAGGAGGATGAGGGCGAGATCGTTGAGCGTGGACTGGGTGCTCTTGAGGGAGACCGCCATGCTGATCGCGGTGTCGGGGTACAGCTGCACGGGGGTGCCGGGGCCCTGGTTGACCATCAGGGGCAGGGTGATCACGCGTACGGCGTTGCCGTCGGAGTCGGTGCCGTTGCGGATGATCCCCTCGCCGGTGACGGGCGCGGTCTTTATGACGTTCTTGTCGGAGCCGGTGACCTTGACGGTGCCGGCCGAGTTCGCCGAGACACAGCCCTTGCCGTCCGACCTGATCAGTTGGACGTAGGTGCTCCGGGCCCGCAGGTCATTGATGTCGGCCTGGAACGCCGAGTCGGTCCGGTTGGTCTGCTCGGTCTGCGCGGTCTGGGGACAGCTGGCGAGCAGGTCGCCGACCCGGTCGGCGTTCTGCGGCTGCTGCGCCATCTTCCGCAGGTCGCCGTCGACCTGGTCGTACAACTTCCCCTGCACGATGAACCAGCAGGTCACCGACACCGCCGCCACCGCGAACGCCACCGCCGCCGCCACGAGCAGCGCCAGCCGTGACCGGATCGGAAGGGACCGGTACCGCCGTACGACCCTCTTCACTCCGCGCCGCCCTGCCGCAGCACGTACCCGACGCCCCGCACCGTGTGCACGAGCCGCGGTTCGCCGCCCGCCTCGGTCTTGCGGCGGAGGTACATGACGTAGACGTCCAGAGAGTTGGACGAGGGCTCGAAGTCGAAGCCCCACACCGCCTTCAGGATCTGCTCACGGGTGAGGACCTGGCGCGGGTGGGCCATGAACATCTCAAGCAGGGTGAACTCGGTGCGGGTCAGCTCCACCGGCCGCCCCGCCCGGGTGACCTCGCGCGTCGCGAGATCCATCCGCAGGTCGGCGAAGGTGAGTGCCTCGTCGTCCTCGGCGGAGCCCGCACCGGCCGCCGCCGCGTACGAGCTGCGTCGCAGCAGCGCCCGGACCCGGGCGAACAGCTCGTCCAGCTCGAACGGCTTGACCAGGTAGTCGTCGGCGCCCGCGTCGAGCCCGGTGACCCGGTCGCCGACCGTGTCGCGGGCCGTCAGCATCAGGATGGGGGTCGTGTCGCCGGCGCCGCGGATGCGCCGGGCGGCCGTCAGCCCGTCCATGCGGGGCATCTGGATGTCGAGGACGACCAGGTCGGGCTGGTAGGCGGTCGCCTTGTCGAGGGCGTCCGCGCCGTCCACGGCGACCTCCGTGTCGTAGCCCTCGAAGGCGAGGCTGCGCTGGAGTGCTTCACGCACCGCCGGCTCGTCGTCGACGATCAGGATGCGCTGGGGGTCACGGTCGCCTTCGGCGGGGCTCATGGCTTCGGATTCCTCGGATGCGGTGGGACGACAGGGGGCTGAACGGTCTGAGCGTTTTCAGCCTCGCACGGTTCCCGGCCGGTGCGTGATGGGCGAAGGGGTTCAGCCGCGGGCGGCGGTACGCCGACGGCTGCGGGCGGCGGTCACCCCGCGGCGGGCCACCGCCACGGAGGCCACCTCGGGCGCCCGCGTCACCGGCGGGTGCAGTGCGTACGCCACCTCAAGAGCCAGGGCGAACCCGGCCGCGTCGGTGCCGGCCACCGTGTGCGAAACCTGCTTGATCATGACGTACTCCTTACGAGGGTCGGGGGTGTCAGCTGTCGGCGCCGCCGGCCCGCAGCGTGGCCAGGTCGGACTTGACGGTGTTGATCGGGATGGAGAAGCCGAGGCCCGCGCTGCCGGCCGTGGAGGAGTCCGAACTGGCCGAGTACATCGCCGAGTTGATGCCGATGATGTTGCCGTTCATGTCGATGAGCGCGCCGCCGGAGTTGCCCGGGTTGAGGGAGGCGTCGGTCTGGATCGCCTTGTACGTCGTCGTCGACGAGCCGGTGTCGCCGTTGAACTGCTGGCCGCCGAACTCGAACGGCCACTGGCCGCTGCCGCCGCCCTGACCCTGGCTCTGCCCCTGGCTCTCCTCGGTCGCGACGGTCACGTCCCGGTTCAGGGCCGAGACGATGCCGCTGGTGACGGTGCCGGTCAGGCCCTCGGGGGAGCCGATCGCCACGACCTCGTCGCCGACCTGGACGCCGTCGGAGTTGCCGAGGGTGGCCACCCTCAGGCCGGAGGCGTTCTCCAGCTTGATGAGGGCCAGGTCCTTCTTGCTGTCGGTGCCGACGACCTTCGCGGTGTAGGTCTTGCCGTCGCTGGTGCTGACCTTGACGGAGGTGGCGCCGGAGATGACGTGGTTGTTGGTGATGATCTCGCCGTCGCTGGTGATGATCACGCCGGATCCGGTGGACTCACCGGCGTTCGAGGTGGCGTTGATCTCGACGATGCTCGGGCTGACCGCCTTGGCGACCCCGGAGACCGTGCCCTTGGCGGAGGACGGCACCACGTTGGTGCTGGTGCTGCTGCTCGTGGCGACGGTGTCGCTGCCGGTCAGCTCCTGGATGCCGTAGGCGGTGCCGCCGCCTATGGCCGCGGCGACGATCGCGACGGCGGCGAGAAGGGCGAGGGGGCCACGGGTGCGCTTCTTCGGCGCGGGCGCCGCCGGGATCGCGGTGAGGAGCGCCGTACCGCCGCCGTTGCCGTCACCGCCGTGGGAACCGCCGTACGAGCCGCCGTAGGCGTTGCCGCCGGCGCCGTACGCGGCCTGCGGGGCCGGGGCGGGAGCGGCGGGCTGCGACGGCCACACCGTCGTACCCGGCTCCACGGCGACCGGCTCGACCGGGGCCGCCGGCTGCACGGGCTGCGCGGGCGGCTGGGCCGGCGGGGGCGGCCACTCGGGGTTCACGGGCGACGAAGCGTGCTGCTGGGCGCCCTGGAGGGGGTTCTCGTACTGCTCGTACTCGCCGTCGCGGCGGAAGCTCTCGGTCATGACAAGAAGCTTGTCCCGCGACCATGAGAGCTCCCTGAGTGCTTGCTGAGAAGCCCGGCAGAACCTCGTATGCCCGATATAAAGCCGCCGCTGGCCTCCGGCGCCGTCTTCTCAGGCGCCCTTAAGAGAACTCACTCGCAGCCGCAGGAGCGCCGCACGACCAGCTTCGACGGGAACACCTTCAGACGCTCCCGACGGGACCCCGCGACCCGCAGGCCGTCGTCCAGCACCAGATCCACCGCGGCCCGGGCCATCGCCGAGCGGTCCGACCCCATCGTCGTCATCGGCGGGTCCGCCAGCGCTGCTTCCTTGATGTCGTCGAACCCGATGACGGCCAGTTCCCCCGGCACGTCGATCCGCAGCTCACGCGCGGCCCGCAGCAGGCCGATCGCCTGGTCGTCGGTGGAGCAGAAGAACGCCGGCGGCCGCTGGGGCCCGGCCAGCACCCCGAGTGCCACCTGATACGCGTCGTAACGGTTGTACGGCGCCTCGAAGAGCCGCCCCACGGTGGAGATCCCGGCCTCGTCCATGGCCCGCCGCCAGCCCTCGACGTGGTCGGAGACCGGGTCACCGACCGCGGGGGTGTTGGCGGTGCCGCCCATACAGGCGACGTACGCGTAGCCGTGCCCCAGCAGATGCTCGACCGCGGCCTTCGCGCCGGTGAGGTCGTCGAGCACGACGGCCACGTCGTCGATCGCCTCCGGCCGCTCGTGCAGCAGTACGACCCGCGCGTCCCACGCGTCGATCTCGGCGGCCGCGTTGTCGTTCAGGGCGTGGGAGACCAGGATCAGCCCCGACACCCGCATGCCGAGGAACGCCCGCAGATAGTGGACCTCGCGCTCGCCGATGTAGTCGGAGTTCCCGACCAGCACCATCTTCCCGCGCTCGGACGCGGCCTGTTCGACCGCGTGCGCCATCTCCGCGAAGAACGGCTGGCGGGCGTCCGGCACGATCAGGCCTATGAGATCCGTACGCCGGGACGCCATCGCCTGGGCGACCCGGTCGGGACGGTAGGACAGCTCCTTGATCGCGGCGAGGACACGCTCGCGCGTGGCCGGGGCGACCGGCCGGGGTCCGTTGTTGATGACATAACTGACTACGGCGGTGGACGTTCCCGCCAGTCGCGCCACGTCGTCCCTGGTTACCTTGGCCACGCGCGGAGTCTACGCGGATGGACCGGCTCTGGGCAGGGCGTGAAGGACGCCCTGTGCCCCCGCGAAGGCCTACCGGGAAGTACGCCGGTGCGGGAGCCATGCCCAGGCGGGAGACCCGCTAAGCCTCTGCCGGTACCTCGGAGGCGTCCAGGGCGGCGCTCTCGTCCACCTCGTCCGGCTTTGCCGGGATCGCGGCACCGGAAGCGGCGGCCTTCGCCTTGGCCTCCTCGCTCCCGGCGGCCCCGCCCTTCTCGGGCGTAACGAATCGATAACCGACGTTCCGGACGGTCCCGATCAGCGACTCGTGCTCCACTCCGAGCTTCGCGCGCAGCCGTCGTACGTGGACGTCGACCGTGCGGGTACCGCCGAAGTAGTCGTAGCCCCAGACCTCCTGCAGCAGCTGCGCGCGCGTGAAGACGCGGCCCGGGTGCTGGGCGAGGTACTTGAGGAGCTCGAACTCCTTGAAGGTGAGGTCGAGGACCCGGCCCTTGAGCTTCGCGGAGTACGTCGCCTCGTCGACCGACAGGTCGCCGTTGCGGATCTCCATGGGGGAGTCGTCGTTGACGATCTGCTGGCGGCCCATGGCGAGCCGCAGGCGCGCCTCGACCTCGGCCGGACCGGCGGTGTCGAGAAGGACGTCGTCGATGCCCCAGTCGGCGGTGACGGCGGCGAGGCCGCCCTCGGTCACGACGAGGATGAGCGGGCACCCGGGTCCGGTGGAGCGCAGGAGCTGGCACAGGCTGCGGACCTGGGGCAGATCACGGCGTCCGTCGATGAGGATGACGTCCGCGCCGGGGGTGTCGACGAGGGCGGGGCCCTCCGCCGGGGCCACACGCACGTTGTGCAGGAGCAGGCCGAGGGCCGGAAGCACCTCCGTCGACGGCTGGAGGGCGTTGGTCAGGAGCAGCAGAGAACTCATAAGTCTGGTTCCTCCTCGGTCCCGCGAGGGTCGTAGCTTTCGTATACCGGGGATCCGAAAGCACAAAAGGACCCGGGGGCTGCGTTGCCCGAGTCCTCTTCCGAGGAGAATAGCCCACATGAGCATGGATCCGGCAGGTCGTGTGGTGCGTTCCACGGAGCGTCCGCACTCTGAGACGCGCAGAAGTGCACCTATACGGACGTTTCTGCGCACTGCCGATGGCGTGACGATCGATTCCGTATACGATCCGCCGACCGCCGTATACGACGCTTCCCTGTCACCTTCCCGTATCCCGGTGTTCGTGGTCGCGCACGGTTTCACCGGCGATGTGGATCGTCCTCATGTTCGCCGGGTGGCCGAGGCGTTCACGCGGTACGGGGCCGTGGTCACGTTCTCCTTCCGCGGCCACGGAGCCTCCGGCGGGCGCTCCACGGTCGGCGACCGCGAGGTGCTGGATCTGGCCGCCGCGGTGGCGTGGGCGCGCGAACTCGGCCACACGCGTGTGGCGACCGTCGGCTTCTCCATGGGCGGTTCGGTGGTGCTGCGGCACGCGGCGCTGTACCGCCCGGACGGCGACCCGGACGACCCGGACGGGCCGGGGCGCGAGGGGCGCACGGACGCGCACTCGGACGTCGTGGTGTCGGTCAGTGCACCGGCCCGCTGGTACTACCGGGGCACGGCCCCCATGCGAAAGCTCCACTGGCTGGTGACCCGCCCCGCAGGCCGCCTGGTGAGCCGCTACGGATTCCGTACCCGCATCCACGACCGCGACTGGGACCCCGTCCCGCTCTCCCCGGTGGAGGCGGTCCCGAGGATCGCCCCCGCCCCCCTGCTGATCGTGCACGGCGACCGTGACGGCTACTTCCCCCTCGACCACCCCAGAACGCTCGTGGAAGCCGCCGACGGCCACGCCGAGCTGTGGATCGAGCCCATGGGCCACGCCGAGCACGCGGCCGACGACGAGCTGCTGGGCCGGATCGGGGACTGGGCTGTCACAGCGGCCGGTTAGCCTGGCCCCTGTACACCACCGATCGAGTGAGGAAGCGGATGCCAAAGGTCACGGTGCGCTACTGGGCCGCCGCGAAGGCCGCGGCCGGTCTCGCCGAGGAGCCGTTCGACGCGGCCACGCTCGCCGAGGCGCTGGACGCGGCGCGCGAGCGACACCCCGGCGAACTCGTGCGCGTCCTGCGGCGATGCTCGTTCCTCATCGACGGTGACCCCGTGGGCACCCGCGGACATGAGACGGTACGGCTGGCCGACGGCGGCACGGTCGAGGTGCTCCCGCCGTTCGCAGGAGGGTGACGATGACGAACCAGCCGTACGAGGGCTACGACCAGTACCCGCAGCAGGGCTGGCCGGCCCACGCCCAGCAGGGGTACGACGAGCAGCAGGCCGCCCAGCAGCACACCCAGCAGTGGCAGGGCCAGACCTGGGACACCCAGGTCCACACACCGCTCCCGGCCCCCACGGACCCGGCGTACCCGCCCCCGCGGAGCCACGACGCCGGATACCAGCCGGCCGCGTACGCCCCGCAGCCACAGCAGCAACCGCAGGCCCCCGAGCCCGCGCCCACGCCCGCTGAGGGCTACGGCCCCGCCACCGTCGCCGGGAACGCCCGCGTCACGGACGCCCAGCGGGCCCGCCTCGAAGGCCGTTCGCCGGTCATAGAGCCCGGTGCACAGCCCGCGGCGCTCACCGCACTCCTCGGCCTGCTGCTCTCAGGGACGGCCGCCGTCGGGTCGTACGCCCTGCTGATCCCCCTCGTCGTCCTCCAGGCCGTCACCGCGGCCGGCTGGTTCCGGCTGAACGGCATGTGGCCCGCCCGGCAGGGCATCGCGCTGGCGTTCCTCGGGGCGCTGGCGGCGGACGTCGCGCTGCTCGCCGCGGGCCGGTCGAACGCGCCCGCGGCGATCCTCGGCACCCTCGGTGTCTGGGTTCTGCTCAGCCTGGTCCTCCAGCTCCGCTCGCACGCCGACGCCGACGAGCGGATGTACGGCCTGATGGCCACCGTCGCCTCGGCGGCACTCGCCATCGTCGCGACCGGGTACCTCGCGGCCGACCCCGACGCGGTCTCCGTCGGCGCGGCCGCGGTCGGCGTCGCCGTCCTGGCCCGCGCGCTGCCCCTGCCGACCCCGGCCTCCGTGGTCGTCGCGCTGCTCGCCTCGGCGGGCGCGGGCATCGCGGTCGGCGGGATGACGGGCCTCGGCGCGAAGGGTGCGCTGCTCGGCGCGGGCGCGGCGGTGTGCGCACTGATCGGTCACCGGGTCGCGAGCTACGACTACCCGTCACGCTTCGTCCACTTCACAGCAGGCGTGGCCCTGCCCCTGGCAGCGGCGGCTCCGGCGGTGTACGTGCTGGGGCGGGCGATCGGCTAGGGCGTCTCGACCCAGAGGCAGAAGGGGTGCCCTGAGGGGTCGTGGAGCACCCGTACGTCGTCCTGCGGCTGGTGGTCGTCCAGCCGTGCCCCTTCCGCCACCGCCCGCGCGGTCTCGGCCTCCAGGTCGTCGACCTCGATGTCCAGGTGCAGCATCATCTGCTGGTCGCCGGGATCGCGGGTGGGCCAGACGGGCGGGACGTACCCGGGTTCGGTCTGGAAGGCGAGGGACGTGCCCTCGGTTCCGGGCGGTGGCCCGGTGAGCACCCAGTCGGGTTCCTCGGCGCGCACCACGTACCCGAGGAGGCGCTGGTAGAAGGCGGCGAGTTCGTGCGCGTCGTGTGCGTCGAGGACGACGGTGGACAGCCTCGCGGAAGCAGACATGGGGGCCCTCCTACTGCCGCCGCTTCTTCCCGTCCAGTTCGTCCCACCACTCGTCGGACTTCGGGTCGCCGGAGGGGTCGTCCCACCAGCGGTCGTCGGGGCCGCGCCGGTTGGCGACCATCGCGGCGAGCGGGGGGATGACCATGGCGACCACGCACATGCCGACGGCCACCGGCATCGACCAGAGCCGTACGACGCCCCAGGCCAGGACGAACAACCCGATGCAGGTGCCCATCATGGCGAAGTAGAGATGACGCCGTCGTCCCAGCATGTGTCCAGCGTAGGCCCGGAAAGCCCGGTGGGCCGTACCCCGGGACAGGGGTACGGCCCACCGGTCGAGCCGGATGCCTCAGACCGCGATCGCGACCTCGGCCAGTCCGCCCTGCTGCGCGACGACCGTGCGGTCCGCGGTGCCGCCCGGGACCAGGGCGCGAACGGTCCAGGTGCCCTCGGCCGCGTAGAAGCGGAACTGGCCCGTCGCGGAGGTCGGGACCTCCGCCGTGAACTCGCCGGTCGAGTCCAGAAGTCGGACGTAGCCCACCACGGGCTCGCCGTCACGCGTCACCTGGCCCTGGATGGTGGTCTCGCCGGGCTTGATCGTCGAGGCGTCCGGGCCGCCGGCCTTCGCTCCACACATGTCGTTCTCCAAAGAGGGGTCTGACCGGAAGGAAGGCCGGTCGGGATGATGCGGACTGTCTTACTTGTTGGCGCCGAGCTCGATCGGAACGCCGACGAGGGAGCCGTACTCGGTCCAGGAGCCGTCGTAGTTCTTGACGTTCTCGACACCGAGCAGCTCGTGCAGGACGAACCAGGTCAGGGCCGAGCGCTCACCGATGCGGCAGTACGCGATGGTGTCCTTGGCGAGGTCGACCTGCTCCTCGGCGTAGAGCTCCTTGAGCTCGTCGTCCGACTTGAAGGTGCCGTCGTCGTTGGCGTTCTTCGACCACGGGATGTTGCGCGCGGACGGGACGTGACCCGGACGCTGCGACTGCTCCTGCGGCAGGTGGGCGGGGGCCAGGAGCTTCCCGCTGAACTCGTCGGGGGACCGGACGTCGACCAGGTTCTGCGAACCGATGGCCGCCACCACGTCGTCGCGGAAGGCGCGGATGGACTTGTTCTGCGGCTTGGCCTTGTACTCGGTCGTGGCGCGCTCGGGCACGTCCTCGACCAGCTCGCGGGCGTCCAGCTCCCACTTCTTGCGGCCGCCGTCGAGAAGCTTCACGTTCTCGTGGCCGTACAGCTTGAAGTACCAGTAGGCGTAGGACGCGAACCAGTTGTTGTTGCCGCCGTAGAGGACCACCAGCGTGTCGTTGGCGATGCCCTTCGCCGAGAGGAGCTTCTCGAAGCCCTCCTGGTCGATGAAGTCGCGGCGGACCGGGTCCTGCAGGTCCTTGGTCCAGTCGATGCGGATCGCGTTGCGAATGTGGTTCTTCTCGTAGGCGGACGTGTCCTCGTCCACCTCCACGATCGCGATGTCGGCGTTGTCGAGGTTGGCCTCGACCCAGTCAGCGTCGACCAGGACGTCGCTGCGGCTCATGCTCTTTCTCCTCCGGGGCAGTTGCGGCGGGGCGTGCGGAAGTGTGCGCGGGGCGCACGGATGCCTGGGAGTGCCAGGCCGGGGACGCGGAGGTCGGTGCCGTCCGCTCAGAAGGGGCGACAGAGCATGGCGGCGACGCGGCACAGGTCTACTGCCCGCCGCTTCGTGAGATCCGCCTGTCGCTTCATAGTGGTCGATCGTAGGGACGGACATACCGGCATGTCACCGGTGTGTCGCATGCTGAGACGCGATCGTCCGGGATGTGGGATCAAAAAGCCGCCCGGGCCGTGTTCCCACGGTTCCCGGGCGGATGTAGTCGTCATCACATCTACGGTGCGGACGTCACCGTCTCGCCTGTCGGACCTACGGCGTCCGGCCCGACGCTCGTTCTACCCGGCCAGCTTGACGTTCGAACCCCGCACCGTGATCTCCACACCGTCCGCACCCGCCTCGACCTTGTCGAGCTTGATACCGCCCGGCAGACCCTCGATCTTCTGGTCGAAGTCGGCGATCGAACGGACGTCGGAGTCGGCGAGGGTGATGTTGCCGAAGCTCGGGATCGAGTCGGCGTGCACCCGCACGGTGTCGCCGTCGACGACGCTGACGGTGCTGAGCACGGAGACGGGCTTCTCCAGGGCGCTGATCTTGATGTCGACCTTGATCTTGCCGTTCCCGCCGTCGGAGAGGCCGACGACCTGGGCGGTGACGCCCAGCGGGAGCTGAGCTTTCTCGGCCCCCGCGGCCTTCAGCAGCTGGGAGTAGTCGATGCTCGCGGTGCCGTCGGCGGTGGAGGCGGTGGCGGAGCTGTAGTCGCCGGAGAACGCGACACCCTTCATGGCGGCGTTCAGGTCGTCGATGCGGATCGAGCCCCCGCTGGTGCCGGTGTCCGCGTCGTAGTCCTTCATGCCGACCTCGACGTCGTCGAGCTCCCCGCCCGCGACCTGGGTCAGGAACGGGAACCCCTTGATGTCCACGCTCGGCGTCGTGGTCAGCCCCTCCTGCGTCTTCAGCCGGTCCGCGACCTCGCCCTCGGCGAAGTGGACCGCCAGACGGTCGGCGGCGACGAACAGGCCGCCGAGAATCACGGTGATGATCAGAAGTATTCGCAGGGCGCGCATGCGGTGGATCCCCCAGGAGCGGCGGTCTTGTCTGGTCCGGTCGACGGACGGGTGGCCGTCGAGCGTGAGACTAACCCCGCCGGGTAAGGGATCCCGCGGATTGTCGATCAGCTGTGACAGGCCGCGGGTCCGCTCAGTAGACGAGCGCCTGCGTCCCGTCGGCGAGTGCCTCCTGTACGAACACCTGCGCCCCCGCGATCCGTACGCCCTCGATGACGTCCTTCTCCGTGATGTCCCGGCGGGCCGCGCACTGGGTGCACAGGGTGAGCCGGCCGCCCGCGAGGACCGAGTCGAGCAGGTCGGGCAGCGCGGCTGCGTGCGGCAGTTCGAACTCGGCGGCCCGGCCCGGCAGGGCGAACCACGCGGACTCCCCGGTCAGCCACAGCGAGACGTCCACCCCGCTGGCCACGGCCACCGCCGCCACCGTGAACGCCTGCGAACAGCGCTCGGGGGCGTCGGCCCCGGCGGTCACCTTGATCACGAGCTTCTTCGCCATGCGGGCAGCGTAGTGCGTACGGCCGTCGCCACCCCGCGTCCGCGCTGACGGTCTGTTCTGATGCGGGCCGGGCCGCGTCCGTTGCCGATGTGGCCGGATCGTGATCAACCTTCCGTACAACTCTGGGTGTTGACCAGGAGTCTCCTGTGAAGCGCGCATACGGAATGCGCGCTTCGCGCTTTGTGAGGGACCCATGGAAGTGCCCGAAGAGACGGCCGGTGTGCGCCGCAGGGGTCGTACGACACTGTTGATCGCCGCCGCGGCCGTACTCGGTGTCGTCGCCGGGAGCTGTACCGGTTACCTGATCCAGGCCGACCGGAAGCCGACGAAGCTGGCCTCGCTCTCCCAGCCGACGCTCACCCAGGCCAGGGGCCCGGCACCCGAGCCCCTGCCCGCCTCCCAGGACCGCCGGGTGAAGACCGACGGCGACCTGCGGAAACTGCTGCTGAAGAAGCCGGCCGGCGCCAAGGACGGCGACTGGGTGAGCGATGACGGCTGGATGACGCTGGCCGGGCTGGCGGAGACGTACGACAAGCCGGCCGGGGCGTTCGGCGACCTCGTCTCGGAGCAGTTCCGCCGCGGGGCCCAGACGGGCTGGAACGTCGGCAGCACCTACGGCGTCGAGATCCGACTCGTCCAGTACCGGCAGGAGGAAGCGCTGCAGGCCTCCGACGCGGCCGACAACGAGAACTACTTCGAGGACTCCGAGCACGGCACCAAGAGCTGGTCGGTGCCGGGGAGCGGCAACGCCATGGCGTACGTCCACACCGAACCGGACACCAAACCGGGCTATCTGCCGCAGTACAACGCGGAGGCCGTCGCCTGGCGTGGGGACATCTTCATGATGATCTTCGTCTTCGATACCAAGCCCATCCCGAAGGCGAAGATCATGGATCTCGCCGAGCGGCAGATGAGGAAGCTGTGAGCGAGAACGAGAACCAGCAGGTCGGTGAGGTCGGCCCGGCCGAGCTCACCGCCTCCAGCGAGCCTGTCGAGCCCGTGGCGCCTGCGAAGAAGCCGGTCCGTCGTGGCCGCATCGCCGCGGTGGCCGGTTCCGTGGCGCTGGCCGTGGCGGTCGTCGCGGGGGTCGGCTGGACCGTGATCACCGTCGACGGAGCCGACCGCGACGCGGGCGCCCCTGTGTGGACGTTCCCGAAGGGGCGGGCCGACAAGGCGAAGGCGGCGTCGGAGACGGGGCTGTTCGGGATGCTCGTGCCGTACGGCGCCGACGGGTGGAGCCGCGGGCCCGACATCGGGAAGTACGGAAACGACGTGCAGCTCAACGGTGACCAGGCCACCGCCCTGCGCAAGGAATCGCTGAGCGGGCTGCCCCGCACACAGCGCAAGGCGCTGGAGAAGCAGATCGACAAGCAGCGCCTCACGGGTATCGCGATGCGCAGTTACGTCAGCACCGACGAGCTCTCCTCCGTCTACACGGACAAGGCCTCCGCGGTGACCATCGAGCTGGTGCAGCTGGACAACAAGGCGGCGGTGCGGGGGATCGCGAAGTTCGAGGACGAGTTCTTCGACGCGCTCGGCGACGCCCTGCGTGACGGGCCCCGGATCGAGGGCCACAAGGACGCCCGCTGCTATCTGCTGCCGCCGGACGCCGACGTGAAGCTGGACACGATGTTCTGCTCAGCCCTGCAGGGCAACGTCCTGGTCAGCGTCACCGCGGACAGCGCGAAACCACTGCGGCAGACGTCGATCGCGATGCTCCTGCGCGAGCAGCTCGACCGCATAGCGGAACCGGGGGAGTCGGTATGACCGAGCAGACGGAAGAGAAGACCGGCCGCCCGGAGCCGGTCGCTGGAGAGGCCGGGCCGGTCGAGGCGACGGAACCGGCCACGGGACCCGAGAAGGCCGAGGCGACGGGTCCGCTCGTCGAGGTCGGGCAGATCGAGGTGGCGGCGCCGGCCACGGGACCCGAGAAGGCCGAGGCGACGGGTCCGCTCGTCGAGGTCGGGCAGATCGAGGTGGCGGCGCCGGCCGACGGCGCCGAGACGCCGAAGCCGACCGGCGGAACCGAGCGCGTCGACCAGCCCGAGCGGAGCGAGCCGCAGGACGCCGTACCGCCGCCCCGGCCGGCCGAGGCCTCGCCCGCAGCCCTCCTCGAGTCGGAGCCGGCGGATACGCCCGCCCCGGCGCCGGAGCCTGCGAGCGCCCCCGGGCCCGGGACGGCACCCGCGCCCGCCCCCGAGTCGGCCCCCGTGCCGGAAGCCGCGCCCGCGCTCGCATCCGAGCAAGAGCCGGCGCCCGTCCCCGGGCCCGGGACGGCACCCGCGCCCGCCCCCGAGTCGGCCCCCGTGCCGGAAGCCGCGCCCGCGCTCGCATCCGCATCTGCATCCGCGCCGGAAGGCGAAAGCGTCCCCGCCACCCCCAAGGACCGCCGCGTCCTCCGGGCGACCCTTCGCTGGACGGCCGCTCTGCTCACCTTCGCGGTGGTCGGGGCGGGCACGGCGTACGGGATCACGGGGATGGCGCGGACGGACGTACCGGGGCTGTCGACGGTGTCGGACGGGCGGTGGGAGTACCCGACGCTGACGAAGCCGCCGTTGCCCTCCGGCAGCCCGGGACCGCTCGCCGCGGACAACAAGGCGGGCAGCCACTACGCCGACCTGCGTGCCCTGGTGCTGCCCGCACCCAAGGGGGCGACCGTCGACAAGGCGCTGCGCGGAACCGACGGCTGGCTGCCGACGAAGGACCTCCTCGCGGAGTACGCGCTGAAGACGGACCGCGAGGAGCTGGGGCAGAAGTTCTCCGACAACAGTCTGCGACACATCGCGGCCCGCGGCTGGACCACCCCGGACGGCACGCACACCCGGATCTACCTGCTGCAGTTCGACACGGCGGCCGTCGTGGACGACCTGTTCGCGAAGGACATCGCGCCGTACGGCAGCCCCGGCTACGCACTGCGCGGCGCCCCCGAGTCCGGCTCGGACGACGACTTCCCGGACGCGGCCCGGATCCAGGACATCTCGGCCTCCGTCTACGTCGAGTCCAAGCCGTACGGCGCCGAACAGGTCCGCCACGCGTACCTGAGTGCCGGTGACGTCCTCGCGCTGGTCGTCCAGTCCCGCAAGGGCGTCGCCAACCGTGTCCCCTTCCACCAGACGGTGACCCTGCAGAGCCAGCTGCTGGGCTGAACCCCGTAAGGGAACCTCGCACAGTCCCCCGGGCCCCGGCCGCGTAAGCTGGGGCCCGGCCCCGTGTACATGCACCGCACCACGCTCATCCGAGGAGCACCCCGTGGAGATCTTCTTCGAAGCCCTGCTGGTCCTGGTCTGCGTCGGCGTTCTCGCCTTCGCCGGACTGACCGTGAAGAAGCTGTACCAGGGCCAGCGCTGACCCCCGTCTAGGAACTGCCACTCATGATCGAGATCCCGTCCGACCTCCACAAGGACCTCGTCCCGCTCGTTTTCCTGCTCGGTAACTGGGCCGGCGCGGGCGTGCACGACTTCCCGGGCTCGGAGAAGTGCAACTTCGGCCAGGAGGTGACCTTCGGCCACGACGGCCGGGACTTCCTGGAGTACCGCTCCCACACCTGGGTGCTGGACAACGACGGCAACAAGGTCCGTCCGCTGGAGACCGAGCACGGCTTCTGGCGCATCGACGCCGACCGCAAGGTCGAGGTGACGATGGTCCGCGACGACGGCGTCGTCGAGATCTGGTACGGCGAGCTGGCCAAGCAGAAGCCGCAGATCGACCTGGTGACGGACGCGGTCGCCCGTACGGCCGCCTCCGGCGCGTACACCGGCGGCAAGCGCCTGTACGGCTACGTCAAGAGCGACCTCATGTGGGTCGGCGAGAAGCAGACCCCCGAGGTCGAGCTGCGCCCCTACATGTCGGCGCACCTGAAGAAGGTCGTCACCCCGGAGGAGGTCGAACGCTGGGCCAAGGCCCTCCCGGACGACATGCCGGACGACGGGATCGCTTTCTTCAAGTAGTTCTAGACTTCCCGGTGTGGTGAGCACCGATTGGAAGAGCGACCTCAGGCAGCGCGGCTACCGGCTGACGCCGCAGCGTCAGCTTGTCCTCGAAGCTGTGGACACCCTGGAACACGCGACCCCCGACGACATCCTCACGGAAGTGAAGAAGACGGCGTCGGGGGTCAACATCTCCACGGTCTACCGGACCCTGGAGCTGCTTGAGGAGCTCGATCTCGTCAGCCACGCCCATCTCGGGCACGGCGCGCCGACGTACCACCTGGCCGACCGCCATCACCACATCCACCTGGTCTGCCGTGACTGTGAGAACGTCATCGAGGCGGACATCGCGGTGGCCGCCGAGTTCACCGCGAAGCTGCGCGACACCTTCGGGTTCGAGACCGACATGAAGCACTTCGCGATCTTCGGCCGCTGCAAGGACTGTTCCCTCAAGCTCAAGAATTCAACTACCGAGTCGTAGGCTTGTGCATATGAAAAGCCCCCTGCTGACCCTGCCCGGCGCCGTCCCCGCCGAGGGCGTGGACGAAGGCGTGGCCGCGCACTACGGCGACCTGTTCCGCGAACAGCGCGCCCTCGCCGGCGGCACCGGTTTCGTCGACCTCTCGCACCGCGGGGTCGTGTCCGTCAGCGGAGACGACCGTCTCAGCTGGCTGCACCTGCTGCTCACCCAGCACGTCAGCGACCTCCCCACGGGCCAGGCCACCGAGGCGCTGGTCCTCTCCGCGCACGGCCACATCGAGCACGCCCTGTACCTGGTCGACGACGGCACCACGGTCTGGGCGCACGTCGAACCCGGCACCCAGGGCGCGCTGATCGCCTACCTGGAGTCGATGAAGTTCTTCTACCGGGTCGAAGTCGCCGACCGCACGGACGAGTTCGCGGTCGTCCACCTGCCCGCCGGCTCCATCGCGGAGGTGCCCGAGGGGGCCGTCGTACGCGAGACGCCGTACGGCCGTGATCTCTTCCTGCCACGCGCGGACCTGGAGTCGTACGCCGAGAAGTCCGGGCCCGTGGCCGGCCTGCTCGCCTACGAGGCGCTGCGGGTCGAGCAGCACCGCCCGCGCCTCGGCTTCGAGACCGACCACCGCACCATCCCGCACGAACTGGGCTGGATCAGCACGGCGGTTCACCTGCAGAAGGGGTGCTACCGGGGGCAGGAGACCGTTGCCCGCGTCCAGAACCTGGGCAAGCCGCCGCGGCGCCTGGTCTTCCTCCACCTGGACGGCAGCGAGGTGTACCTGCCGCCCGCCGGCTCGGACATCCGCCTCGCGGACGACGGGCCCGACGGCCGCAAGATCGGTTTCGTGACGACGTCCGTACGGCACCACGAACTCGGCCCGGTGGCGCTCGCCCTGGTCAAGCGGAACGTACCGCTGGACGCGCGGCTCGTCGTCGACACGACGGCCGCGGCCCAGGAAGTCGTCGTGGAGCCGTAACCCCGCGCCAGCCGGTGGACCGTGGCGGGCCCCCGGGGCGTGCGGCTCACATCTCCAGCAGGACCGTGAAGGGGCCGTCGTTCGTCAGGGACACCCGCATCTGCGCGCCGAAGCGGCCGGTGGCCACCGTCGCGCCCAGCGCGCGCAGTTGCGCGACGACCTCCTCGACGAGCGGCTCGGCCACGTCGCCGGGAGCGGCGGCGTTCCAGGTGGGACGGCGGCCCTTGCGGGCGTCGCCGTACAGGGTGAACTGGCTGATCACGAGCAGCGGGGCGTCGATGTCGCTGCACGACCTCTCGTCCTGCAGCATGCGAACCGACCAGAGTTTGCGAGCCAGTTGGGCCGCCTTCTCCTTGGTGTCCTCGTGGGTGACCCCGACGAGGACACACAGCCCTTCGCCGCTGATCTCCCCGACCGTCTCACCGTCGACGACGACGCTCGCGCCGTCCACTCTCTGCACCACTGCACGCATAGGACCATCATGCCGGGCCCCGCGGACGGGACCGTGCGCGGGCTTGTCTCCGATCCTTAACCCCCCATCTGGTGCCGTTCAGGGCCGTTCGGGGGCACTCGGTCACATAGCGGCCACTTGGGGTGGCACGATGCTTCCACACGCCGGTCGAGGGGACGATAGAGGCGCATGAGCACACCGAGCACCGGGCATCATTCCGGGCCTGTCCGCGGGGCAGGCCCCGAGACACCGCGATCGCAGGGCGCTGCCCGCAGGGCGACCCCGGAGGGACCCCGTCCACCCGCGCAGCGAACGGACGGACGCCTGCTGTCCTCGGAGCCGCCCGAGCATGAACTCCCCGCGCTGAGCCTGCCCGAACTGCGCACCCTGCGCCGGGACGCCCAGCGCGACGAAGCGGACCTCAGCTATGTCCGACGGCTGCTGCAGGGCCGTATCGACATCCTCCGCGCGGAACTGGCACGCCGGTCCCCGTCGGGCGCCGGAGCCTTCGAGGACGCCGGCGAGGGGTCGGTCTTCGAGCGCCTCCCGGAGATCCTCACCGACGCCCCGGCCCGCCACCGCTCCTCGGCCCGCCACGTCACGCTGGGCACGCCGTACAGCGAGAAGTACCGGCTGCTGGCCGCGGAGATGCTCGCCGAGGTCGAACTCTCGGACCTGGACGCCCGCACCGACCTGGAGCTGAACACCGCGATGGGCCGACTCGTGCGGTACGAGCAGCAGGTGTCCGGACGGCGCCAGCGGCTGCAGCGGACGGCGGACGAGTGCAGCGGGGAGATCACCCGGAGATACCGGGAGGGTGAGGCGCAGGTGGAGGACCTGCTGACGTAGTGCGGGAGCTGACGGCGCCCGGCCGCCGGGAAGCGAGCCGGCCGTGGCGCGGGGTGGGTGATCAGGGCGGCTGTGGCGCGGGATTCAAGGCGGACGTGGTGTGGAAAACGAGGCGACACCTCATGCCCGCCGACCTACCGTGATCCCATGAGCGACCGAACCGGCACAGACGTCCGTCCGATCACCGAGGCCGAGTTTCCCGAGTGGCTTCGAGCCGTGAACGCAGGGTTTCTGCGGGAGCCGGTCGTGGCGGAGGCGGAGCTGGAGGCCCGGAGGAGTCAGTTCGAGCCAGGTCGGTACCTCGGGGCCTTCGAGGGGGACCGGTGCGTGGCGACCTTCCGGTCCTTCGCGCAGGAGGTCACGGCGGTCGGGGGCGAGTTCGTGGCCGCCGACGGGATAACCGCCGTCACCGTGACCGCCACCCATCGCCGGCGCGGTCTGCTCACCCGCATGATGAGCGACGACCTCGCCGTCGCGAAGGAACGCGGGGACGTCGTGGCCACGCTGATCGCCGCCGAGTACCGGATCTACGGCCGCTACGGATTCGGCCCCGCCACCTCGGCCGCCGAGTGGACCATCGACCTCCCGCGCACCGGCCTCGACTCCCGTGGGCCGGACCTGGGCGCCGGCGGCCGTATCGACCTGGTGGACCCCGACGAGGTACGCAAGCTCGGCCCCGAACTGCACGACCGGGTGCGCCGCGTCACGCCCGGTGCCGTCAGCCGCAGTGACTGGCTGTGGCGGCTCAAGACGGGGGCCCTGCGTTTCGACCCGAAGTGGACCGAGCCGTTCTTCGCGGTGTACCGGGCGGCGGACGGCACGGTCGAGGGGCTCCTGGCGTACGAGGTGGACGACAGGTGGGGTGACGCCAAGCAGCCCTTGAACACGGCGAGTGTGCGGGCGTTGCTCGCCTCGACTCCGGCCGCCGAGCGCGCCCTGTGGCACTACCTGTGCTCGGTCGACTGGGTCACGCAGGTCAAGAGCGGCCCGCGCGCCCCCGATGACCTGCTCCCACACTTGCTGCCCGACCCGCGCGCGGCCGGGATCTCCACGCAGTCGGACTGGCTGTGGGTGCGGATCCTGGACGTCGTACGGGCCCTGGAGGCACGAACCTACGAGGGTGAGGGCTCGCTGGTGCTGGAGGTCGTGGACCGGGCCGGACTGGCCGGCGGCCGGTACCGGCTGGACGTCTCACCTGCCGGGGCCTCCTGCACGGCGACGACGGAGAGCGCCGATCTCACTCTGGACGTGGGGGAGTTGGCGGCACTGTGGCTCGGTGACGAGTCGGCGGTGCGGCTCGTGGCGCTCGGCCGGGTGCAGGAAGAACAAGCGGGCGCCGGCCGGGGGGCCGACGCCCTGCTGCGTACGTCCAGGCGGCCTTGGTGCCCGGACATGTTCTGACGCTCCCTTCTGGCGGGGACGGGTGGGCTGTGTTCCTGGTTGTGCTTTCGCATCCGTAGCGAAGTGTTCAGTTGTCGATCTTCAGTTGTCGGTGGTTCAGTTATCGGTGTTCAGTTATCGGTGTTCGGTTCTCGTCGTGCAGTTGTGGCTGTGCGGGTGGGTGCAGCTGTCGCTGCTGTTCAGTTGTCGGTGTTCAGTTGTGGCTGTGCAGACCGACCGAGCTCCCGGCTCCCCTCCGGAAGGGAGCCCGGTCAGCCGGATCCTGGGCCCGACGGGGCGGGCGTCATCCGGACTGGGCGAGCAGCATCACGAGGATGACCGCCCCGATGCCACCGATCGCGAGGTTCTTGGACTTGACGCCGATGGTCAGCGCGACGAACGCGACGATGCCCATCGCGCCCCACTTCCACTGGACGAGTGCCTCGAAGCCGACTGCGAGGGCGGCGATGGCGACAGCGACGAACGGCATGACGGTCCCTCCTTCGGGACGGTGGCCCCTGTCGGCCTCCGAGTTGGCCAACCTTGTGAAGTTTTGACCATGTTTCTCAAGGTTGCTCAAGTTGGCGACCAACTTCACTGTACTTATCTCCGCTTGGATGCGGCTCATAACCACCTTTCACTGAACTGCCAAAAGATGGCGGGAAGTTGTAGTGTTTGGTCGTGGACCCGAAACACGCCTCCGTCAATGGACGGAAGAGGTCACAGCGGCCACAGACGTCACATCACGAGGTGGCCGACGAGCTCCGCGCCCGGATCAGGTCCGGCACGCTGCGGGCAGGTCAGCGGATGCCCACGCAGGCGCGGCTGGCCGACGAGTTCGGCGTCGAGCGCGGGGTCGTACGGCAGGCGCTGCACCTGCTCCAGACGGAGCACCTGCTCACCAACGTCTCCAAGGGGAGCCCGGCGACCGTCGCCCCCGACCTGGGCGTCGGCCGGGCGCTCACCGGCCCGGCGGCCACACCGCAGCCCACGACGGTCTCCCTCGGACCCCGGATCGCCTCCGCCTTCGCGGCCCCGCACGTCGAGATAGACGCCCTGTGCCTGACGTCGGTGTCCCTCAACCTCGCCATCGGTGAGGGGCTGCGCCAGATCCACGCCGGGCGGCTGAATCCGGCCAAGATCGACGTCCGTGTCCTGCTGCCGGGCGGGGACATCGACCTCGCCTTCCCGGTCCTGGTCGACGGCCGCGGTGACGGCGACCCGGTCCACGACGGCTGGCTGGCCCAGCGCAACGCCCAGGGCCAGGTCCTCCAGCACAACCTCCTGGCCCTGCGTGCCACGCACGGCATCGATGTCCACGTCTCCTTCCGCGCCCTGCCCTTCACACCGCCGGTGAAGCTGTACCTGCTCAACGGCGAGGAAGCGCTGTTCGCGTACTACACGCTGTCGCGCCGGAAGGCGGAGATCGACCATGAGCACATGGAGCTGTACGACTCCGCGGGCACGCAGACGATGCTGTTCGCCTTCGAGCAGGGCACCGACCTGCGGGACACGACCTTCGTGGAACAGTCCCACCTGTGGTTCAACGCACTGTGGGAGACGATCAGTTCGGAGTTGGCACTCACGAACTGACGTCTCCCACGCAGGCTGACGGTGGCTCTCTTCACTCACAGGGCCGGTCCCGCGACCAGCAGGGCGAGCACGACCGCCCCTGTCGAGCTGATCGCGGGGTTCTTGGCCTTGATGCCGATGGTCAGCAGCAGCATCCCGATGATGCCGCTGGCGCCGTACTTCCACTGCAAGGTCTGCTCGACGCCGACTACGAAGACGGCGGAGAGGAGGGCGAGGGCCGGCATGTTGGTTCCCCCTTCGGGCTTTCGGGCGGACAGGGCGGGCGCGGAGGCAAAACTTCCACCAACTCAACGAAGTTGGTAACCAACTCTTACTATGTTGTCCCCACTTGGTCATGGTTGATAAACAACTTCCGTACAACTCCCCATAGATGGATTGGAGTTGTAACGTTTGGTCGTGACTCAGGAGAACGTGGCAGTGAACGGCAGCAGAAGGCTCTCGCCCCAGGAAATCGCCGACACCCTGCGGGATCGCATCCGTGCGGGTGACCTCAAGGCGGGCGACCGCCTGCCCACCCAGGCCGAACTGGCGGACGAGTTCGGCGTGGAACGGGGCGCGGTCCGTCAGGCACTGCGCGCGCTGCAGGAGGACGGGTTGCTCAGCAACGTGAGCAAGGGGAGCCCGCCGCGGATCGCGGAGCGGGTGCCGGTGACCGGCGAGCCCCAGCCCACGATGGTCGCCCTGGCCCCCCGCCTGTCGGAAGCCTTCACCGCCCCGAACGTCCGTATCGACGCCGCCTGCCTGACCGCCGAGACCCTGATGGTGGCCCTGGGCGAACCGCTGCGCCTCATCCACGAGGGCACCATCCACCCCGAGTCGATCGACGTCCGCATCCTGCTGCCGTCCCGGGAGATCACCCTCGCCTTCCCCGTCCCGGTCGAGGTCCCCGAGGACGACAACCCCGTCCACGAGCGCTGGCTGACCCAGCGCAACGCCCAGGGCCACGTCCTGCGCCACAACCTCCAGGCCCTGCGCTCGTCCCACGGCATCGACGTCAAGGTCAGATTCCGGGCACTGCCGTTCACGCCGCCGGTGAAGCTGTATCTGCTCAACGACTCGGAAGCGTTGATCGCGTACTACATGGTGACCCGCCGTGAGGAGATGTCCGACGACGGAATCCTCGACATGTACGACGTCCTCGGCTCGGCCTCCCTGCTCTTCTCCTTCGAGAAGGGGGTCGGCGACCGCGACGCCGCGTTCGTCGTGCAGTCGCAGAAGTGGTTCAACGCCCTCTGGGAAACCATCACGACGGACCTGACACTCTCCTAGTGACTCCTGAGACGACGCACACTGAACCAGTGACAGCAGAGACAGCACGACTCGCATCACTGGTCACCTCCGCCCGGCACGTGCTCTGGGACATGGACGGGCCGATGTGCCGGCTGTTCGCGGGGTATCCGGCGCATCAGATAGCCGGGCAACTGGTCGGAAAGATCGATGCGTTGGGCCTGGGTTCCTTGCTGAGCCGGCAGGAACGATCCAGCGTCGACCCTCAGGACATCCTGAGGAGCGTGCACGCACAGCGCAGGGGAAGCGACCTGATCCTTGAGCTGGAGGAATGGCTGACCGGGCGAGAACTGGATGCCGTCCGCAAAGCGATGCCGACCGCGTATGTGGATCGACTGATCAGGACATGGTGGTCGCTCGGAGCCAGGTTCGCGGTCACGACCAACAACTCCGCCCGCGCGGCAGAGGCGTACATCGAGATCCGCGGGCTGAAGGACTGCTTCCCGTACGTCTACGGCCGCACGCAGGACCTCGACCTGATGAAGCCCAACCCGTACTGCCTGCAAGAGGCCATCAAGGCCATGGGGGCCGATCCCTCGGCCACGCTGATGATCGGCGACACCGCGACCGACTTCCAAGCCGCACGGCAGGCCGGGGTCTCGTTCCTCGGCTACGCGCGTAACGCGCACAAGGAGCGGATCCTGAGGGACGCGGGCGCCGAGGTCGTCGTGGGCTCGATGGAGCAGGTACTGAACGTCCTGCGGACCTTCCCCTGAGCCGTCGGTTGAGCCGTGCGCACGTAACCGGTCCACCTTGCTGTCCACTCCCCTCCACTTAGATGGGGCTGATCAGTCAGCGGTCCAATTGGACTGGTTGCCTCAGAATTGGTTGTTCCCTGTCGGTCTGATCGACTAACCGGCCTTCAAATGTTGGCCTGTTGGGCGGTCGGTTTGACTGCTTGTGGACTGAAGGTGGTTTGCATGGACGGTGCGGGAGGTACCGTCGCGGTGTGAGCGAAGAACGCGGCAAGGTAGCCACCATCCTGGCAACGCTGCGGTCCCGTATCTCCGACGGTGAGTACCGGCCGGGCTCTAACCTGCCCCCGCAGCGTGCTCTGGCCGACGAGTTCGACGTCTCGCGCGACACGATCCAGCGTGTTCTGCACGAGCTGAGGACCGAAGGCTGGATCGAATCCCGTCGGGGCAGCGGCTCGAAGGTCCGAGAGGCGCTTCCCATCTATGGGGCGACGCAACTGAAGGTGCCTCCTGGCCGCATAGCACTCGGACCTTTTGTCGCCCGAGCCTTCGCTCAACCAGTTGTGGAACTGGACGTCTACACGTTCACTTCGGAAAGTTTCGACACCCACATGCGCATGCAGGCTGAGTTGATCAGCACCAGGCAGATCCCCGCCCCTGAACGCATCGCGCTCCGGATACTGCTGCCTTCGGACGAGATCACGCTGCCGTATCCGCGGGCCAGGGTGCCGAAGGACTCCACGGCCGACGTGAAGGAACTGGACCGGATGCTCCAGGTTCGCACTCGGGAGATCATCCGGCGCCACGCCTCCTCGCTCCGCAATGCCCTGCGCAACCTCAAGACGGACGGGCTCGTGGCCGACGTGGATGTGGCGGTCCGTGAGGTCCCGCTCGTTCCGACCCACAAGCTGTATCTGCGGCGCGGTGTCGAGGGACTTCTCGGTCCTTACAAGATCGTGGAGCGCACGATCCTGTTGGACGACGACACCGAGATCGATGCCTGGGACGTCCTGGGGCTGGGCTCGACCCTGGTCCGTCTCGTCAACGACGAGGGTGACCCCAATGCCACCGGCTCGGTGTTCATGCAGAGCTGGCAGGACTGGTTCGACTCCTGCTGGCACCGCTATGACCCGTCCTGACGCCATGACGCCCCCCTTCAGTCCAGTGGACTGGTTACCGCAAAGTGGTTGTCCCCGGCCGAACTGATCCCTAATCAACTCGGCCTGCAGGCACCCTGGTTGCCTGGAACTGGTTTGGTGCGTGGCGGACGGCGGTAGGGTCGGCGTGTGAGTACCGGGAGTGTGGCTGACGAAGGCGGCCGGAAGTTCCAGGAACTGAAGAGCGCCCTGCTCGCGGACATCACAGAAGGCGAGTACGACGAAGGCGCCCTTCTGCCGTCGCAGCGCGATCTCGCCGCGAAGCATCGTGTGTCTCGCGACACCGTCCAGCGGGTGTTCCTGGTCCTGGCCCGTGAAGGCTGGATCGAGCCGCGCCAGGGCAGAGGCGCGGTGGTGCTGCGTACGCAGACGATGAGGTCGAGCGCACGCAGGGACACCGGCGCGCGGCGGGTGACGCTCGGGCCGCTGATCGCGTCCGCGTTCACGGCGCGCGATGTCGCGCTGGACGTGTTCACCCTCACTTCGGAAGTGCTCTACACCCACGTGCGCGCCCAGGAGGAGCTCATCCGGGCGCGAGAGATCAGGCCGGCCAGCATCACCATTCGCATGCTGGTGCCGTCGAACGACCAGCCGCTGCCCTTCCCCTACGCACCGGCCGACCGGGCCGACGACAGGCCGCGGCGGCACCTTCGGGGCATCAGGAAGTACCACACGGACAACCTCGTCCGCCGCCTTCAGGAGCTGGACAGGGACATCGACGGGTTGTCAGCCACGGTGGAGATCCGCCGGGTTCCTCTCGCTCCCTACTCGAAGCTCTACCTCTTCAATGGGGCCGAGGTGGTGACAGGGCCGTACATGCCGACCGAGCGGCCCATAACCCTCGATGACGGAACCACCTTGGACGTCGTCGACGTCATGGGCTTCGACTCCACGTTGACCCACTGCGCCAAGGACGACGACCCCGAGTCCCAGGACTCACTGATCGTGAGCAGCTGGCAGAGCTGGTTCGACTCGACGTGGCGGCTGCTGGCGACGTAACGAAGTGGGTGCGGGGACGTTAAATCTCCGGCACGTCCCGGACATGTCCGGCAGGCATCGTCCCAAAGGCCGAATGAAGGCCATACCGAGGGGCGTGTCCCGCTATCGTGTGCATCAATTTTCTTGGATGCGCATCACTTTGGATGTTTAGAACTAGCCTTTCAGGAGCACGGGTGCCGATCGGGGCTTGGCCTGACCGCGGGGGCGAAGTCCGGAGTGCCGTTCTTTCGGCGTTTCGCCGGAACGGATATCTCTCCGAGATCTCCGTGGGAGTGCCGGTGGTGCCCCCCGGTCCAGCCGCCGACGTCCTGGCCAAGGTCTGTCCCGCCGACAAGCCCGTCGACTCACTGGTCGTCGGTGTGCTGACCCGGTTTCTCGCCCAGTTGACCCTCGTGCGCAAGGAGGCGCTGCCCGCGCTGCCGGCCGAGTGGCCGCGCAACGAGAGGGACAGCCGGGACTATCTGGACACGCTCGTCCGGCGTGCCAAGCGGCGGATGCTCGATCCCAACTGGACTGCTATTGGCGGGCTGTTCGCCGTGCTGGGCGTGCCCGGTGACGCTCTGGACCGGTTCGCCGCACGGGTTCCCGCGATGGCCCGCCGTCCCTACGGTCTCCTGCTCACAAACCTCAGCCGGGACAACACCATCGTCCTGGAGGGCCCCAAGCTCTCGGTGGCCCGTCTCGACTGGACCTCGGCGTCGTACGGGGACCCGCTGCACGGGCTGGCCGGTCACGTGGTGCGGATGCGTTACCCCGAGGACCAGGTGGACGAGGTCGTCCAGGAGTGGGCGCGCGAGATGCGGCACACGAGGCCCCTGGCGGTCAACGGTCTCGGCCGGGACCTCGGGTGCTACGTCGATTTCGAGCGCGTCCACGCCGGTTACGACGATGTGATCCGGGTGGCGAAGTCTCTCGGCGACTCGGTCGAGGAGCGTCGGCTGGCGGCCGCGGCCGGCGACATCGGTACGGCTCTGGAGCGCGCGGCCGACGTACTGGGAATGTCGGAGGTCCCGCCCGAGAAGGAGATCGCGGACGCCCTGTACCGGTGGCAGGCGGCGCGTATCGCCCGGGAGGCCGGGGAGGTACCGGACACTCTGTTCCAGTGGCGGCGCGATATCCGGGTACGCGAGCGCGACGACTTCCCGCCGGACCTGGTGCGCCGCGCGTTGGCGATGGAGGGCGTCGCCCCGGCCGGCCGGGTCTTCCGCGGCACGGCTCATCTCAACTCCGTTGTCCATCTGGAGTGTTGTGCGGATCCCGTGGTGGTCCGTCGTGAGACCGCGGCGGCCCCTCGGCGGGAGAAGGGGTTCCTCCCGGAGCACGCCGTCCTGCAGGTCATCGAGCGGTCCGGCGCACAGGTACGGGCACCGCGGATCCTGGCGCTGGGCCACGACGACCGCGGGCGCCACTTCGCGATCCACACCTACGAGGGTCCCGGCGGCCAGGCCCCGCAGCACCCTGTGCACGGGCTGCGGCCCGCCGAGGCGGACGAACTGGTCGACGAACTCGCCGCGCTCGCGGAGGTGGATCACTCGTCCTTGCCCTCCGACGAGTCGAAGGCGGACTTCTTCCGTTGGCTGACCGCACGGCTCGTTGCTTTCGTCGAGGAACTTCCCGCGGAGACCCTGTTCGCCGCCGACCAACGGGGCCTGCCGGACGGCGGCGTGCTCCGGCGGATCCTCGGCCGTTACCAGGTGACCGAGCGCACCCCCGTTCTGCTGCACGGCGACCTCAATCCCTGGAATCTGGTGCGGGCCGGGCGCCGGGGCGGACTGACCATCATCGACTGGGAGATGGGGATGATCGGCGATCCCCTGTACGACCTCGTCCGCCATCTGCATCTGACGCCGACGCCGACCGAGATGCGGACGCGCATGTTCGAGCGCTGGAGCAGGAAGCTTCCTCCTTCGTGTGTCGTGGGCTGGGAGCAGGACTGGCGCGTCTACCGCTGGATCGAGCAGATCCGTTCGGCCTACGTCGATCTGGACCGGATGACGACAGGGGTCGCTCTGGACACACCGAACGTGCGGCGGGCCGTAGACGCGTACGAGATGACCCTGACCACCGCCAGGGGTTCTCTGGGACTGTGCAGGCGCAGGGTGCCGAAGATGCCCGCGCCGCTCAAGGAGTCCTGACGTCGGTCCGCGCGGCGGTGCGTACGCTCGACCCCATGACCGAGCCCGGCCTGCGTGAGCGCAAGAAGCAGCGGATGTACGAGTCGGTGTCGGGGATCGCCGTCGGCCTGTTCCTGGAGAAGGGCTTCGACGCCGTCTCCGTCGCCGAGGTCGCCGCCGCCGCGGAGATCTCCAAGCCGACCCTGTTCCGGTACTTCCCGGCGAAGGAGGACCTCGTCCTGTACCGGATCGCCGATCATGAGGACGAGGCCGCGCGGGTGGTGACCCAGTCGGACGAGGCGCCCCTCGTCGCCCTGCGGCGGCACTTCCTCGACGGGCTGGAGCGGGAGGATCCCGTCACCGGGCTCAATGATCACCCGAACGTTCTCGCCTTCCACTCGCTGCTCTACGGCACCCCCGCCCTGGTCGCCCGCGCCCACGGGCACCTGGAGCGGCAGGAGGCCGCGCTCGCGGAGGCGCTCGGCGGGGACCTGGACGCGCGGCTGGCGGCCGGGCAGATCATCGCCGTGCGGCGGGTGCTCGCCATGGAGAACTGGCGGCGGATCGCGGCGGGGGAGCGGGTCGGGGACGTGCGGGGGGACGCGGTGGCCGCGGCGGAGCGGGCGTTCGGGTTGCTGGCGGTGGGGCTCCCGCACCTCGCCTGAGGCCTGGTGAAGCTCGGTAATAAATTTAACTCGGTTACGTTATTCCGGTATGTTTGCTGGAATGACGTCCCTCGATCACGAGCTCCGCCTGGAACGCCTCCACCACGACCGCTGCCGTGCCGCACTCACCGCCATGGTCGAAGGCGCCCAGGAGCACACGGTCACCGGCGAGGACGTCTCCGCCTCCGGGGCCGACGCCGAGGTGCTCGGGTACCAGCTGCGCAGCAAGGCGAAGGAGATGCGGGAACTGCCCGAAGGGCCCTTGTTCTTCGGTAAGTTGGAGTTCGACCACGGTGACCACGCCGGGCAGGCGTATCACCTCGGGCGGCTGCGGATCACCGAGCATCCCGCCGCCCCGCCCCTCGTCGTGGACTGGCGCGCCCCGGTCTCCCGCGCCTTCTATCAGGCCGGCGCCCGCGATCCGCAGGGCGTCGCCGTGCGGCGCAGGTTCGGGTGGGCGCCGGGCAGTACGGGGGAGTCCGCCGACCTCACCGGGCTTGAGGACGAGCATCTCGTGAACGGGGAGACTCCGCAGGTCAGCGGCATCGTCACCCAGGAGATCGAACGGCCCAGGGTCGGACCCATGCGGGACATCGCGGCGACCATCCAGCCCGAGCAGGACACCCTCGTACGAGAGGACCTCGCCGTCTCCGTGTGCGTCCAGGGGGCTCCCGGGACCGGCAAGACCGCCGTCGGGCTGCACCGGGCCGCCTATCTCCTGTACACCCACCCGCAGCGGATCCGGCGCGGTGGGCTCCTCGTCCTCGGGCCCAACCGGACCTTCCTCTCCTACATCTCCCAGGTCCTGCCCGCGCTCGGCGAGACCGGCGTACGGCAGTCCACGCTCCAGGACGAGATCGGCCGACACCCGGTCACCGCCACCGACGCCCACCCGGCCGCCGTCCTCAAGCACGATCCCCGGATGGCCGAGGTGTTGCGCAGGGCGCTCTTCGCGCGCGTGTCGACCACACCGGTCAACTCCCTGGCGATCAAGGACGATTCGTACAGCTGGCGGGTCGGGGCCGGGGAACTCGCGCGGATCGTGGCGGACGTACGGGGCGAGGAACCGCCGTACGGGACCGGGCGGGAGCGGGTGCGCAGTCGTGTGGTGCGCGGTGTGCAGTTGCAGGCCGAGCGGCGGGCCGGGCCGCAGAGTGGTGCGTGGGTGCAGCGGGTCTCGCGGTCCCGGGCGGTCGGGGCGTTTCTCGACGGCGTGTGGCCGAAGGTGCGGCCCGAGGAGCTTCTGGCCGAACTCCTCACCGACCAGGGTGCCTTGGCGACCGCCGCCGACGGGATCCTCGACCGCGATGAGCAACAGGCCCTGCTGTGGGCCAAGCCGCCGCGGTCGTGGAAGTCGGCGCGCTGGTCGGCCGCCGACCTCGTGCTGCTCGACGAGATCTCCGGGCTGATCGCACATCCCGAGGGGTACGGCCATCTCGTCGTCGACGAGGCGCAGGATCTGTCGCCGATGGAGTGCCGTGCGATCGCCCGCCGGGCCCGTTTCGGCTCGCTCACCGTGCTCGGCGACCTGGCGCAGGGGACCACGCCGTGGGCGGCCCGTTCCTGGCATCCCGTCCTGCGCCATCTCGGCAAGCCGGACGCGGCCGTCGTGCCGCTGACCATCGGGTTCCGGGTGCCGCAGGCCGTCGTGGGGCTCGCCAACCGGCTCCTGCAGAGGCTGGACGTGGAGGTGCCGGCGGGGCGGTCCCTGCGCGGGGACGGCGAGTTGAGGGTGCGGGAGACGGACCCGGGGGCGCTGGCGGACGCGGTGGTGGCCGCCGTACGGGACTCGCTCGCGTACGAGGGGTCCGTCGGGGTCGTCGCGGCCGACGCGGACGTGGAAGGGGTGCGGCGGGCCCTCGACGCGGCCGGGATCGCCTTCGCCGGGCCGGACGAGCTCGGTGCGCGGGTGAGCGTCGTACCGGCCGGTGTCGTCAAGGGACTTGAGTACGACCATGTGGTGGCCGTCGAACCGGCCGCGATCGCGGAGGCGGAGGAACGCGGGCTGCACCGGCTGTACGTCGTGCTGACCCGGGCGGTGTCACGGCTGGAGGTGGTGCACGGGCGGCCGTTGCCGTTCTAGCGCGACGGCCGCCCGTGGCTCCGTGTCAGACGCCGGTGAGGAGCGGGATCAACTGCTCTTCCTCATACGCCAGATGGGCTTCCAGCTCGGTCGTGAGGCGGTCGACCTCCGTGCGTACGGATGCGGGGTCCGGGTCGGCGAGCGCCGCGCGCAGCTTCTCCACCAGGGCCGCGATCCGCTCGTGCTCGGCGCGCAGGCGGTCGAGGACCGGGGCCGTTCCGGGGTGGCGGTCGGCGAGGAACGGGAACATGGCCAGGTCCTCGCCGGTGTGGTGGTTGTGCAGGCCCTGGCAGAACGTCAGGCAGTTCACGCGGAGTTGGGCGCCCAGGGTCGATCCGCCCTTCTCGTACGCCGCCATCTCCTTGCGGATCAGCGCGAGTTCGCGACGGAAGGCGTCGTGGACGAGCTTGATCGCCTCGCCCGGCGATGAGGCGTTGATGTTCGGTGGACCGGGGCGGGCGATCTCGTGCAGGGCGACCACGGGGATGATCCGGTCCGTCTTCTCCTGGTACGACGCCCAGCCGCGGTCCGCCTCCACTGCCCGTGCGAACGCCTGGGCCCGTTCCTCGCCGGCGAGCGGGACGGCGTTCGCCTCATAGGTGAACACCCCGCTCTCGACGGTGACTTGGGGGTGCGCGATGAGGTTGCGGTACCAGTCGGGGTGGCGGGGCGAGCCGCCCGCCGAGGCGATCACGAGGATGCGGTCGCCGCCGTCGGGGAGGTAGCCGACGGGAGTGGTGTGCGGGGTACCGGTGCGGGCGCCGGTGGTGGTGAGCAGGATCAGGCGGCCGCCCTCGAAGGGGCCGCCGACCAGGCCGTGGTTCGCGCGGAACTCCTCGATGATCTGGCGGTTGAAGTCGTGGATGGGGTGGGGCACTCTCTCTTCTCTCTCTGGTCTCCGGTGATGTCCTGGACGACTCAGAGAAAGGGGCGGGCTCCTGGCCCGCCCCGGCCTCACTCGGAGGCCGGGCACCCAACTCGCTCACGGCACAAGGCCGACCCGGCAGTCATGCGGACACGGTAACGTCCGGGGCGTGACCGAGACCACCGAGTTCGCGGACATCCCCACGACCACTCTGGCCGATCTGCTGGGCCGAGAGCGCGTCATGGACATCGGGATCCGGCCGCTGTGGGGGCCGGTGCCGCGCGTCGCGGGGCCGGCGTTCACCGTACGGTGCCCACCCGGCGACAACCTGATGCTGCACGCGGCGATCCACCGGGCGGAGCCCGGCACGGTGATCGTGGTGGAGTCGGGGGACCTCGACTACGCGCTGGCGGGCGGCAACGTCTGTGCGGTGGCCCAGCGCCGGGGCATCGTCGCGTTCGTCGCCGACGGGCTGATCCGCGACCTCGCCGAGGTGCGCGAAGCCGGCTTCCCCGTGTTCGCCCGGGGTGTCATCCCGATTCCCGCCGCCAAGAAGGCCGTTGGGCCGCTGGGTGCGCCGGTGCGGTGCGGTGGGGTGCTCGTGGAGGCGGGTGACGTGGTGGTCGCCGACGAGGAGGGGGTCGTGGCCGTCCCCGCCGCGCGGCGGGCCGACGTCCTTGCCGCCGCCCACGCCAAGCTGGCCCGGGAGGCCGCCGAGACGCTCGACGACTGGGAGGCGGCACACCGGGCCCGTATCGACGAGATCCTCGCCGAGGGCGGGTTCCAGGGCTGAGATGCTGCTCTTCCTGGATGTCGACGGGGTGCTGCTGCCGTTCGGGGCGGGGCCGTACCCGGTGTACGACGGGGTCGTTTCGCTGCCCGAGGCCGCCGCCGGGCACCCGTTGCTGACGCGCGTGGACCCCGCGCTCGGCGCGCGCCTGACGTCGCTCGGCTGTGAACCGGTGTGGGCCACGACCTGGACGGACGACGCCAACACCTGCCTGGCGCCCTGGCTCGGGCTGCCCCCGCTCCCCGTGGTGGACTGGCCCGAACCGGACGAGCCGGAGCCGCCCGGCCTGCACTGGAAGACCCGGCCCCTCGTCTCCTGGGCGGCCGGCCGGCCCTTCGTCCGGGTCGACGACGAGATCACCGGGGCGGACCGGACCTGGGTGGCGGCCCACCACCCCGCACATGCTCTCCTGCACCGAGTGAATCCCCAACGGGGCCTCACCGACGGGGACTTCACCGTGCTGGAGGAGTGGCTCCAGCACGAGGAGCCGCCGGGCGATATGGAGTGGCCGGCCCGGGCCCGCTCCCCCTACCGTCGCCCGCATGGCTGACGAGGGCTTCACCCATCCGCGGCTTGCCGCGATCTACGATCCGCTCGACCCCGATCGCAGCGACCTGGACCCCTATCTCCGGATGGCGGAGGAGTTCGGGGCGAGCCGGGTGCTGGACATCGGGTGCGGGACAGGGGTGTTCGCGCTGCTGCTGGCCGCACGGGGGATCGAGGTCGTGGGTGCCGACCCGGCCCTGGCCTCGCTCGACGTGGCCCGTGGGAAGCCGGGTGCCGAAGGCGTGCGGTGGATCCACGGTGACGCGACCGGACTTCCGCCGCTGCGCGTCGACCTGGTGACCATGACGGCCAATGTCGCCCAGCAGATCGTGGGAGCGGACGCCTGGCGGGAGACGCTGCGGGGCGCCCGCGCGGCGCTGCGGCCCGGTGGGCGGCTGGTGTTCGAGACGCGGAACCCGGCCCGGCGGGCCTGGGAGGAGTGGACCCGGGAGGCGTCGTACGCCGTGACGGAGGTGTCCGGGGCCGGGGTGGTGGAGAGCTGGGTCGAAGTCACCGCGGTGGAAGGCCAGTTGGTGTCGTTTCGGTGGACCTATGTGTTCGCGGCGGACGGACAGGTGCTGACCTCGGACTCGACGTTGCGCTTCCGGGAGCGGGAGGAGGTCGAGGCGGAACTGACCGCGCGCGGGTTCGTCGTCGAGGACGTGCGCGAGGCTCCGGACCGGCCGGGCCGGGAGTTCGTCTTCGTGGCGCGGCGCCCGTAACGGCGTGGGCGGCGGGGGCGGTTGGTCCTCACGCCCGACGGCAGCTCGGTGCCCGATCCCCGGTGATCCGGGTGCTCACCGACGACGGCGCGACGGCGCATGGCCCCGGCCGGGCGAACCGGTCGGGGCCATGCGCGGTTGTTCAGCAGGCATCACCCGGCGGGGTGGATGCGCGCGGCTGGGTCAGCGACGGAAGTCGCCGCGGTCGTGACCGCCGTGGCCGTGGCCGCCGGGACCTCCGTGACCGCCGTGGTGGCGGCCCCAGGACTCGTCGTCGACGAATCGGCCGTGGTCGTTGCGCAGGGTGGCGGTGTCGGAGCGGTCGTCCCACACGTAGTCGCGGCGGTCCTGGAACAGGTCGGTGGCGGTGTCGCGGCCCTCACCGGTGTGGACACGGACCGTGGCGCGGCCGTCGAGGCGGTAGTGGTGGAAGGTGTAGGTCTGGCCGTCCTTGTTCCGCAGGGTCCAGCCGTCGAGGTTGACCTCCCGGCGCGAGGTGTTGGTGAGCTCCACCCACTCCTTGTTCAGCGAACGCCGCGAGCGGTCGTGGCGCCCGGGAGATTCGTACTGCACCGCGCTGATCTCCACCCTCGCCCGCTCGGGCCGGGCGTGGTCGGCCGCCGACGCCGGCAGCGCCACGGCCCCGACGATGGCGGCGGCGGCGAGAGCCGCGGCGGAGATACGACGGGCGGTCACAGTGGAAGAAGACACAAAGCCCCCTGGCTGTACGAGCACCCACCTGTTCCGGGCCCTGATCGGGCCGGGTGGAACGGGCTGGTGCGGTGTGCGGGTGGCGGCCGGTTGGCCGCGCACTCACACCATGTCCGTCCCGTGCAGGTTGTGAAAGCAATACGGGCGCTCCGTTACCGTTCGCCCACGTCGCTGTAATTCTCGTGTGTAACGTCCATTCATGCGGCGAATGCACCAGGTTGACGCTCCTGCGGCCTGACGACCCTTATGGGCGCTGATCCGGAGTCCCCGACCGCCAGGCCGCGCCACCCAGGTGCGGGCGAGATCGTCACCCGAAAGTGAGTAACAGGAGGGTGGCGATCTCGCGTGCGCGGCGACGCGGCTGGAGCGGGACACGGGCTCTGAGCAGGCCTCGGCGAGCGGCCTGTGGGTGGTCCGTAGGCGGGCGGGGCGGTCCTGACCGCAGGCAGTCGGCTCGCCGCTACCGCTGTCGGTGCGCTGCGAGACTCGCGAGCAGTTCCGCGGCGGGCTTCGGGTGGACGAGCCAGCGCAGGTGGCTTCCCCCGAGTGTCCGGACGTCGAAGGGAGTGTCGGGTGTGAGCGCGTCCGCTTCGCGGATCATGCGGTCCTGCATGGCGAGCGGAAGGGCGGCGTCGGCGGCCAGGCGCACATAGGTCCTGGGGATGCGGCCCCAGGTCGAGGCCTGGGCCCGGTCGGCGGCCGTACCGGCGTCGAGGTTCTCGTCGGGCTGGAAGGTGTTCAGGAGGGTGCGGAACTCGTCGTCGGTGAGGTCGGCGGCGAAGGCTCGCTTGAATGCGGCGAGGGCGGCCGGGTCGGCGGTGCGGAAGTTGATCCGGAGCAGACCGAGTTCGGCCGGGTTCCCGACGAGCGTGGCGGCGAAGCCTCCGGCGTCGACGTCGGCCATCTCCGGCTGGGCGTAGTAGCCGCTCACGTCCAGATCGACGGGGCACCAGGCGGAGACGTAAACGATCCGGTCGATCAGATCGGGCCGTGCGTTGGCTACGGCGGTGACCGTGATGCCGCCCCTGCTGTGGCCGACGAGGACGGTGGGACCGTTCTGCTTGGCCCGTTCGAGGACTTCGATCACGCGGGAGGCGTTGTCGGCGAGTGTGACTCCCTTGATGCGCCCCGGTTCCGCGGCGAGGGCGTCGAGGTCCTGGGGAGCCTGGTAGGCCACGGGGAAGGTCGCCTCGAATCCGTGCCCCGGAAGGTCGACCGCGACCGAGCGGTGCCCGTGTAAAGCGAGTTCGGCCTGGAGCGGCGCGAACGAGAACGAGTTCGCGAAGGCCCCGTGAACAAGGACGAAGGTCGGCAGATTCTGCATGCCTCAGCCTCCAACAGAACGATCTTCGCAACAAGGCCGCAGAGCTGCTCCCCTCCGGCCCCTCTCACTTTCCGAACGGTCAGGGGTCCCGTTCACGGCAAGAGCGCCCGAGCCGGCCGAAGTCGACCCGGGCGTCCAACCAACGCACCTGTACAGAGGCTCTACTTGACGGTCCGATAGGCCCGGTGGATCGTCTGCTTCAGGGTGTTGCCGTCCGCGTCCGTGAGGGTCGCGCGCAGGGAGACCGTGCCCGCCTTCGCCGGGTGACGCAGGTCGAGGCGCTTGCCGTCGACCGCCTTCGCCGGGTGCCAGGTCCGGCCGTCGTCGTACGAGACGGAGAAGGCCAACTTGCGGGCGGTGCGCGCGGTGGCCGCCCCCTCGACCGTGAACGGGACGGAGAAACGCGTACCCGCCTTGGCCGTGCTTTCCGTTGACAGCCGGGGCGTGAAGCGGACCACCGACAGCGGCAGCCGCTGCCCGACACCGGTGACGTGCGCGGAGGTGAAGGTCCACTCGGCGGTGACCCGGGTGCTGACCGAGGACAGCGTGGTGGGACGGGAGACGTCCGTGGTGAGACGGAACGCGCGCTTGGCGGCGGGGAGTTCGTACGAGACGCCGTTCAAGGGCTCGTCAATGGCGAAGACTCGTGTGCCGCCGTCCGCGTACAGGGCGCTCCTGGCCTTGCTGTACCGGGAGTCGCCGATGTGGCCGGCGCCGTCGGAGAACAGGGGGAGGTAGGCGAGGAAGGTGTCGCCGACGCGGACCGCGCCGGGGCGGTCCTCGCCGTCGGTCAGCGGGCCGGTGAGGTGCGGGCCGAAGACGCCGGTGTTGAAGCGCTCGGTGTACTGCTTGCCCGCGCTGTACGAGCGGGGCTTCGCGATCCACTGGCCGGCGTCCCACACCGGTTCGCCGTCCGCGTCCTTGCCTCCGTCCTGCGAGACGGAGTACCGCCACCGCACGCCCGGCAGGACGTACTCGGTGAAGACGCCCGGCAGCGAGCCCGTGTCGGGGTAGAGGTCGAACGACGAGCCGCCCGGAGTCATCGGCGCGGCGACGAGCGTCGCCGTCTTGCCCCTGGCGGGCGCACCGGCGGCGAGCGTGACCTTGGCGAACTGCCCGCGCTTCGGGTTCGCGGTGAAGCCCGACAGGTCGCCGGTACGGTTCCAGACCGGCCGGTAGCGCGTACTGCCGTGCGTCCAGGTGCCGTTGTACTGCGCGAACGCCTCGCCCGCCGGAAGCCGGCCGCCGAACTGACCGACGCGCAACTTGGCGAAGCTGCCCATCAGGTACGTCGAGATGCTCCGGTGCCCGCCGATGTCGAACCCGTAGTTGAGGGTGGCGTCGGTCTGCTTCGCGTGGCTGTCCGGCACGGTGATCCGGACCGGCTCGGCCTTGCGGGCGTCCAGGACGAGGGTGGTGTCACGGGTGAGCGAGAACTTCGGGTTGAGGAGGAGGGCCAGCTCCCCGGAGCGGTCTTCGGGGTTCGCGCCCGTGTCGATCCGGCCTTCGAGGCTGTAACGGCCCCTGGGCAGCCGTACGGTGAACTCGCCGTCCGTGTCGTCGGAGAAGTCCCGCCAGATCTCATTGTCCAGGCCCTGCACCCCGGTCTCGGAACGGATGGCGGGCTTGCCCTTCAGGTCGAGGTGCTTGACCGTCAGGTCGTACGACTCGACCTCGCGGTGTACGCCGATGCCGGTCCGTACGGTCGTACCCGCGCCGTCGGTCGCGGTGACCGCGCCGCCGAAGGAACCGTCGGCCGTGCCGGCGCCGCTGTCGGCGGTGACCTGGGCGGTCGCGGTGGCGCCCGCCGGGACGGTGAGTTGCTTCGGCGAGACCTCGAACATGCCCTCGGCGGCGGGCTTTCCGTCCTCGCCGTACGCCTCGGTGCTCAGGTCGAGGGTGAGGGGGCGGTCGCCGTCGTTGCGGTAGGTGACCGTCTTCGTGGTCGGCTGGTCGTCGGTGTGCGGCCACTGCTGGGCGGGGAAGCCGACGGTCGTCGGCGTGGTGGTGAGCTGCTGGTCGAGGGCGCGGACGATGTCCGTACGACCCGTGCCCTGCGCGAACGCCGAGACACCGGCGGTGGGTTTGGCGGATGCGGTGAGCGCGGCCTTGATGCGCTCACCGGTCCAGTCGGGGTGGCGCTGGGCGAGGATCGCGGCGGCGCCCGCGACATGCGGGGTCGCCATCGACGTACCGCTCATCGAGACGTAGCCGTCGGCGGCCGGGTCGCCCTCCGTGCCCTCGGCGGCCTTCGCGGCGACGATGTCGACGCCGGGGGCGGTGAGGTCGGGCTTGAGGGAACCGTCCGCCGTCGGGCCGCGGCTGGAGAAGTCGGCCATGGCGTCGGTGCGGTCCACCGCGCCCACGGTGAGCGCGGCGGCGGCGCTGCCCGGTGATCCGACGGTGGCGGCGTCGGGGCCCTCGTTGCCGGCGGCGATCACGAAGAGGGCGCCGGAGGAGGCGGACAGCTGGTTCACCGCCTGTTCGAGGGGGTCGTCGCCGGGGCTGTCGGGGCTGCCGAGGCTGAGGTTGATCACCTTGGCGCCCTGCGCGACGGCCCACTGCGCACCGGCGATGATGCCGGAGTCCTCGCCGAAGCCGGTGTCGTCGAGCACCTTGGCGCTGATCAGCCGGGCGCCCGGTGCGACCCCCTTGTACTTGCCCCCGGAGTGCGCGCCGGACCCCGCGACGGTGGACGCCACATGCGTGCCGTGGCCCACCCGGTCGACGGTGTCCGCGGACTCGGAGAAGTTCTTCGCCGCGTCGAGACGGCCCTTCAGGTCCGGGTGCGTGTCGTCGACCCCGGTGTCCAGCACGGCGACTTTGACGCCCTTGCCGTCGTACCCGGCCGCCCATGCCTCGGGCGCGCCGATCTGGGCGGTGCTCCGGTCGAGGGCCGCCTCGACCTTGCCGTCGAGCCAGATCTTCTCGACCCGGTCGGCGGCGGCCGATCTCGCCCGCGCCGTCCCGCCGCTGCCGGTGAGCGTCTCCCACAGGTCGGCGCCCTCCGACTTACGGGCCTTCAGCGCGTCCCCGTTGACGCTGGGCAGGTCCCGGCTCACCCGGGCGCCGGCGGCGGACAGCGCGCTCGGCGCGAGGGTGCGGCCCTTGGCGTACGTCACGATCAGCGGGAGGTCGGGGCGGGCCGCGTCGTCGTAACCCCACTTGACCAGCTGCGTCACGTCGAACAGCCGCCGGTCGGCGGTGCCGTTCGCGAGGAGCAGCTCGGCGTCGCGCGGGACGACGTAGGTGCGGTCGTCGGTCCGGGCTATGCGGAAGGTGGTGCCTTCCCGGCCCTTGGCGGGCCGTACGCCGGTGACCTGTCCGGCGCCGTCCAGGGTGACGCGGTCACCGGTGACGAGGGTGAGGGTCCTGGCCTTGCCGAGGGCGCCGGCCGTACCTGCCGTACCGTCGGCGGACTGTGCGGCCCCGGATTCCGGGGCACCGAGCAGGGCCGCGGTAAGGGCGGCGGCGGTGAGCACGGCGAGAGCGGAAGCCTCACTCGCTCGCCTCTTACGGTGATTCAAGGCATGCCTTTCTCTCCGGACTTCCGGGCACGGCGAAGCAGCCCGTCCGACGGGACAAGGAATCAAAGGGTGGGAAGAGGCGCCCCTCCGAAAGGGGCGCGGGGGACGGGACTCAGACGAGCCGCTTACGGCCCCAGAAGAAGAGGAACGTCACGACACCGGCGGTCAGGGCGAGCAGAATCGACGCCCCGAACCACTGCATGCTGTTCATCTGCGATATCGGGAGGTACTCCACCGCCCAGCCCACGACATCGGCCTTGTCGAGGCACGCCTGCCGTGCCGCGTCGGTCTGCGACCCCGAACAGGTGCCGAACCCCACCAGATCGCCGCTGCCGGTGACGAACGAGTAGTCGATCTCGTAGGCGCCGCGGGGGAGCGACGGGGACCCGTTCTCGCCCATGACACCCTTGTTCGTCGTGATCGTGACAGCGTTGCCGAGCGACACCATGGAGTAGGACCAGACGACCTGGACGGCCACGGTGAACCCGAAGGTGACGACCATGGTCATCAGCGTGCGCCGCAGCACCACACCGATCGCCACCCCGCCGAAGACGGAGAAGAGGGTGAGGGCGACAGGCACCGGGCCCGTCGTGTTGAACGCGGCGCCCGAGGTCCAGTCCATGACCGTGACCTCGGACTTGACGGGGTTCCACCACCAGCCGAACACCGCCGACAACACGCCCGTGCTCACCACGACCACCAGTCCGGCCAGCGTCAGCTTGGTGGCGAGCCAGCGGGTCCGACTCATGGACTGGGCGGCGACCAGCTTGGCGGTGCCGTTCTCCAAGTCGCCCGCGATGAGCGGGGCGCCGAGGAAGACACCCAGCAGGATGGGTATCGCCTGGAGACCCATGGAGACGAAGGAGAACGCGTCGTTGTACTGCTGGAACCTGCTGCCCGCCTCGTCGAGGCTCTTGCCGGGATAGCCGTAGCCGTCGAGGAAGTCGACCAACTGGCCGCGCTGGTAGACGATCCAGGCCACGGAGAGCGCGGTGGCGGCGAGGATCGTCCAGAACGCGGCCCGGTGCTGGCGCCAGACCAGCCAGGTCATACCGCTGAGTCGGGGGCGCCGGTTGGCCTCCGTGGTGGTCGCGTTCAAGGTCCCGTCGGTGGTCGCGTTCATGGTCCCGTTCTTGCCGTCGCTCGTGGAGCCGGTCGAGGTGCTGGTCGAGCTGCGGGTGAAGCTGCTCATGCCGCCACCGCCCCGGTGCCGAACCCCTGGCCATGGACCTGTGCGGTGGGGGTGATCAGCGGTGGTGCGTCGGGGGAGCGGAGATAGGCGAGCAGGAGTTCCTCCATGTTCGGGGCGTTCGTGTCCCAGGGGCCGGTGACCGGGCCCTCGGGGCGGATGAGCGCGGTGAACTGCCGGCCGCTGGTCCGGGACTCGACGAGGGTGTGGTGCCCGCGGGCGAGGGCGGGAGGCATGCCGTCACCCTCCTTCACGCCCGTGACCAGGGTGTGCACGGACATCAGCTCGTCCACGTCACCGGCGAGGCGCACTCCGCCGCCGGAGATGACGACGAGGTAGTCGCACACGTTCTCCAGTTCGGCCAGGACGTGGGTGGACATCAGCACGGTGGTTCCGCGCTCGGCGGCCTCGGCGAGGAGGGTGCCCATGATCTCGTGGCGCACGACCGGGTCGAGGTCCGACATCGGCTCGTCGAGCATCAGCAGGTCGGGGCGCTTTCCGAAGGCGAGGGCGATGGCGACGCGGGTGCGCTGGCCTCCGGAGAGGGTGCTGATCTTCGCGTCGAAGGGCACGTTGCCCGCGCGGATGATGTCCTCGGCGGCACGCTGGTCCCAGCCGGGGTTCAGCTCCCGGCCCAGACGCAGGGTCTCCGCCACGGTGAAGCGGCGGAACAGGGGCTTCTCCTGGGCGAGGAACGCTGTGCGCCGACCGGACTCCACCGAGCCCGGAGCCTCACCGAACAGGCTGATCGAGCCGTTCGTCGGCTGCAGGACATGGGCCGCGATGCTCAGCAGCGTGGTCTTGCCCGCCCCGTTGGGTCCCACCAGGCCGCAGATCCGTCCCGCCGGGAGCCGGAAGGAGCAGTCCCGCAACGCCCAGCCCCGCCGGTAGCGCATCCCCAGCCCGTACGCCTCGATCGCCGGTTCCCCCGCGTACATACCTTCACTCACCTGTGCTCCTGGTTGTCGTGGCCCCCGTGGACCCCGTTGTCGTGGACCCCATTGCCGCCACGTTCCCGGCGGCGTACTGCTTCTCCATCGCCGACGCGACCAGCGCGGCCACGTCCTCCTGCTCCAGCCCGGCCCCGGCCGCCTTCGACATCCACGCCACCAGCTCCCCGTAGAGCGGCGAGTCGGTGCCCGTCTCGGGGCGGCCCAGCGTGCGGCGTACGAAGGTGCCCTGGCCCGGTCGCGGTTCGACCAGGCCTTCGCGCTCCAGCTCGCGGTACGCCTTGAGGGTGGTGTTCGGGTTGACCGTGCTGGTCGCGGCGACCTCCTTGGCGGTGGGCAGCCGGTCACCCGGCACGAGTACGCCCAGCCGGAGGGCCTGCTTGGTCTGCTGCACGATCTGCTGGAAGGCAGGGACCCCGCTCCGCCTGTCGATGCGGTACTCCACGGTCACCATCACCTCCATCATCATTCCACTACTTGATTAGTGGAATGATGATGGAGGTGTGCGAGGGCGGTTGTCAATGCCGACCGGGGGCGCCGATGGTCGCCCGGAGCGCGCCGGAGAGACCGATGAGCGCCGCCAGGAGAGTGCGCCTGGCGCCGTGATCATCTCGGTGGGAAACCAGTGTCTTGCGGTGATGCGAAGGGAGCGTTCCTGAGGCAGACGTCGATGGAACTCCGCCTCCGGTGCGACGCCGACGAGCCGCAACGACCGTAGGGACAGCCGGAGCGGCGTACCCGGAGGAGGCCGAGACGGCCCGGACGTCACAGAGACAGGGCACCCCGGGAGTCACGCTCGGGCACACGTGGCGTGGCACACTTTTGCAAGCGGGTGCTTGCAATAGTTAGCGCGGGTGGGGCAAGGTAGAGGCATGGCATCGCTCAACGTCGGCAATCTCGGTGAGTACCTGCGTGACCAGCGGCGCACCGCGCAGCTGTCGCTCAGGCAGCTCGCCGATGCCGCCGGGGTGTCCAATCCGTATCTGAGCCAGATCGAGCGCGGGCTGCGCAAGCCGAGCGCGGAGGTGCTGCAGCAGGTCGCGAAGGCCCTGCGGATCTCCGCCGAGACGCTGTATGTGCGGGCCGGCATCCTCGACGCCGAGCGGGACCGGGACGACGTGGAGACACGTGCGGTCATCCTCGCCGATCCCACGCTCAACGAGCGGCAGAAGCAGGTGCTGCTCCAGATCTACGAGTCCTTCCGCAAGGAGAACGGCTTCGAGATCGCCCCGGCGGGTGCGGCCCCCGCGCAGAACGACGCCCAGAGCGACGCGGGCGCTCACGAGGACCTTCAGGACAGCGGCGTTCAGGACAGTGGCCCACCGGACGGCGACGCCGCCGCACCGGAGACCCGCCGCCCCCGCAAGACCCGTAAGCCCCGCAGGACCGACGGCAGCGACGCCGACCCGCAGCAGACGGCCAGTTGACCCAGGGCACCACGACCTGGTCCGACAGTGCGCCGACACGCATCGCGGGACCCCGAACCCTCAGCAGAACGCGACCCGGGAGGACCATCACCATGGCCATCACCGACGACATCCGCAAGGCCGTCACCGACCCGACCCCCCTCTACTTCCTCGCCGGCGCCGGTGACCTTGCCTTCCAGGAGGCCAAGAAGGTGCCCGGCCTGGTCGAGCAGCTGCGCGCCGAGGCGCCGGCCCGTATCGACGCGGTGCGCGGCACCGACCCGAAGGCCGTCCAGGAGAAGGCCCAGGCCCGTGCCAAGGAGGCCGGCGCCAAGGTCAAGGAGACGCAGGAGACCCTCCAGACCAAGGTCGGCGAGTTCATCAGCAGCCTGGACGGGGACATCAAGAAGCTCGGCACCACCCTCGACGCCGACCTGAAGAAGCTCGGTGAGTCCGCCCAGGACCTCGCCCTGCGCAGCGTCGGTGTCGCCGCCGAGTACGCCGTCAAGGCGCGCGAGACCTACGAGAAGGTCGCCGAGCGCGGCGAGCAGACCGTGAAGACGTGGCGCGGCGAGGCCGCCGAGGAGATCGAGGAACTGGCCATCGCCGTCGAGCCGAAGGCCGAGCCGGGCGAGATCAAGGTGGCCACCCCGGCGTCGGTCGCGCAGCCCACCGAGGCCGCCGCCCCCGCCGAGGCGAAGAAGGCCGCGACCGCCAAGAAGGCCACGCCGCGCAAGACCACGGCGAAGAAGACGACCCCGCCCGTCAAGTAAGGCATCGCGGGAGCTGTACGGGCCGGGCACTTACCGAGTGCCCGGCCCGTTCTCGGGGTAGCGAGCTTGCGGGAACGGGAACCGGTACGGTGACCGCGTAATCGTGTGTTGACGAGCCGAGTCGGGCGGTGGACGTTGTGCTGATGCAGGGGTTCGCAGGGTTTCTGGGGCTTCTCTACCTCGCCATGCTGGTTCTCGCCGTGGCGGCGCTGGTCATGGCCGCGCTGTTCCGCGGCGACGCCTACCGGGCCGCCGACAAGCAGAACAAGGGTTTCTGGCTGATCATCCTCGGCATCGCGGTCGTGGTGAACTTCCTCGTGCCGGTGCTCTTCCTGCAGATCGCAGGCCTCATCGCCACGATCGTCTTCTTCGTGGACGTCCGTCCGGCCCTCAGGCAGGTGTCGGGAGGCGGCAAGGGCTGGGGCCGACGCGGTGGTGGCGGCGGAAGCAGCAGCGACGGCCCGTACGGCCCCTACAACGGCGGCCGCTGACCGCACCGACCCGGCTGAATCCGGCGCGGTGGCCCGACGGGCAGACCCCGATCAACCCTCCCGGTCGAGCAGCAGCACCGCCACGTCGTCCGCCAACTCGCCGCCGTTGAGCGACCGCACCTCGTTCACCGCAGCCCGCAGCAGTTCCTCACCGCGCAGCCCCTCGGACAGCTGGCGACGGATCATTGACACCATTCCGTCCTGTCCGAGCCGCTCCCGCCCCTGACCGATATGCCCCTCGATGAGCCCGTCGGTGTAGAGCATCAGACTCCACTCGGCCCCCAGCTCCACCTGCATCCGGGGCCACCGGGCTCCCGGCAGCAGGCCCAGCGCGGGGCCGTTGTTGTCGTACGGCAGCAGTCGCGCGGGCCGGCCAGGCCGGGCCACCAGCGGCGAGGGATGGCCGGCGAGACACAGGCCCGCCCGTCGCCCGTCCGGCGCTATGTCGACCGTGCACAGGGTCGCGAAGATCTCGTCGTCGGAGCGCTCGTGCTCCAGCACCTGCTGGAGCGTGCCGAGCAGCTCGTCCCCGCACAGTCCCGCCAGCGTCAGCGCGCGCCAGGCGATCCGCAGCTCCACGCCGAGCGCCGCCTCGTCGGGCCCGTGCCCGCAGACGTCGCCGATCATCGCGTGGACGGTCCCGTCGGGAGTCCGTACGACGTCGTAGAAGTCACCGCCGAGCAGGGCCCGTGACCGCCCCGGCCGGTAACGCGCGGCGAACCGCAGCGAGGATCCCTCCAGCAGCGGTGTGGGCAGCAGCCCGCGCTCCAGACGGCGGTTCTCCTGGGCCCGCAGTCGCCCCTCGGCGAGCCTGCGCTCCGCCGTGTCGGAACGTTTCCGCTCCACCGCGTACCGGATGGCCCGGCTCAGCAGTCGCCCGTCCAGCTCGTCCCGGAAGAGGTAGTCCTGGGCGCCCACGCGTACCGCCTCCGCACCGCGCTCGGAGTCGCCGGACGCGGTGAGCGCGAGGACGGCGTGCCGGGGTGCGAGCTCCAGGATGTGGCGCAGTACGGCGAGCTCGTCGTCGGCCGCGCGGCCGGGTGCGGGCAGCGCGAGGTCGAGCAGGATGCAGTGCACGTCGTCCGTGAGCAGCCGCTCCGCCTCGGTGAGGTTACGGGCGGTGCGGACGCGCATGGGCCTGCCGGTCGGGTCCAGGAGCTCGGGGACGACCGTGGAGCCGCGGGGATCGTCCTCGATCACCAGCAGCGTCAGTTGGGTGGCGGTGTTGGTGTCGACCGTGGCTTCCTTGTGCGGGGCGGCTTCCTTGGAGGGGCCGCCCTGGGGTGCGGCCTGCGCCTGACCACTCTCCACGGCCGGGATCGCTCGCTGCCGCGGTATGGGTACGGGCATGGTCTCGGATTCCTTCCCTCCCCCCGAGGGCACGGTGAAGCGAGGGGTCTCGATCCACCGACGGGGACCATAGCGGGTGCCGGGCCGGGAAAGGAATGGCGTGAGGCACACCGTTCGGCCGGTGGCCACTGTCATATGCCGCTTTCTGTACCGCAGTTGGACAGGTGGCAGGTGTCGGCGGGATGACGAACGTCACGTTCACGGAAGGTTTGCGGAGCCGTCAGGCGTGCCCCGCGTCACATGGCGCAGCTCTCACGGGGCTGGTCGGCACCTCGCACGCGTCCAGCAGCCGCATCCCGCGGGTTCGGCGGTCACACCTCATGCGTCCGGCAGTCGCACCTCGCGGGTTCGGCGGTCACACCTCATGCGTCCGGCAGCCGCATCCCGCGGGTTCGGAAGTCGCATCTCACACGTCCGGCAGCCGCATCTAACGCGTCACCCGGCGCACTTCATGCGTCGCCCGGCGCACCTCACGCCTCGCTCGGCGCACCTCACCCCTCGCCCGGCACGCCTCACGCGTCGGGTCGGACCACCCCGAGTATCGGCATCGTCCCCGCCCCGGTGATCGTCACCGTCCGCCCCGGCCGCGGGGCGTGCACGATCGCGCCGTCGCCGAGGTACATCGCCACATGGCTGGCGTCGTCGAAGTAGATGATCAGGTCGCCGGGCCGCATGTCCTTGATGTCGACATGCCTGAGCTGCTTCCACTGCTCCTGCGAGGTGCGCGGAATGGGCTTCCCGGCGCTCGCCCAGGCCTGCGAGGTCAGTCCGGAGCAGTCGTACGAGTCCGGGCCCTCCGCACCCCATTCGTACGGTTTGCCCATCTGTGTCGTCGCGTACGCGACGGCGATCTTCCCGGCCTCGCTCGCCCTGCCGTCGATCTCGTCGAGGATGCCGGAGTCCAGCCAGGCGGACTGCGCCTTGTGGGAGGCCTGTTCCTCCAGCTCGGCGAGACGCTCCTTCTCCGCCGTCTCCAGCTGGGACTCGAGCTTCTCGGCCGCCGCGATCTGCTGCTCGACCTGCTTCTTGGCGGCCGCCTTCGCCTTGCGGCCCGCCTCCAGCTTCGTCCACTGGGCCGAGGCGTCGTCGGCGTACTGCTTCAAGTCCTGCTGGGTCCGGGTCAGTTCCGCGATAAGTCCCTTGGTGGCGCGCTGGCCCTGCAGGACGCGTCCGGTGCTGTCCAGGAACTGCTGCGGATCGTCGCTCAGCATCAGCTTGGCCTCGTCCGGCAGGCCGTTCGTGCGGTACTGGGCGGCGGCCGCGGCACCCGCGCGGGCCTTGAGCTTCTTCAGCTTCTCCTGGCCCTTGACGATCTTCTTGGCCAGCGCGACGATCTGCGCCGACTGCTGCTCGGCCTTCTCCTCGGCGGCGTTGTAGGCGTCGGTGGCGACGGCCGCGTCGTGGTAGAGCGCGTCGAGCTGCCGGCGTACGGCTTCGATGTCCTTGTTGGTCACGGCAGTCGTCGGCGAGGCGGTGGGGGACGGCGTGGACGTCGGATCCGGGGCGGCGAAGGCGGTGCCCGGTGCCGAGAGCACGGCGACCGCGCCGATCACGGTCATGGCCGTAGCGATCAGACCGCGCTTGCCCGTCCTCATACGCCTGCCCCCAAAGCTGATTTACCGTCAGTAACTTACGGCGCTCGGGGGATCGTGCCACGTCAGGGCCGAAAGTGACAGAGGTACGCCTTCCCGGCGTATCCCTCCGCATCGCGGCGCTTGTCGGTGCCTCCCCCTCTCGCCGTCCCCCGAAAACGATCTCCCCGACTCTGTGACGAACGACTCACACCGATCGTTCCCGCAGGCCGGACCGCAGCCGCCGGACCACCTGACTGCCCACCTGTCGCAGCGGGTTCACCGGCGAGGCGTACCGGAGTTCACGACAGCCGCACCCCGCGCGGCGCCAACGCCGCCCACGCCACCGTGACTTCCCCCTGCCGCCACCGCGAAGGCCCGTCCACCACCGGCCAGTCGGCCGTCAGGGTCCGTACCGTCCGGATCCACCGCTGCCGGGCGCCGTACGACGCGTAGGGCGCGGCCGCGGCCCACGCGCGGTCGAAGTCGCGCAGGAAGGCGTGCACCGGCTCGCCCGGCACGTTGCGGTGGATCAGTGCCTTCGGCAGTCGCTCGGCGAGGTCCGAAGGCCGCTCCAGCGACCCCAGCCGGGTCGCGAAGGTGACCGTCCGCGGCCCCTCCGGGCCGAGCGCGACCCACACGTGCCGGCGCCCGATCTCGTCGCAGGTCCCCTCGACGAGCAGCCCGCCGCGGGATCCCCGTGCCGGGTCGGCCGGTGCCAGCCGGGCGCACAGCCCTTCCCATACGGCGGCCACCTCGCCCTCGTCGTACTGGCGCAGCACGTTGGCCGCCCGGACCAGCAGGGGCCGTCGGGAGAGCGGGATCTCGAACCCGCCGTGCCGGAAGGCGAGCCCGTCCCGTTCGTACGGCTTCGCCGCCGCCACGCGGGCCGGTTCGATCTCGACGCCGACCACACGCGTGTGGGGAGCCACGGTCCGGAGCCGGTGCAGCAGTTCGACGGCGGTCCAGGGCGCGGCGCCGTACCCGAGGTCGACGGCGACGGGATCGGCGGCGCGGCGCAGTTCGGCGCCGTGTGTCGCCGCGATCCAGCGGTCCATGCGGCGCAGCCGGTTGGGGTTGGTCGTCCCGCGCGTGACCGTGCCCACGGGGCGGGAGGCGGCACGGGACGTCATGCCTACGAGGGTATGCGGCGGCTACGGGGCCAGATGCCGGCGCCAGTGCCAGTGCCAGTGCTGCGGCAGGAGACGGCGAGGTGGCGCCCCCGCCGCACCGCTCCCCGCCGCACCGCTCCCCGCAGTCCCGCGACGCACTCCATCCTCGAACGGTTGAGCGAAACCCGGTAATACCTCGGCAAAAACGGCCCCGTCCGGAATGGGAATGCCTTGCTCCGGTGTTGCACCCCCTTGGAGGGCCCCGAACCCTCCGAACGGCATGCCCGCAGCAAGGAGGAGCGCCACGTGAGCCAGTACGTCAGCAGGCTTCAGCGTCGCTCCCAGGCCGCACCCCACCGGCTGCGCCTGCACCGCCGTCCCCGCCGCGTCGCCATGCTCTCCGTGCACACCTCACCGCTCCACCAGCCGGGCACCGGCGACGCGGGCGGCATGAACGTCTACATCGTGGAGCTCGCCCAGCGCCTCGCCGCGATCAACATCGAGGTCGAGATCTTCACGCGCGCGACGACCGGCGGCCTCCCGCCCACCGTCGAGATGGCCCCCGGCGTCCTGGTCCGCCACGTGGACGCGGGCCCCTACGAGGGCCTCAACAAGGAGGACCTCCCCGCCCAGCTGTGTGCCTTCACCCACGGCGTGATGCAGGCCTGGGCCGGCCACCGCCCCGGCCACTACGACCTGGTCCACTCGCACTACTGGCTCTCCGGCCACGTCGGCTGGCTCGCCGCCCAGCGCTGGGGCACGCCCCTGGTGCACGCCATGCACACCATGGCCAAGGTCAAGAACGCCAACCTGGCCGACGGCGACACCCTCGAACCCGCCGCCCGCGTCATCGGCGAGACCCAGATCGTCGCCGCCGCCGACCGCCTCATCGCGAACACCGCCGAGGAGCGCGAGGAACTCGCCCGGCACTACGGCGCCGACCCCGCCAAGGTCGCCGTCGTCCACCCCGGCGTGAACCTCGACCGCTTCCGCCCCGCCGACGGCCGCGCCGCCGCCCGCGCCCGCCTCGGCCTCCCGCAGGACGCCCTGATCCCCCTCTTCGCGGGCCGCATCCAGCCCCTGAAAGCCCCCGACGTACTGCTCCGTGCGGTCGCCGTCCTGCTCGACCAACGCCCCGACCTGCGCTCCCGCCTCCTCGTCCCGGTCGTCGGCGGCCTCAGCGGCAGCGGCCTCGCCAAACCCGAGGGCCTGCAGAAACTGGCCTCCCGCCTCGGCATCGCGGATGTCGTGCGGTTCCACCCGCCCGTCGGCCAGGAGCAGCTCGCCGACTGGTTCCGGGCCGCTTCCGTGCTGGTCATGCCCTCCTACAGCGAGTCCTTCGGCCTGGTCGCCATAGAGGCCCAGGCGGCCGGCACGCCGGTGCTCGCTGCGGCGGTCGGCGGGCTGCCGGTGGCCGTGGCCGACGAACGGACCGGTTTCCTCGTACGAGGACACGATCCGGCCGCCTACGCGCGTGTGCTGCGCGATTTCGCGGACAACCCGGCGCTCACACCGCGCATGGGAGAGGCGGCCGCCCGCCACGCCCAGTCCTTCGGCTGGGACACCGCTGCCGCGGCGACGGCGGACGTGTACGTGGCCGCAGCCCAGGCGTACCGCCGTCGCGTACGCTCGCAGCATGGCTGATGCGCGGAAGGTCATCGAGGGGGTCCTGGAGGACGCCGAGCTGGAGTGGGAGAGCCCGGCACCCGGCAACTACGTGGTCCAGCTCCCCGGCACCCGCAAGCTGAAGACGACGGTGTCCCTCCTCGTCGGCCGCCACTCCCTGTCGCTGAACGCCTTCGTCATCCGCCACCCCGACGAGAACGAACCCGGCGTCCACCGCTGGCTCCTGGAGCGCAACCTCAAGCTGTACGGCGTGAGTTACGCCGTCGACCGGCTCGGCGACATCTACGTCACCGGCAAGCTCCCTCTCGCCGTGGTCACCGCCGACGAGGTCGACCGCCTCCTGGGCCAGGTCCTGGAGGCGGCCGACGGCAGCTTCAACACCCTGCTGGAGCTGGGTTTCGCCACCGCGATCCGCAAGGAGTACGCGTGGCGGGTGGACCGGGGCGAGTCGACGCGCAACCTGGACGCGTTCGCCCATCTGACACAGCGCTCGCAGGGCTGAGGCCAGAGGGCCTGTTCGGAGCCTCGGTGCGTCGGCGCGCCTCGGTGCTTTGGGGCCCTACGAGTTGCCGGGCGGCAGCGAGTCGGTGGGCTGCGGATCGTCGGTCGGTTCGTCCGTCGGCCCGTCGGGATCGCCGGGCGTGGCCGGCTTGTCCAGCTGGTCCGCGAAGGCCCGCAGCGCGTCGGCCAGTTCCTTCTTGGTGGGCAACTCGTCGATCTTCTTGTCGAGTTCGGCGATACGCCGGTTGAGCTCCTCCAACTCGCTCGGAGTGGAGGGCTGGTCCGTGGGTTCGTCGGTGACCGGGGGGTCGTCGGGGGACGTGGAGGAGGGGCTCGGGTCGGTGCCGCCGGAGGTCCCGGCGTTCGAGTTGCCGTCCGAGGTGCCGCCTTCGCTCACCCCGACGCTCCCGCCGGAACCCTCGTCCGGCGGCTGGGAGGCCGACACGCTCGGCTCGGGGGCACCGGGGTCGTCGTCGGAGCTCGCGGCGATGGCACCGCCGACACTGACGGCGACCAGGACGGCCGCCCCGGCGACGGCGACGGAGAGACGTCTGAACGGTAAGGAGTTCTGTCTGTCATCCATGCCGGCGACGCTAACCGCGGGCGATCACCGGACGGGCGTCTTCCGTCGATCTCCTCGCGCTCGTCCGATAGCGCCCCGGCGGCACCCCCACCAAACGTTTGAAGTGCCGGGTGAGATGGGCCTGGTCGTGGAACCCGGTGAGCACGGCGACCTCGGCGGGACCGCGGTCGGCGAGCAGCAGGGCCCGGGCCCGGTCGACCCGCCGCGAGGTCAGGTACTGATGCGGTGCGATGCCGTAGGCGGTGCTGAACGCCCGTACGAGATGCGCCGGATGAGCCCGCAGACCTCCTGCGGCCTCCTCCAGCGACAGCCCCTCCACGACCCGCTCGTCGAGGAGTTCGCGCAGCCGGCGGGCGAGGGCGGGGTCACGGCGCGGCGACTCGGCGTGCAGCCCCGGCCCCAGCAGGGTCCGGAGCCGGTCGCCGATGAGGGTGAGCCTGCTCTCGGCCTCGAACTCCTCACCGGCGCGGGTCAGCGCGGTGTGCAACTGCCCCACCCGCCGCCGCAGTACGGGGTCCCGCAGATCGGGACCGTCGACGGCGGGTCCGATGAGCTCGTCGCCCAGATGCGTGCCGTCGAGATAGACGACCCGCTTGCGGAAGCCGTCCGGGCTCGCCGGGGAGCCGTTGTGCGGGACGTGCGGCGGCAGCAGCGACACGGTGTCGTCCGGAGTGCCGTGCTCGTGCCGGTCGAGGTCGTACCGCACGGCCCCGGCGTCCACGATCAGCAGCGTCCACGCCTCGTGCACGTGCATCGGGTAGGCGTACTCGGTGAAGCGGGCGTGGAAGACCTCGGTGACGCCCGGGACGGCGGGGCGCCAGGCGGTGACTTCACTCCGGGCGGCCATGCAAAGAACGTACAAGACGGGGTCGTACGGTGCCCGGCAGTCTCATCGCATGAGCAACGAACCGATCCGCTTCGACACCAAGATCGCCGTCCTGCTGCGCGAGGACCTGGAGACCTGGCAGCGCCTGAACGTCACCGCGTTCCTCGTCAGCGGCCTGGGCGCCGAGGCCCCCGAGGTGATCGGCGAACCCTACGAGGACGCCGACGGCGTGCCCTATCTGCCGATGTTCCGGCAGCCCGTGCTGGTCTTCGAGGGCACGAAGGAGACCCTGACGGCCGCCCACGCGCGTGTGCTGTCCCGTTCGCTCCCGCGCGCGCTCTTCACGAGCGACCTGTTCGCGACGGGCAACGACCGTGACAACCGCGCGGCGGTGCGGGCCGTCACGACGGCGGAACTGGACCTGGTGGGACTCGCGGTGTACGGACCGCGCAACGCCGTGGACAAGGTGCTCAAGGGTGCGCGGATGCATCCGTGACATCCGCCGCGGCCGGTCCCTCGCGTACGACGGTCCCGGCGGCGGCCCCCTCCTTCGGCAGCCGGCGCATCAGGACGGCGTACCCCGCCGCCGCCACCGTCCCCACGAGCGCGCACGACCCCCACAGCCACTCCGCCCCGAACCGGTCGATGACGAAACCCGACATCAGGGGGGCGACGAGGGCGGCGACCGACCAGGACAGGGTGTACATGCCCTGGTACCGGCCGCGCCCGTGGGCGGGGGAGAGGCGGACGACGAGCCCGGTCTGGGTGGGCGCGTTGATCATCTCGCCCATGGTCCACACGCACACCGTGAGGGCGAAGAGGCCGACCGATCCGGCGAAGGCCGTGAGCCCGAGGCCGTATCCCGCGAGCAGGGACGAGGCGACGAGCAGCCGCCGGGGGTCCCGGTCCTGGATGAAGCGGGTCACCGGGATCTGCAGCACGACGATCAGCACACCGTTGAGAGCGATGGCCAGGCCGTAGTCGGCGGGCGTGAACCCGGCCTCGCCCATCGCGACGGGCAGCCCGAGGGCACCCTGCTGGAAGATCAGGGCGACGAGGAAGGACAGCCCGACGACACTCATGAACCGTCCGTCGCGCAGGACGGTACGCAGGCCGACGTCGTCATCCGGCTCCGTGGAGTGCCGCACGACGGGCCGCGACTCGGGCAGCCTGAGGAAGACGACGACCGCGCAGACGGCGGTCATCCCGGCCTCGATCAGGAAGCCCGCGAGATAGCTGTACTCGGCGATGAACCCGGCGGCCGTGGAGGAGACGGCGAAGCCGAGGTTGATGGCCCAGTAGTTGAGCGAGAAGGCCCGGACACGGTCCTCGGGCCGCACGATGTCGGCCATCATCGCCTGCACGGCCGGCCGGGAGGCGTTGGAGGCCATGCCGACCAGGAACGCGACGACGGCGATCGCGGCGGGATGGTGCATGAACCCTAGGAGCGCGACGAAGACGGCGGTCGCGGACTGCGCGACGAGCAGGGTGGGCCGCCGCCCGAGCCGGTCGGTCATGACCCCGGCGCCGATCGACGAGACGACTCCGCCCAGGCCGTACAGCGAGGCGACGACACCGGCGTAGAAGGCGGAGTAGCCGCGGTCGAGGGTCAGGTACAGGGCCATGAAGGTGGCGACGAAGGCACCAAGCCGGTTGACGAGCGTGCTGGTCCACAGCCACCAGAACGCGCGGGGCAGCCCCGAGACGGTCTCGCGGGCGGCGCGTCCCAGGGTGGCGAGCGGCATGACGGATCCCCCACGATGTAAGTAGCCCAGACGCTGGCCACACCTTACGAAGAGGAGGGGGCAGCAGGCCACTCGATTAACGGACGACGCCAACCGTCCCGTTCACTGTCCATCTGCCGAGCGGGCACGCAGGGGACCGAAACCGTGGATTACGCTCATACGCATGGCCGACGCACCGTACAAGCTGATCCTCCTCCGCCACGGCGAGAGCGAATGGAACGCGAAGAACCTGTTCACCGGCTGGGTGGACGTCAACCTCAACGAGAAGGGCGAGAAGGAGGCAGTCCGCGGCGGCGAGCTCCTGAAGGACGCCGACCTCCTGCCCGACGTGGTCCACACGTCCCTCCAGCGGCGTGCGATCCGCACGGCCCAGCTGGCCCTCGAATCCGCCGACCGGCACTGGATCCCGGTCCACCGCTCCTGGCGCCTGAACGAGCGCCACTACGGCGCCCTCCAGGGCAAGGACAAGGCCCAGACCCTCGCGGAGTTCGGCGAGGAGCAGTTCATGCTGTGGCGCCGCTCCTACGACACCCCGCCGCCCCCGCTCTCCGACGACTCCGAGTTCTCCCAGGCGTCCGACCCGCGCTACTCCTCCATCCCCCCGGAGCTGCGCCCCCGCACGGAGTGCCTGAAGGACGTCGTCGTCCGCATGCTCCCCTACTGGTACGACGGCATCGTCCCGGACCTCCTGGCCGGCCGCACGGTCCTGGTCGCGGCCCACGGCAACAGCCTCCGCGCCCTCGTCAAGCACCTCGACGGCGTCTCGGACACCGACATCGCGGGCCTGAACATCCCCACGGGCATCCCGCTGTCCTACGAACTCGACGCCGACTTCAAGCCGTTGAACCCGGGCGGCACCTACCTCGACCCCGATGCCGCGGCGGCAGCGATCGAGGCGGTCAAGAACCAGGGCAAGAAGAAGTAACGCGACGCGATTAAGCCCCCCACCTGCGGTTTCCCTGCGGGTGGGGGGCTTTGCGTTGGCCTCGGGCCGTCTCTGGGCCGTCAGCTGCTGGATCGGGCCGCTAAGCGCGTCGGCGCCAGCGCCGGATGCGGACGTCGAGGACGATCAGCAGGGCCGTCGGGATGACGATCTCGGCGGGGGCGCTGGCCCAGAGGGCGAGTGCTCCGCCGGCCGTGCCGATGAGCGCGATCGGCAGGTCGCGGGGACAGATGTCGACGGTGACACCTGCGCGTGGGACCATGTGGCCTCCATCTGTGGTCGGTTCCTGGCAAGGGTTTCCGAGCGCGGAAACGGAAACGAATGCCGCCCCTGCCAGGGCGGCATTCGCATAGCAGTGAGACTTTCCCATAGGTGCTGTCATATGGCCAAACATGCAGGTGGCTTGATGTTTAGAGGGTGCGGCTATGACCTTCTACGCTTATGCGTGCACAACCCTTAGAAGAGCCTGCAGTAACGTTCCTCTGTTCATTCTCGTAGACGGGCCGTTTACGAGAATGAACAGGCCAGCAGTTGTATGGACGTCAGTGGATGCCCGTGGTGCTGCCGGATTTTCTGCTAGCTAGAAAGCTCGCTAGCGACGGCGGATAACTTCGGGACAGAGGTTTCTCATTCCGTCCATGGATGGGTTACTTCCATCCATGGACGGAAGGTATTGAGATCTCCCCTCCGTTATCTAGCCCGGAGAGAATTCCTCGTAAGCCGAGGCGATAGCCTTCCGGGTACGCTCCTGGCTGGACGGCATGAGATGCGCGTAGACCCGCAGCGTCAGACCGGGGTCAGAGTGCCCGAGGTACTCAGCGAGGGCCTTGATGTTCTCTCCGGCGTCGAGGAGCACCGAGGCGTAGAAGTGGCGGAGAGCGTGCATGCCGTTCTCGCGAGACTCGGCGTACGGCTCGCCCGGCTTCCGCACTGGGATCACTCCAGCCGAAGCCAGCGCCCGCTTCCATGCCTCCTCGTTGAGAGATGTACGCCAGACATGGCCGCCACGAGGCCCGGTGAAGATCAGCCGCTTGGTCATCGAAGGTCCGCCAGCCACCTTCCAAGGCAAGGTGATCTCGGCCGGCGGGAACTGCTTCATATGCGCCCGGAGCGCATCGGCGACCGGCTCTGGAAGTGGCACGTCCCGGAGCTTGCCGCCCTTCGGCGGCGCGAAGACGGCCTTGCTTCGGCTCAGCTTCAGTTGCTGGACCACATGCAGGGTGCCCGCCTCAAAGTCGATCGCGTCGACCGCGACGCCGAGAATCTCGCCCTGCCTCAGCCCAGGTCGGTTGCAAGTTCCGGGATTGGGTGGATCGTCCGCGTTGAGCGGGAGTTGACGTGGCAACAGCACAGGCACGAGACCGGTGATCATCAGGGTGTCTACGCCAGCTGATCACATTGAGGTCCCGTGCCTGCCGCTCCATCCTCCCTGGTCCCTGTCGCCCTGGCGAAACTGGGCCCCCTTCACCATCACCACAGGTGGTGGCCGCCGAACGGCGTTGAGCAGCCGATCGAGTTCGTGGCGGCGTCCGACGAACGCGAAACCCCGTCCGAAGCCCGCAGCACCACACTGGTCAGCCGTCCCGGCCATCCCGTCACCGTCCTCCACGGACACTGCTGCCGCGCGCGAATACCCATCCTGGCGGCCGTACATACCCATTCCAAGCGGCCCCCATTGTTCCGTCCGGCCGGTACCGGCAGCGTCGGACATGCGCCCCCGGGCAACGTGCGTCCCGGCCGAGGCGCATGCCCGTGCAGGGCGCGTGCCCAGGCAGAGAAGGAAAGATGGGTCGTCCCGAGAAACCGCTGGATCCCGGCGAAGGTCCCGTTCAGCGCTTCGCGAGCGAACTGCGTGCGCTGCGGAGCGACGCCGGCAGCCCCACCTACCGTTCGATGGCGTGCCGCGCCCACTACTCCCCCACCGCGCTGGCCCAGGCCGCCGCGGGCGACCGGCTGCCGTCCCTGGCCGTGGTCGTGGCCTTCGCCCGGGCCTGTGGCGGGAATCCGGACGAATGGCAGCAACGGTGGTCGCGGGCCGCCGAGGAGTCGGCCGCGTTCCGGGACGACGTCGCCCTGTCGCCCTACCGGGGGCTGGAGCGGTTCGAGAGTGAGCAGCGGCACCTGTTCTTCGGGCGCGACCGTGTGGTGGACAGCCTGCTCGACCTCATACGCACGAAGCGGTTCGCCGCGCTGTCGGGACCGTCGGGCAGCGGGAAGTCCTCGCTGCTGCGCGCCGGCCTGCTGCCGGTCCTGCGAGATGCCGCGCGGTGCGCCGGACACCCGGTCACCGTCCACCTGATCACGCCGGGACCACGGCCGGCGACCACGTACGAGCAGCTGCTGTCGCCCGGCGCCGACGACCCGGAACGCTGGATCGTCGTCGACGAGTCCCACGAGCTGGGCACGCTGGTGCCGGACCTGGACGAGCGGCTGCGGTTCGTCGAGCTGCTGGTGGCCGCGCGGCGACCGGAATCGCGGCTGAGGGTGGTCCTCAACCTCAGGCCGGACTTCCTGTGGTGGTGCCCGCGTCAAACACCCTGGCTCGACGCACTGACCGACTGCACCGTGCGGATGCCGGGGATGACGTCGGCGGAGCTGCGCGAGGCGATCGTCCGCCCGGCTGCGGCTGCCGGGCTCGCCGTGGAACGTGATCTCACGGCCCGGCTGGTCGACGACTTCCTCGGGCAGCCCACCATGCTGCCCATGCTCTCGAACACGTTGCTGCGCGTCTGGTGCCGCCGGCGCGGCCGAGTGCTCACCCTGGCCGACTACGAGGAGATGGGCGGGGTGCGGGGCGCCCTCGCCACCACCGCGGAGGAAGTGTTCGACCGGCTGTGCGCCCGGCAGCGGCTCACCGCGCGCAGGGTGCTGCGCCGTTTTGTCGCCCCCGACGAGAACCGCTCCTACGTGCGCCGGCCGGTGCGGCCGTCCGAGCTGCGCGCGTTCGAGGACCGGGAGACGCGGCCGGTGCTGAACACGCTGGTCGGCGCCCGGCTCGTCACACTCGGCGAGAACTCCGCGGAGCTCACCCACGACGCCGTGATCAGCGAGTCTCCCAGGCTGCGTCGGTGGCTGGAGGAGGACCGCGAGCGCCTGCTGCACCACCGGTATCTGACCGAGGCGGCGGGAGCCTGGCAGGAGCTCGGTCACGACGAGTGCGACCTCTATCGCGGCAAGCGCCTCGCCATCGCGGAAAGCCTTTTCCTCAGCTGTCAGGAACCCGACGAGCTGACCGGTCTGGAACGCGAGTTCCTCACCGCTTCCCGCCACGCTCAGGGGCACCGCCACGCCGCGTGACCACAACGCGTAGACGCAACTGAAGGGGGTGTGACCGCCGTGCGGCGGTCACACCCCCTTCAGATGTGCTAGCTCCGTCCCGCGTAGTGGAACGTCGAGTAGTGGTCGTCGGTCCAGAACAGGTCGCCGGTACCGATCGCCCTGACGATCCGGTTGGCGTCACGCCGGGGAACCACGTCGTCCCGCTGACGGTCGTAGATGGTCGTGTTGTACTCCTGGAAGGTCCCCGTGTACCCGTGGCTGGAGCTGGGGGCCGCCGGGCTGTTCATGAAGTTGATGAGGCCCTGGTCGCGGTCGTAGAACCGGCCGCCGGTGAAGACGAAGTCGGAGTGGGTAACCCCGTTGCTGTCAGTCCAGTGGGCCGCCTCGATCCACTCCCGGTCACCGAGGTTGCGCCAGTTCGGCCATCCCATATTCTCCCAGAAGTCGATGCCCAATTCCATGTTGCTCGGCGGATTCTGGGTGTGCTGGGCACTACCCGAGACCGGCGCCGGCTGCGCGGAGGCGACACCGGGGGCGGCGACACCTATTCCCAGGGCGAGCGTGGAGGCGACGAAGCCCACGGCGAACGCACGCCTGCTCTTGACAACGAGTTTCTTCATGCTGATCGGATTCTCTTTCACTTGCCACTCCGCCGTGTTCGGCGGCTTACGGCAAATCCTCACATCCGAGCAATTGTCCAGCTATCCCCTGCCGATTGGTGTGGACAACCTCCTGCCCGACACTGCGAGACAGTCGACACACGCACGGCATGAAAGACCCCTGCGGAAGTATTACCGCCCCCCATTGCCGTCTTACTCGGCCCCGCAATGGGGTTCCCGGCCTCCGGGCCCGGCATGACTGCTCCCCCCTGTTGATCATGATCTGGGGGTGGTGTCACCGGTGCCGGGCGCTGGCAGACCGCTGGCTAGGGGCATGACCAGCGGTTCTTCTGGGACTTGGGAGGCTCTTCGTAATGTGGATGCCGGCAGCTGGTGCCGCAGGTGAGGCCGGGACGGGTACGACCGGAGAGTGCACGTGATCGACATCAGCGAAATCGGCGTCTTCCTCGGCCTGGACGCCGGCAAAGGCGAACACCACGCCACCGCCCTGACCCCGGTCAGGGCGGCTTCAAGTTCCCGGTAGAAGCGGGCTGCCGGTGATGCCCCAGATCCAGATGGCGTGTTCGGGTGCGTCCCGGATCGCTCGGGTGGTATTGGCGATGTTGTCCGCTCCCAGCAGCCGCAGTCTGCCGATGGCCAGGTTCCGCAGAGCGGCCATCGCCCGCGGCGCGCTGCCGGTGTGGACGGTGGAGGCGTCCTCGGCGAACACCACATCTCTGACATGGTGGCTGGAATTTTCGATTCCCCAGTGCCCGCGCACATATCCGCCCAGGTCGGCAGGGGTGGCCTGGTGGGTGTCGAGGCTGGTGACGGCGTAGACCGTCTCCCGGGTCTGCCGCTTGCCGTTCTCCTGGCGGCGCCGGTGGATGCGCAAGGCCAGCCGGGCTCGCGGGAAGGCGATCCCGCCCAGGTTCGCCGCGATGGCCATGGTCTTGGCCGAGCGGGACTCCCGCCGGCCGTGCCCGGTGCCGGAGACGGTGTGCGCCACGGGCACCTGGTCCCACGGCAGGGCCTTGAGCTGGGCCGACGCGGTCGGCTGGTTTCCCTTGATCACCGCGATGTAGTGGGCTTTCTTCTCCTGTACCAGCCAGCGCACCTGGTCCTTGACGCTGTGCAGGGCGTCGAAGGTGACCACGGTGCCGGTCAGATCGAGTGGTTCCAGCAGCGGACGGAATGCGGCCGTCTCGTTGGTCTTGGCCCCCACCTCACGCTGGGCCAGGGTCACGGTGGGGGCGTGGGTGACGGCGGACAGCAGGTGCCGGTGGCGCTGCTGGCGGTGCGCGGAGCCTGACAATGCCTTGCCGTCCACCGCGATCGCCGGCCGCGGCACCGAGCCGGTGGCGTCGACGCCGGTGTAGTTGTGTCCGGCCAGGTAGGCGCCGATCGCGGCGTCCAGGGCATCGCCGTCGAGGGCGGCCAGGAGCCGGGTGAAGGTGGCATGGGACGGGGCGCGCCGGCGTCCGGGCAGATGGCGCCGGATGCCGAGGTGTTCCAGCACCGTGGTGGTGGCGCGCTGTCCCCACTCGGTGATCTCGGTGGTGGTCCGGGCGCCGGAGACGACTGCGCAGGCGCAGATCAGCAGCAGGCCGACCAGGGGATACCACCGCCCTCGACGCGAACGCGGGTCGGGTACGCGCTGGAGGTGGGCGCGCAGGCGGCCGGTGTCGTGCTGGTGAAGGGGGCCCAGTTTCGCCAGGGCGGCAGGGACCAGGGAGGATGGAGCGGCAGGCACGGGACCTCGATGTGATCAGCTGGCGTAGACACCCTGATGATCACCGGTCTCGTGCCTGTGCTGTTGCTGCGTCAACTCCCGCTGGACGCGGACGATCTACGCGATCCCGGAACTTGCAACCGCCCTGGCATCCGATGCCCGAGCTGTTGAAGCGGATCTATCTCGAAGTCGCCAACGGTGGCTTCGGACCGTGGGAAGTGGTGTCCGTGACCGAGACGAACGACTGGTTCAGCGACTGCTCAGACATCACCATGGCGTACCGCGGATTCATTGCCCCCGATGACGTCCTCCCGTCGGGGATCGTCCCGCTGATGGACCGGGGCTGCGCAATGTGGACGCTGATCGACTTCCGGACGGCCGACGGCCAGATGTGGGACTGGGACCCCAACCTGTGCTGCATCCGGCATGCCCCTGCACCGATAGGACAATCACTCGCGCAGTGGCTCACCGACTGGCTGCAGGGCAGGGCGCACGAGGGCCCCTACCCAGAACGGTTACCGATCGCCTCCGACTGTCGCAACTCGTAAGGCGGTTTGGCCCCGTCTCAGTTTCCGTCTCATTCATCGGGGTTCACGGCCGTTCAGACGAGACCGTAAGCCTGGTAGGACCGGGAGTCGGGCCATCCCTGAACGCAGGTGAACGCCCCCGCACGCAGCACACCACCCCACCACCACAGTTGGAAAGCGTGTTGGCACCGCGCCTCCGCTCGGCAGAGGATGCCGGGGTGAACGCCGACCAGGTGCAGGCCCTTATCGAGGTGTTGCTCAACCCCAAGGCAGACATCGGTGGCCGGGACGACGCCGCTATGGATCTGTACGCAACGGATGATCCCCGTGCACGCGCAGCCCTGCTGAAGGTAGCCAGTGACGCGAGCACGCCTCATATCGTGAGGGCGAGTGCCGGTGAGTCGTTGGGCCAGGTCGCCGTCGCGACGAAGTGTCCGCTGTCGAAGTCGGAACGGACGCAACTCATGCCGGAGGCGCGACACGAGTACGACGTGTTCCATGAGGTTGCGTGCACCACAGCCGCACCAGACCGGGCGGGGGACAGCAGGGAACCAAGGTGAAGGCTGCAGGGGCCGATGAAGCAGCGCCAACGCCGTAGCCCAGGTCACCGCCCGAGCGGCGCCTAAATACCCACGGCTTTCCCAAGCTGAGAGATCAGCCGCACTGCGCTCACGTCCATAGAACCGCCCTGGGGAGGGGAGATGTCGTCTCTAGCGATCACGTGGAAGCTGCACAGTCACGGGTGGGCCGACATCAAGGTGTCGGACGATCGCGGCGAGGCAGAGGCCGTCGCTTCCTACATCACCGATGCGTCCGAGGAGTTCCTCTACGCCGTTGCCCGCCTCGTCCTCGGTGACGACGAAACGCGCGCCGAGTTCAACGGAGAGCCAGAGCTGTACCGATGGTTCTTTCGCAGAGACGGATCAGCGGTCGATGTCCGTCTGGTCCTGGCCGACAACGCCCAACTCCTGGAAAGCTCAGGGATAGTTCTCTGGTCAGGCCGCCACACCGTCACGGCGCTGGCACGGTCCACCGTCCGGGCCTTCTACCGGATCGACTACGAGCAGGGCGAGGAAGGCTACGAAGCCCAATGGGGCCGGCCGTTTCCCCGAACCGAACTCGAAGCTCTGCGCACCGTCATGCGGTCGCACCAGAGATCTGCAGAGGCCAACGACACCGCCACCGAGTCCGGTTGAGAAGTGGCGAGTCTGGGCCGTCCCTGGGCCGTCCGACGCCGCTCGACAACGGCCAACGACGACCAACACCGACCACCAGGTGCACGAGCCCACCGCCCCTGAGCAGCAAAAACCCAGCTCCCCAAGATCCCTGACAACACCCAGGGCAAGAAGAAGTAACCGAACGTCTGAAAGCCCCCGACCTGCGAGGTTCTTGCGGGGCGGGGGCTTTTTTGGTGGGCCTGGGCCATCAGATACGTCGGCGCCGACAACGGACGCGGATGTCCAGGACGCTCGACGCAGCCCGACCGTCGGTCAGGTCCGGGCCATACCCAGGCCGCCCCCAGACGGACGGGCCGGGGATGCAACTGCTCTACAGAGCTGGACACCTCGGAAGCCGGCCGCGCGTCCGAGACCCCAGCCACGCCCACTGACAACGCACCCCACCGGCACGACCCGCCCCCTCGCCCAGCCGTTCGCACTCGTCAGCGCCCCGAACAGCTGCAAAGGCCCGCAACTTCCCGAGCAGGTGGCCCAACAGCTCAGTACGGCCGCTGAATCTCGTGCTCGTTCAACACAGCCTCGTACCGTGCCAACAGGGCATCCAGGTCCGACAGAAGAAGGCCGGCGGAGTCCCGAGCTTCGTCCACGTCGCCCCGCTCACAGGCTTCCAGCACCTCGGCCACGTCACTGCGGAGGATGTGGAGGGAATCGCCCTGCACCAGTACCCCGGGGAACCGTCGGCCGGGGAGGCGAACCACTGCGTCGTTGCTGCCGTCCGTGAACAGCTCGGCCTCTATGCGCTCCATCGGACCATCCAACCTGACATCACCAGATGACATCAACGACTCTGGACGCAGGCGGCCTTGAGCGATCACACACGCCAAATTGGCAGGACTGCGACAGCCGTACGAGAACCGCCTGATCGAACTCCTGTAGCAGGTATCGCAGGTTCGAATCCTGCCGGGAGCACCAGTTCAGAAGGGGGCTACCTCCGAAATTCCGGTAGCCCCCTTCTGGCATCCAGATCTTGCCCTAACTGGTTGGCAGGGGTGCGACCGGGCGGACCGCAGTGAAGTCCTGGGACTCGTCACGGGTGGCGGAGAGCAACAGCAGCCACTCGTCGCAGCCCTGCCACGGAGAGAGATCGCCGCCACCTCCTCGCACCACGCGCGGTCCGTCGCCGGTACGGGGGCGAGCGTCCGCCGGCGCGTCCGTGAAATGTGGGATCCACACATCGGCGCAGACCTCGTTCGCCGACCCCATCGCCGCCAAGCCGAAGGCGTTCTCAGCCGCGGCTGTGCGCTCCTCGTCGGCAAAGTCTTCCAGCACATGGTCCTCGTCCGGCCTCCCGTCCCCTCGGAAGGTCAGAGTGGTCGTCCCTGCCCGGGCCGCGTACTCCCACTCCGCCTCGCTGGGCAGCCGGAAGGGCAACGTCCCGAGCAGGTCGTCCAAGTCATCCTCGAAGCGGGCCGTGCTTGCATCCGAGTCGGCGAAGCTGTCCTCGTACTCGGGCAGCCAGTGCCGCGCTTGCGCCACCGTCAGCGGATGTCGGGCCATCAAGAACGGTTCGACCCGCACTTCTCGTACCGGCCGGGCATGGACAGCACCGGCGAAGAACGCTTCGAGGTCGTCATCGGCGCCGTCGGACCGCTCAATGGCACGAACCGCGTCCAGCTCCGCGTCGGACAGACCCATCAGGAATGTCCCACCAGGGACAGCCCGGAAGACCACTCCGGAAGGAATGTGCCGCCACGCCGGTCGACCGGCCACTATCTCGTGAGCCCACATGGTGCCGGACGCTAGCAGCCGGGCATCCCGGGCGAGGGAGGAGGCCCGGGAAGGGAATGTGGTCAGCTGATCACCTCCTGGACGCCGCAGCTCCGCACCACTGCCGCACCAGATCGAGCGGGGAACAGCGGGGAACCATGGTGAAAGCCGACGGCACCTGCGAGAGTTGCGGGTCAGCCATCAACGCTCGTCAGCGCCCCGATTCAGCCTCGAATGATCACAGCTTCCCAAGCCGAGGTACCAGTACGCTGCCACCGGCACGCACCGCCAGGCACCGGCACAGACGAGGAGCGTCGTGGAGCTATCGCCACCGATGGTGAACCGTCTTGCGAACAGCAGCCTCGGAGCCGTCCCGGCGGCCGCTGCTGTGGCCTACGCAGCACAGGCCGGTACCGGCGTCTCGCGGCTCGTGGCCTGTTTCGCTCTGATCGGGTTCGCGATCCTCGCCGTGAGGGGATACCGGCTCGGCGTGACGTGTGAGCACGACAGCCTCTCGATCCGCGGCTACCTGCGCACACGCGTGATTGAGCGAGAGCGCATCTCAGAGATCACGGACTTCCCCGCCGTCAGATGGACGGCTCGCAAAGGGGGGAAGCGGTGGACTCCTGTCACTGCGTTCGTGACGAGCCCGAGCGAAGCGTCGGCAACCCGCCTTCACAAGGCCCATGTCACCGGGAAGTTGCGACGGTGGGCGGGACGGTAGCGTCGGCCGACGTGGGACTGACGCGTCCCGTGATCAGGCCCTCCGGCTGCGCGAACGGCACGGGTGGCTACGGCACTTCGACGAGACGGCCGCTGAGCGAACTACGTGAGAATGAGCCCCGGTGAGAATCATCCCCGCCCGACCGGGCGACCTGCCCCAGCTGCTGGCCTTCCGGACGGAGGCCGCGAGCTGGCTCTCCCGCCTCGGAATCGACCAGTGGCAGTTCCCCTACCCGGCGGCAAAACTGCTGGAGACCGTCGAGGACGGCACCGTCTTCATGGTCCTGGACGGTTCGGTGACGGCGGCCACCATCACCGTGACCCCCGAGGTGCAAGCGGGCCTCTGGACGGAGCAGGAACTCTCGGAGCCCTCCATGTTCATCAACAAGCTCTCCGTGGCGCGGACACACGCCGGGCAGAACATCGGCGGGCGACTGCTGGACTGGGCCGGTGACCGTGCCTGCCGGGCCGGGGCGGCATGGCTCCGGCTCGACGCGTGGACGACGAACGAGGATCTGCAGGCGTACTACCTCCGCCAGGGCTTCCAGCACGTCCGTACGGTCCTGGACGGCGACGCGATCAACGGAGGCCCGAGGGTGTCGGGTTGGCTGGCACAGCGACCGGCGCACCCGACCGACCACGGCTTCACGGACGAGACCCCGGAGCCCGGACGCCTCGGCGGTGATTAGGACCAGTCGCACTCTCCCCCTACGGCACGGGTTGTCCCTGCGGGGGCAGGTTTCCGCTGCCCCCAGAGGGAACGATGGACCGGCGTGGCGTCATCCTCCCGGCCAGCCACTCCAGGTTCTCCCACACCCGGGGCTCACCGTGCCGACGCCGCTGCTCCTCGATCCAGGGCCGGTAGTTGGTCCAGACGGAGATGACGATGCCGCCCCACGCCTCGTCGATGACCTCTCGGTCGAAGGCGTCCGTCTGTGCGCCGACGGCAAGGAAGTTGAACGCCGTGAGGTAGGCCGTGATGAGTTTCGTCGCTTGATCGTTGCCGGACAACGACAAGCTGATCAGGGCTGTGATGGCCTCGTGATCCCGCTCGTGCGGTATCCCCTCGTCGAACAGCGCCTTCCGCCGCTCCATGTTGGCCGTGAGGTACTCCATGGTCGCCTGCTTACGGCGCCTGTCGTGGTCCTGACCCGTACTGCGCGACAGCATGAGGAGCTGCCAGGCCAGTGCGGCGAAGGCGACGACACTGACGACCAGTGAACCGAACGAAGCAACCAAGGACCACCGCTCATACGACGTCACGGGCGGATACCTTACGGAAGGCCCGCTGCTGACGGGGGGCGTTTCCGACATCAAGACCCCCTGCGCACGCGGGGCGGCCGCTAGGAGTTGGCGGCCTCCGCCAGGACGCGGGCGAGTTCGCGCGGGCGGGTGGCCATCGGCCAGTGGCCCGAGTCGAGGTCCACGTACTCGAGGCGGGTAGCGCGGGCGAGCTCAGGACTGTCACCGGCGGCGACCAGCTCCTCGGCCTGAGCCGGGGTGAACTCCGGGCAGACAACGACAACGGGGACGCCGAAGCGGCGCTCGTCGGTCAGTCGTACGACACCTTTGGCGACCCCCTCGGGAACAGGAACCGCGGCGGACGCGAAGCGGTCGCGGGCCCGCTCGTCCAGGTCGGCGGCGTCCGCGCCCTCGAAGGGAGCCCAGCCCGGGAAGGGCATGGCGCCGCCCTCCATCGCGAAGTAATCGGCGTAGGCCTGCCCGTCGGCGGCGGGGAAGCCGCCGATCAGGGCGACCTTGGCCACCTTCTCCGGTCGCGCGTCGGCGGCCAGCCAGGCCAGGGTCGATGCTGCGGAGTGCCCTACCACCAGCGGCTTTCCGGGCGCCGCGTCCACCGCGGCAAGCACTGCTTCCCGCTGGTCGTCGAGCGTCGCGGACGCGGCGCCGTCGCCCTGGCCCGGGAGGGTGAGCGGTACGGGACGGTGGCCGAGCGCGGTGAGTTCGGGCACGACGTCGTCCCAGGCGGATCCGTCGAGCCACAAGCCGGCGATGAGCAGGATGTCCACGTGGTTCTCCCGAGGAGGAGTCGGATCTGGTCGCCGACACGCTAGCGGGGGGCTCTGACACCGGGCTCTGACACCGGGCTAGGGCCAGAGCCCGATCTGCGGAGACGGCCCGGCCCGGCTGATCCGATCCAACTCGGCGAACCCATGCGGTCACAGCACCGGAGGCTCGAAAAGCTTCGCGTACCGCTTGAGCGTCGCTCGGCTGACCCGGACGGTTCCCCGTGTGCTCTGGTCGTCGTCATGAGAAGAAGCCGGCCCAGTACTCGTCGGGACCGCACACGAAATCCCCGGGGCGGTCCGTCCTCAGCTCCTCGTACCGTGCCGTGAAGGCATAGAGCGCCTCCTGGAGCGAGCAGCCGAGATGCTCGCGGAGTGTGACGAGGCCGGGGATGATCCGATTGTTGAGGATGTCATCGTCGGCGACGGTGACTGCGGCATTGTCGGTCATGGCAGTGATCAACCCGGTTCGAGGCTTGTCGGCAACAGTGAAGGGGAGAGAGCGGAGGTTCGGCTCAGGGCTCCGGAACCCGTTCCACAGGCGGGGGCGTACGGCTGTAGCGGGCTCCCTTGGTGCCGTAGTGGGCCAGGTACAGGGTCTCGCCGTCGACCTGGAGTTCCGCCGGCGGCGGGTTGGGGACGGAGATCCGCGGGTGGGAGTAGGGGTGGCCCTCGATGAAGAGACGCTCCCGGGGCTGGTTCCACCTGTCCGCCCAGCCCTGGGCCACCTCGCGGGACCACGGGTCCTGCAGGGTCCGAGGGGCGGCCGGGTCGTGCAGAGGGCCGTTGAGACTGCGGACGAGACCTTCGCTGTAGACACCCTTGACCCGGAAGTTCTCCAAGTCCTCGGTGCGCACGACCATGTTGACGTACCGGCGGGAGTTGCCACGGTGCCGGCCGGCCGCGTGCCAGCGACAGTGGCCGGGGTCCCAGCGCGTGGGCGGGAGCCACAGCAGGGTGCCCGCGGCGAAGTGCCGGGTGCCGCGCCGGATGTCGAGGCCGCTCTCGCCGTGCGCTGTCTCCGGGGACACATTGGCCACCAGGCACCAGCCCAGCAGCCCGTCCGGTGTCTCGTCGTCGGTGGGTTCGGTGTCTGCCACATCGAGAATCCTGAGGCAGGAGCGGGGCGGCGGCAAAGCTGTTTTCGGTTCAGGCCGTCGGACGCGGGGCCGTGTCAGACCGAGAACGGCACCGCGTGGATCTCGTCCGCCTTGTGTCCCGCCCGCTCGTGGATGCGCTGCACCGCCTCGGCCGAGGGGGCCTCGGAGAGGCAGTAGACGGTTCCCGACTCGGGGTCCGCCCACGCGCGCTCGAAGTGCACGCCCTCTTCTCCCTCAATGGCGAGGTCGGCCTGATGGGCCTGCTTCAGCTGGTCCGCCGTGATGCCCTGCATCCCGTGGTGTACGTCCATGAAGAGCGACATGACCCGCACCTCCTGTCCTTCCGACTCCCTCCATGCTGCGCCTCCCGCCCGGCCGGGGCGACCGTTGCCGCCACGCACGCCATGACGAAGGGCCCCGGTACCCACCCCGGAGCCCTTCACCGACGTACGAAAGCGCGGCACGAAACGCCGTACCGCACTCAGCCGTACGACACTCAGCCGCACTGACACGGATTGCCCGACTGGCACCCGCACCCGCAGCCCGAACCGCAGCCGCACGCGCCGATGACCGTCAGGGTCCTGATCGCGGCGGGCTGCTCGGTCGGGCGTTCCTGGGTGGGGTCGGGCTGGGGGGTGCTGGGGGATTCGGCCATGGGTCTGGGTCCCTCCTCGTGGCGAGGGCCGGACGTCCCGACGGTCGGATCAGGCCCTGTACCCATTGGATGCCCGCTCCGCTGGGCGCATCAACGGCGCACAGAGGCTTGCGCCCGCCCCGGGCGGGAGCCCTCGTACCCTCGCACTCCGGAGGGCTCAGGCCCCCTCCGCTCCCGTCGGCGGCTGGATGTCCGCCTGGAGATCGTCGGCGTGCTCCCCCGTGACCAGGTACACCACACGCTTGGCCACCGACACCGCGTGGTCGGCGAACCGCTCGTAGTAGCGGCCGAGCAGTGTCACGTCGACCGCGGTCTCGATGCCGTGCTTCCACTTGTCGTCCAGCAGGTGCTGGAAGAGCGTGCGGTGCAGCAGGTCCATCTCGTCGTCGTCCGACTCCAGCTGGAGCGCGAGGTCGACGTCCTTGGTGATGATGACCTCCGCCGCCTTCGCCATCAGGCGCTGCGCGAGCTGGCCCATCTCCAGGATGGTCGCGTGCAGGTCGTGCGGGATCGCGCGCTCCGGGAAGCGGAGCCGGGCGAGCTTCGCCACGTGCTGGGCCAGGTCGCCGGAACGCTCCAGGTCGGCCGACATGCGCAGGGACGTGACGACGATACGGAGGTCCGTCGCCACCGGCTGCTGGCGGGCCAGGAGCGCTATCGCCTTGGCCTCCAGGTCGTGCTGGAGGTCGTCCACCTTCTGGTCGGCCTCGATCACGCTCTCGGCCAGCTTCAGGTCGGAGTCGAGTATCGAGGTCGTGGCGCGTCCGATCGCCGAGCCGACCAGCCGGGCCATCTCCACCAGACCGTCGCCGATCGAATCAAGTTCCTCGTGGTACGCGTCCCGCATCTTCGGTTCCCTCTCGTACGTCATTCCTGTGGGTTCCAGGGGCCATAACCGGCCGTGAAACCGGTGCTGCGTACCCCACGCTCCCACGTTCGGCCCTGTACGCGTCCGTTTCCGACCTCCCAAATGAACCAACACTGGCTCCAAGGTGAACTCTGGGCGACGAGTGTTCGAGCTCGCACTCCTACCGCTGTGGCCAGGACCGATCCCATGCCTAACCTGGAGGCATGGACGTGAACGCGGCAGTCGCCGCAGCGGCAGCGATCGCCGGTGTGCTCACCGGCGTCATCGCCATGCTGGCGTTCCGCTGGAGCGAGCGGGAGCAGAAGCGCCCCACCCGCACATCCCTGCACACGGACCCGGTGCTTCCGCCGGGCGTGGACACCGTCCTGTCCGTGCTCCGCTCCTCGGCCGTCGTCCTCGACGAGGCCGACGCCGTCGTCAAGGCGAGCTCCGCCGCGTACGCCCTCGGGCTGGTCCGCGGCGGCAAGCTCTCCGTGGAGCCCATGCTCCAGATGGCCCGGGACACCAGGAGAGACGGCGAGATACGCCAGGTGGAGCTGGACCTTCCGAGGCGCGGAACCGGTCGCGGGGAGGCCCTCGCGGTCTCCGCGCGGGTGGCGCCGCTCGGCTCCCGGCTGGTGCTGCTCCTCGTGGAGGACCTCACCGAGGCCCGGCGGATCGAAGCGGTACGACGCGACTTCGTCGCGAATGTCAGCCATGAGCTCAAGACTCCCGTCGGCGCGCTCTCCCTCCTCTCCGAGGCCGTCATGGACGCGTCCGAGGACCCGGAGGCGGTGGAGCGCTTCGCCGGCCGTATGCAGATCGAGGCGACCCGGCTCACCAGCCTGGTCCAGGAACTCATCGACCTCTCCCGGGTGCAGAACGACGACCCGCTGGAGGACGCCGAGCCGGTCCGCGTGGACGAACTGGTCGCCGAGGCCATCGACCGCTGCCGGCACCAGGCCGGCACCAAACAGATCACCATGGCCGCCGCCGGCGCGGCCGAGCTGCGGGTCTGGGGCAACCGCGGCCAGCTCGCCGCCGCTCTCGGCAACCTCGTCGAGAACGCCGTCAACTACTCGCCCGCCCGCACCCGCGTCGGCATAGCCGCCCGCCGGGTACCGGTGCCGAGCGGCGACCTGATCGAGGTCGCCGTCACCGACCAGGGCATCGGCATCTCCGACAAGGACAAGGAGCGCATCTTCGAGCGCTTCTACCGCGTCGACCCGGCCCGTTCCCGCCAGACCGGCGGCACGGGCCTCGGTCTCGCGATCGTCAAGCACGTGGCCGCCTCGCACGGCGGGGAGGTCACGGTGTGGAGCTCGGAGGGACAGGGCTCCACGTTCACCCTCAGACTGCCGGAGGCGGGCGCGGCCCGCGACCGCGCGCTCCAGCACCCCGACCTCGACGACGAGGACGGGCATTCCACCCCCGAGTCGGCTTCTTACGACCCGCTTCCCGCCCCGGAGGTCCTTCCGTGACCCGAGTGCTCGTCGTCGAGGACGAGGAGTCCTTCTCCGACGCCCTTTCGTACATGCTCCGCAAAGAGGGCTTCGAGGTCGCCATCGCGGCCACCGGCCCCGACGGACTCGACGAGTTCGAGCGCAACGGCGCCGACCTCGTCCTCCTCGACCTGATGCTGCCGGGCCTGCCCGGCACGGAGGTCTGCCGCCAGCTGCGCGGCCGCTCCAACGTCCCCGTCATCATGGTGACCGCCAAGGACAGCGAGATCGACAAGGTCGTAGGGCTCGAAATAGGAGCCGACGACTACGTCACCAAGCCGTTCTCCTCCCGCGAGCTGGTCGCCCGTATCCGCGCGGTCCTGCGCCGTCGCGGCGAGCCGGAGGAGGTCACGCCGGCCGCCCTGGAGGCGGGCCCGGTCCGCATGGACGTCGACCGCCACGTCGTGACGGTCTCCGGCTCCAAGGTCGACCTCCCCCTCAAGGAGTTCGACCTCCTGGAGATGCTGCTGCGCAACGCCGGCCGCGTCCTGACCCGTATGCAGCTCATCGACCGGGTCTGGGGCGCCGACTACGTCGGTGACACCAAGACCCTCGACGTCCACGTCAAGCGCCTGCGCGCCAAGATCGAGCCGGACCCGGGTGCCCCCAGGTACCTGGTGACGGTGCGCGGACTCGGCTACAAGTTCGAGCCGTAAAGAGAAACGCCTGCCGTCACGCGGAAGGGCGGGACCTCCTCGGAGGTCCCGCCCTTCCGCGTACGCGTCGTACGACGCTCCCGTACGGCCGCTCAGTGGCTCGCGGCCGACTCGGTCGCCGTCGCGCTCGCGGAGCCCGCCGTGTCGCCGGGCTTCGCCGAGCCGGCCGCGCTCGCGGAGCCGGTCGGCGTGGGCGAGGTCACCGGCGGCGACGGGATCGCCGACGGGCCCCACTTGGTGAAGTAGCTGTCGGCCGGCACCACGAAGGCGCGCAGGCTCACGTCACCCGTCGTGCTGAAGGTGAAGGTGACCTTCTGGGCGTTGCCGTCCTTGACGCTCTCCCCGATCTCGGCCACCGAGGCGGAGGCGTTGCCCTTGCCGCCGATGATGACGGAGCCGTAGGCCGGGACGGTCACCTTGCCCTTGCCCTTGGCGGGCTTGAGCTCGGCGCTGCCACCGCCGTCGACGCTCACGGCGTCCAGGGTCTGGGCGGTGTCGGTGCCGTTGTAGACGGTGGCGGAGACCACGGCGGGGCCCTTGGTCTCGCCCGAGGCCTGGGTCGAGGGCTGGGTGATGACCACGACGTTCTGGAGCCTGATGCCGCCGACGCTGGTCTCCGCGTTGTCCGGCTTGACCTCCAGCGTCTGGGCGTTGTTTCCGGCTGCGCACGCGGAGAGCGCGGTGACCGAGAACGCGATGGCGGCGGCGGCGAGGACGCCGCGTCGAAGGCTGCTGCTCACGGCGGCGGCAACTCCTTGACTTGAGCGAGGCGGCCGTAAAGCCGCGCTAAGTGTCTGTCAGCGGCCTCAGGTTACCGAGCCGTTCCCACCGGGCCGCACCCGACCCTCCCCAAGAGGCGTTTCTCTCCGGTCACTCCGGTTCACAAGTGACTCGTGGGTCACTTGGGTCCCGCACTCCGGCGCTCGTCCGGCGCTCGTCCGGCATTCGGATAACCGCCTCGGCATCCAGTAGCAAAACTTCCGTGAAGGAATGCGTGATCGCCCCCGGAATTGATCACCGGCTGATCCGTCCGGCGTCGTGTGATCAATTCCTGAATCGACGCGGAACCGACTCCTGACTCCGAACGGAGTAGCGGAAGTCGCACACATGGAACCGGACATTTGGGGACGTTAGCCCGAGCGGAGGGGCTTCCGGGTGTGTGTAACGTACGCGTTTCACCTCCCCCGGAGAGCCGCTCCGACCTGCGAATACCTTCTTCCGCTCGGCCGTCGCAGCACGTTCCTGTTGCAGTTGTCAAGCCCCGAGATATGCCCTGACCTGCGAAAACGCCATTCAGGAACCGCAGTTTCCGTGTTACCCTGGATAGCCACGGAAGGGGTACCTGTCACATGACGTTCAAGGTTGGCGACACCGTGGTCTATCCCCATCACGGGGCCGCGCTGATCGAGGCTATCGAAACTCGCCAGATCAAAGGCGTGGACAAGACCTACTTGGTGCTGAAGGTCGCCCAGGGCGATCTGACGGTACGTGTGCCAGCGGACAATGCGGAGTTCGTCGGCGTGCGTGATGTGGTCGGTCAGGAAGGGCTGGACCGGGTCTTCGAGGTGCTGCGCGCGCCGTACGCCGAGGAGCCCACGAACTGGTCCCGTCGTTACAAGGCAAACCTGGAGAAGCTCGCCTCCGGCGATGTCATCAAGGTCGCGGAAGTCGTGCGTGACCTGTGGCGTCGTGAGCGTGAGCGCGGACTCTCCGCAGGTGAGAAGCGCATGCTCGCCAAGGCGCGGCAGATCCTGGTGAGCGAACTCGCCCTCGCGGAGAACACGAACGAGGACAAGGCCGAGGCGCTGCTCGACGAGGTTCTCGCGTCCTGAGCATTCCTGTGCAGGCACCCTGCCCGCTCAGCTCAGCACACACTGAAACCTGATTGCCGCACTGATAATGCCGCGGTGCCCGATGACGCAACAGCTGTCGCCGGGCGCTGCGGCATGTCCATGTCCGGATGCCGACATCCACGACGTCACCGGCTGCCGTGCGCGTGTTCCTCTCGGGGAAAGCTCCCCCGATACTTGGCGTGCCGGGCCCGGGCAGCAGGCTCGACCGGGGTCACGGAAGGGTCCGGTCAAGGCGTCGCGCCCGGCACGCTGTCTCCGTACCCACGTTGGCCGAGCACACAAACCTGACAGGAACCGATGTCTGACGTTTCGCGCCCCGAGCCCGCCGCAGCCCGTGCGGAAGCCCGCACCGCGGTGGTGATTCCGGCCGCCGGAAGGGGCGTACGCCTCGGTCCGGGCGCCCCCAAAGCACTCCGCGCGCTGAACGGCACCCCCATGCTGATCCACGCGGTCCGCGCGATGGCCGCGTCCCGTGCCGTCTCCCTGGTCGTCGTGGTGGCCCCGCCCGACGGCGCCGGCGAGGTCAAGTCCCTCCTCGACGCCCACGCGCTGCCCGAGCGGACGGACTTCCTCGTCGTCCCGGGCGGTGACTCCCGCCAGGAATCGGTGAAACTCGGCCTGGACGCCCTCCCCTCCCACTACGACATCGTCCTGGTCCACGACGCGGCCCGCCCGCTCGTCCCGGTCGACACCGTCGACGCCGTCATCGAGGCCGTCCGGGAGGGCGCGCCCGCCGTCGTCCCGGCCCTGCCCCTCGCGGACACCGTGAAGGAGGTCGAGCCGGCGACCGCTCCCGGTGAGCCGGAACCAGTGGTGGCGACCCCGGTCCGCGCCCGCCTCCGCGCCGTACAGACCCCGCAGGGCTTCGACCGGGCCACGCTGATCCGCGCCCACGAGACGGTCACCGAGGACGTCACCGACGACGCGAGCATGGTCGAGCAGCTGGGGCTCACGGTCGTCGTCGTGCCCGGACACGAGGAGGCCTTCAAGGTCACCCGCCCACTGGACCTGGTCCTCGCCGAGGCGGTCCTGGCCCGCAGGAGGCTCAACGATGGCTTCTGAGCAGCCCGTGATCCTGCCCCAGGTCGGCATCGGCACCGACATCCACGCCTTCGAGGAGGGCCGCGAACTGTGGTGCGCGGGCCTGAAATGGGAGGGTGAGGGACCCGGTCTGGCCGGCCACTCCGACGCGGACGTCGTCGCCCACGCCGCGTGCAACGCGCTGTTCTCGGCAGCCGGCCTCGGCGACCTCGGACAGCACTTCGGCACCGGGCGCCCCGAGTGGTCGGGTGCGTCCGGCGTCACCCTGCTGACGGAGGCGGCCCGGATCGTGCGCGAGGCCGGCTTCGTCATCGGCAACGTCGCCGTACAGGTCGTAGGGCCGCGCCCGAAGATCGGCAAGCGCAGGGAAGAGGCGCAGAAGATCCTCTCGGAGGCCGCCGGTGCACCGGTGTCGGTGTCGGGAGCCACGACCGACGGGCTCGGCTTCCCCGGCCGGGACGAAGGGCTGATGGCGGTGGCGACGGCGTTGGTGGCGCGCAGGGCCTGAGATGTGTCGTGGCGGGCGGAGTCTGAGATGTCTCGGACGGGTGCAATGCACGGGGGTTCGCCCACTACCCTGGACCCGTGACCATTCGCCTGCACGACACCAGCGCCCGGCAGATCCGTGACTTCGCCCCGCTCACGCCGGGCTGCGTCTCGATCTACCTCTGTGGCGCCACCGTGCAGGCCGCCCCGCACATCGGCCACATCCGCTCCGGCCTGAACTTCGACATCATGCGCCGCTGGTTCGAGTACCGCGGCTACGACGTCACCTTCATCCGCAACGTCACGGACATCGACGACAAGATCATCACGAAGTCCCGTGACCAGGGCCGCCCCTGGTGGTCCATCGGCTACGACAACGAGCGCGCGTTCAACGACGGCTACGACGCCCTCGGCTGCCTTCCGCCGACGTACGAACCGCGCGCCACCGGGCACGTCCCCGAGATGATCGAGATGATGCGCGGGCTCATCGAGCGGGGCCACGCCTACGAGTCCGACGGCAACGTCTACTTCGACGTGAAGTCCTTCCCGGAGTACCTCCAGCTCTCCAACCAGGAGCTGGAGAACCTCCTGCAGCCCTCCGCCGACGGCGAGACGGGCAAGCGGGACCCGCGGGACTTCGCCCTGTGGAAGGCGACCAAGCCCGGCGAGCCCGACTGGGAGACCCCGTGGGGCCGCGGCCGCCCCGGCTGGCACCTGGAGTGCTCCGCCATGGCGCACAAGTACCTCGGCACCGCCTTCGACATCCACGGCGGCGGCCTGGACCTGATCTTCCCGCACCACGAGAACGAGATCGCCCAGGCCAAGGCCTACGGCGACGAGTTTGCCCGGTACTGGGTGCACAACGCCTGGGTCACCATGAGCGGCGAGAAGATGTCCAAGTCGCTCGGCAACAGCGTCCTCGTCTCCGAGATGGTCAAGCAGTGGCGGCCGATCGTGCTCAGGTACTACCTGGGCACACCCCACTACCGCTCGATGATCGAGTACAGCGAGGACGCCCTGCGCGAGGCGGAGTCCGCGTTCGCCCGGATCGAGGGCTTCGTCCAGCGGGTCGTGGAGAAGGCCGGTGACGTGGCGCCGGCGGCCGAGGTACCGCCCGCCTTCGCCGAGGCCATGGACGACGACCTCAGCGTCCCGCAGGCGCTCGCCATCGTGCACACCACCGTCCGGCAGGGCAACAGCGCCCTCGCGGCCGACGACAAGGAAGCCGCGGTGGCCCGCCTCGCCGAGGTGCGTGTCATGCTCGGCGTCCTCGGCCTGGACCCGCTCGACCCGCACTGGGCCGGCGAGACCGACCGCGGCGAGGACCTGCACGGCGTCGTCGACAGCCTCGTACGCCTGGTCCTCGACCAGCGCGAGGCGGCCCGCGCCCGCAAGGACTGGGGCACAGCGGACGCCATCCGCGACCAACTGAGCCAGTCGGGACTGACCATCGAGGACAGCCCCCAGGGACCGCGCTGGACCCTCGGACCGCGCTAGTCCCACCCCCGGTCACCGAAGATCGATTGTGCCGCCCGGCCTTCCGGGCGGCACACTGCATGAACGTACGAACATTTCACTGACGCAGCACCGACGTAGGACAGGTAGGTCATGGCAGCCAACAACCGCCGCATGTCCGGCAAGAAGGGCGCGCAGGTCGGCAGTGGCGGCCAGCGACGCAAGGGCCTGGAGGGCAAGGGCCCGACCCCGCCCGCCGAGGCGCGCAAGGGACACAAGAAGAACCGAATCGTCAACGCCAAGGCGAAGCAGGCGGTACGCCGCCCCGCCCCGCGCGGCCGCGGCGGCAAGGGCACCTCGGAGATGGTCGTCGGCCGTAACCCCGTCGTCGAGGCGCTGCGCGAGGGCGTGCCCGCGGTCACGCTCTACGTCCAGCAGTTCATCGACAACGACGAGCGGGTCCGCGAGGCGCTCCAGCTCGTCGCCGACCGGGGCGGCGTCCACCTCATGGAGGCCCCCCGCCCCGAGCTCGACCGCATGACCAACGGGCTCAACCACCAGGGCCTGGTCCTCCAGGTCCCGCCGTACGAGTACGCCCACGCCGAGGACCTCGCGAGCGCCGCCTACGACGAGGGTCAGGACCCCCTGATCGTCGCCCTCGACGGCGTGACCGACCCGCGCAACCTCGGTGCCGCCGTCCGCTCCGTCTCCGCCTTCGGCGGCCACGGCGTCCTCGTGCCCGAGCGGCGCGCGGCCGGCATGACCGCCGGTGCGTGGAAGTCGTCCGCCGGCACGGCCGCCCGCACCCCCGTCGCCCGCTGCACCAACCTGACGCGCGCCCTGGAGGCGTACAAGAAGGCCGGCATCGCGGTCGTCGGCCTCGCCGCCGACGGCGAGCACGAGGTGGGCGACCTGGAAGCCCTCGGCGGCCCCGTCGTCATCGTGGTCGGCAGCGAGGGCAAGGGCCTGTCCCGCCTGGTCGGCGAGACCTGCGACTACCGGGTGCGGATCCCCATGCCGGGCGGCGCGGAGTCGTTGAACGCCGGTGTGGCGGCGGGCATCGTGCTCTATGAGGCGGCCCGCCGACGGGCTTGAGGGCAGTCGGCGCAAGCAGGCGGAGCCCGCCGGTCGGAGGCCGGCGCAGGCGTCCGAAGCCGCGAAGCGTGCGAGGGCGGCAGAAGGAGGCGCCGCCGGTGCGGCGGCGGGCATCGTGCTGTACGAGGCGCCGCGCCGCCGGGCCTGACAGCGTGCGCCCGCGGGGTTGAACAGGTTTTCGGCGCAGTCCCCCACACGGGGTATTCGTGGCGTACGGGGCAACCTTGACGGGGTCCGGACAGATCCGGCGAGTCAAAGCAGTGTCCTAAACACACGTCACTCGGTTAGATGAGTGTGGACACCAGAACACCCCGCACACCCACGGGGGGCGGCTCGTCGGGATTCGATTCCGGGTTCGATGACGCTCCCGCGCTGAGCATGGTGAAGGTGCCGAGCGATCCGGCGCAGATCATCGTCAACCACGCCAGCTTCCGCGTCCAGTTGGGCGCGTCGACGCGGCGCACTGCCCAATCCCAGCGGATCGCACGGCACTTGAGCGCCGCCGAGGACACCGCGCGCATCGCGGCCGTCGGCGCCACAGCGGTCAGAACCGGCGCCGCCCCCGTCGCGGGGCGCCGCCGGCCCGTTGTGTGGAGCGGCAAGTCCGCCCCCGACGACACCGGCGCCCACCGTCTGCTCCAGGCCGTGCGGGGCGGCAGCGTCGGCCACGGCGAACCCCCCGCCGCCGACGCCGGAGCCACCCAGGTCATCCCCCGCATCGACGTCGAACGCGGCTACGAGGCCGACTACGGCGCCGAGTTGGCCCAGACCATGGAGACCCCGGTCGTCGGCGCCCAGCGCACGCACGAGGGCGCCGACGGCACCCGACTCCTCCCCGGCATGCGGTCCGTCGGCAGCGCCTACGACGAACCCGCCTACCCGGCAGAGGAGTTCACGGACGGCTACTACGACGAGACCGGCGCCGGCCGCCCCCCGAAGCGGCAGGGCGACGAACCCGCGCGGCACGCCTACTACCCGGGCCGCCGGATGAACCTCGGCGTCGTCCTCCTCCCGCTGCGCATCTTCCTCGGCTTCATCACCATCTACGCCGGCATGGGCAAGCTCTGCGACCCCGTCTACTTCGACGGCGGCGAACGCGGCTCCATGGTCAAGTGGCTCAACACCCTGCACCCGTGGGAAGTGGCCGAACCACTGCGCCAGTTCGCCCTCCAGCACCCGGTCGGCGCCGGCCTCGTCATCGCCTTCCTCCAGGTCATCGTGGGCGTCCTCACGATCCTGGGCTGCTGGCAGCGCGTCGGCGCGGTCCTCGGCGCCGGCCTCTCCGCAGCGCTCCTCGTCACCGTCAGCTGGAAGAGCGTCCCCGCCTACGACACCCCCGACATCATCTACCTCGCCGCCTGGTCCCCGCTGATCATCGCCGGCGCCCCCGTCTACTCCATCGACGGCCGCCTCGCGGGCAGCGCCTGGCGCCGCCTCGGCCCCCGCTCCGACATCTGGGAACTGCGCCGCTACGTCCTGCGCCGCGGCGCCCTCATCACCGCGATCGTCATGGGCCTGACCCTGCTGATCGGCTCGGTGCTCGGCGGCGCCGTCCGGGACGCCGACCGCGTCATCGTCCCCGGCCCCGGCGAGGCCCCGCGCAACGAACTGCCCGGCTCCCCGCTCCCGCAGGACTCCGCCAAGGCCCGCAAGAAGAGCCCGTCGGCATCCACCACGCCCAGTCACGGCGCCACGAGGGGCCCCTCCGCAGGCGCCTCGGCCACCCCCGGCGCCACCCGCGACACCGGCACCACCACCGGCTCACCCAGCCAGACCCAGGGCACCACGGGCCAGACCGCACCCCAGCAGTCCTCCCCGGCCCAGCAGGCCCCCAGCACCACCTCAGGCCCCACCGGCGGCACCAGCACCTCCGGCGGTTCAACAGGCGGCTCCGGCACGGGGGGCTCCTCCTCCGGCGAACCGGGCCTGGTCGGCGGCCTGTTGGGGTAGGCGGGCCGGTGGGCGACGTACTGGGCAAGCCCACCGGCTGAGACACGCAAGCCCACGAAAAGGTCCCGCACCCGTGGAGGTGCGGGACCTTTTCAATGCAGGGAGACGAAGAGTTCTCAGGGGCGCGGGGCCGTACTCGATGTGCGGCTACCGCCGCGTGGGAGCGACCAGCCACGACGGACCCGCACCCGGCAGACGACCGTCACCGCACCCGGCCGGAAGACGACCGTCACCGCCCCAGAGCGGCCAGCTCCTTCGCCGCCTCCGTCAGATCCTTCGCGGTGTCGATGGCCCGCCAGTACGCCCCCTGAGGAATCGGGAACCCGGCCAGCCGCAACTCACGCGCGAGCGTGGGAAACGTCGTCCGCTCATGATCCCCCCGCTCCGGCAGCAGAGCCGCGAACGCGGGCGAGAAGACGTACACACCCGCGTTGATCTCGAACGTCGACGGCGGAGCCTCGATGAAGTCCGTGATGTGCCCGAAGCCGTCGGTCTGCACGGCCCCCCACGGAATTCGCGGACGCGCCAACGCGAGCGTCGCCACCGCGTCCCGCTCGGTGTGGAAGTCCGCCATGTCACGCAGCGAGAAACGGGTCCAGATGTCACCGTTCGTCGCGTACCACGCCCGCTCCGGGTGCGGCAGATGCGCGGCCGCGTACTTCAGACCGCCACCGCGGCCGAGCGGCTCCGTCTCGATGACGGTGGTGACACGCATCGGAAGATCGGCCGTCTTCAGCCAGTTCTGCAGCACATCGGCGAGATGCCCACAGCTGACCACCACGTCCGTCACGCCCTCCTCGGCGAGCCAGACAAGCTGATGGCCGATGATCGGAGTCCCCGTACCGGGGATCTCGACCATCGGCTTGGGCCGGTCGTCGGTGTAGGGACGCAGCCGGGAGCCCTGGCCGCCGGCCAGGATCACGGCCTGGGTGGGACGGGACGCGGCGTTCTGATCGGTCATGACCGAAACTGTACGACGCGCCCCTTTCCCGACCTCGGTCGGCGTCCCCGGTCGCGGGTCAGCCGTGCGCGGCCGCCACCCCCGTCGCGAACGACGTGTCACAGACGGGGCGGGTGTACGACTGAGCGCGCTTGGGACCGTACACACGGACCGCTGCGCGGCCCAGGGCCTTCGCGATGGAGACGCAGTGCCTGGCGAGCGACGGACGGTCGTTGACGGCCTCCTGGAGGTGCGTGAGGGCGATACCCGGGTTCTTCTCCTGGAGCTCGGTCAGCAGCTGCTCGCGCAGGACGTCCTGCGGAGCCAGGGGAGCGCTGCGTGGCTTGCCGTCGGAGACCGTCGCGTCCGAAGCGGTGAGCACCGAGGAGCTCGAGGGATCCCCCGACCAGTTGACTCGGGTGACCGCCAGGGTCCCGGAGAGAACCAGGACGACGGGCAGGACAAGGGCGAGGGAGCGGCCGATACGGCGGGCGGGGCCCCGGCCGCGTCGCGTCTGTTGGTTAGTGGAGTGCTTCACGCGTGTGAGGGTAGCGTGCGGTAATGATTTGGCGACATTTAGTCACCGGTTCGGGGGATGAGATGGTGCCGCTTTTTGGGTAAGGCGTTGACGCACACTGCTCGAAATGACCGAAGTGCCGGGGTATCCGGCGAGTATCCGACGATGGCGCCCGGGCACGAGAAGGGCCCCGCAGCACTCTGCGGGGCCCTCTTCGTCAACGCGGGTGAATTCGCGCGATATGTCCTCAGTCGGTGAGGCGCTCGCCCGTGGAGGTCGAGAACACGTGGATCTCGCCCGGACGCGGCACGACGTGCAGCGTGGCGCCCTTCTCCGGGACCGCACGGCCGCTGACACGCACGACCAGGTCCTTCAGCTCACCGTCGACCTTGGCGGAACCGTAGACGTAACCGTCGGCGCCGAGCTCCTCGACGACGTTCACGGTGACCGCGAGACCGGCCGGGGCGTCCTCGGTGTCCTTGGTGAGGGCCGAGGCGGCGGCGCCGTTGTGCTCGACGACGTCGAAGTGCTCGGGACGGACACCGACCGTCACCGTGGTGTCACCCTTGTCGGAGGCGGCCGTGAGGGCCTCACGGTTGACGGGCACCACGCTGTTGCCGAACTTCACACCGCCGTCGGTGATCGGGACCTCGACGAGGTTCATCGCCGGGGAACCGATGAAGCCGGCGACGAACAGGTTCGCCGGACGGTCGTACATGTTGCGCGGCGAGTCGACCTGCTGGAGCAGACCGTCCTTCAGCACGGCCACCCGGTCGCCCATCGTCATGGCCTCGACCTGGTCGTGGGTGACGTAGACGGTGGTGATGCCCAGACGGCGCTGCAGCGACGCGATCTGCGTACGCGTCGACACACGGAGCTTGGCGTCCAGGTTGGACAGCGGCTCGTCCATGAGGAACACCTGCGGCTCACGCACGATGGCGCGACCCATGGCCACACGCTGGCGCTGACCACCGGAGAGCGCCTTCGGCTTGCGGTCCAGGTACTCCGTGAGGTCGAGGATCTTCGCGGCCTCCTCGACCTTCTGCCGGATCTCCGCCTTGTTGATGCCGGCGATCTTGAGCGCGAAGCCCATGTTGTCGGCGACGCTCATGTGCGGGTACAGCGCGTAGTTCTGGAACACCATGGCGATGTCCCGGTCCTTCGGCGGCAGGTGCGTGACGTCGCGGTCACCGATGCGGATGGCGCCGCCGTTGACGTCCTCGAGCCCCGCGAGCATGCGGAGCGAGGTGGACTTACCACAGCCGGACGGGCCGACGAGGACGAGGAACTCGCCGTCTTCGATGTGGATGTCGAGACCGTCGACGGCGGGCTTCGTGGAACCCGGGTAAATACGGGTCGCCTTGTCGAACGAAACAGTGGCCATGACTCAGAGGCCCCCTTCTACCGGCAGGAACGTGCCGGACGATCCGTTGTAGGAAGGTGGTGGTGTAGTCCACACGAGTGGACTGGGTCAGGACGGTACCCGGGGTTCACGCGTATGTCAGTACCTGGAGGTCTGTGAACTTCGCGGAAATTTTCGACAGGCCCCCATGGTGACCTGGGTACACTGCTCGAGCGCACGCACGCGGTAGTGGTGCACGCCTCCTTAGCTCAGATGGCCAGAGCAACGCACTTGTAATGCGTAGGTCGTCGGTTCGAATCCGACAGGGGGCTCCGAAAAGCCCAGGTCAGGAGGTTTCTGGCCTGGGCTTTCGTGTGTTCTCCGGGGCGTTGGCCACCCGTGTCAGGGCCTCGTCGGTGAGGCGGTAGGTGGTCCAGTCGGGCTGGGGGTGGGCGGTGAGGGATTCGTAGAAGGTGATCGCGGGGGTGTTCCAGTTGAGGACGGCCCATTCGAGGCGTTGGTAGCCGCGTTCGACGCAGATGCGGGCGAGTTCGGTGAGGAGGGCCTTGCCGTGGCCGGCGCCTCGGGCGGAGGGGCGGACGTAGAGGTCCTCCAGGTGGATGCCGTGGACTCCGCGCCAGGTGGAGAAGGTGAGGAACCAGATGGCGTAGCCGATCACAGAGCCGGTCGTGTCGTCGGTTGCCACGTGGGCGTAGGCCGCGGGGTGGTCGTTGAAGAGGGCTTGGTGGAGTTGCTCCGGGGTCGCCTTTGCTTCCTGCAACGCCTTTTCGTAGTCGGCTAGTTCTCGGATGAGGGTGTGGATCATGGGGATGTCGGCGGGGGTGGCGGGGCGGATCATGGGTGTCGGCTCCGGTGGGTGCGCAGGCGGTGGGCGATCTCGATGTGGTGGGGTGCCAGGGGGCGGCTGTCCCAGATGGCGTTCTGGAGGAGGCGTCCCAGGGTCCAGGCACGCGCGCGTGTGCGGTCCAGGCCGAGGGTGTCGGTCATGGCGTCGAAGCGCCAGGTGATCTCGTCGGCGTCGAAGCGGTTGTCGAGGGCGGGCCAGAGGTCGAAGCCGGGGTCGCCGGCGAGGGGTTTGGGGTCGATGGCGAGCCAGGGGGCGCGGTCGGAGGCGAGGACGTTGTCGTAGTGCAGGTCCCAGTGCAGGAGTCGGTCGCCGGGTTCGTCGGCGACTTCGCGCAGGGCGGCGGCGCAGTCGGCGACGAGGCGGCGGGTGTCGGGGTCGGTGATGCGTTGCAGGGTTTGTGGGGTTCTGTCGAGCATGTTCGCCGCGATGTCGCCGAGTCTGCGCAGGCCGGGTGGGGCGGGGGTGGCGGTGAGGTGGGCGAGTAGGCGGGCGATGACGAGGACGGCTTCGCGGGTGTCGGGCAGGGTGGAGAGCATGCGGGTGGAGTCGAGGCGCTCCAGGAGCATGGTGTGGGTGGTGGGGTCGTGGTCGAGGAGGCGGACGGCTCCGTCGCCGTTCCAGTGGCGTAGGGCGAGGGGTTCGCCGGCGCTTTCGTCGTCGCGGAGCTGCAGTTTGAGGGCGGCAGGGGTGTCGTCGGTGCGGCGTACGACGGGCAGGACGAGGGCGGTGACTCCGTGCATGGGGGTGCCGTCGGGTCTGAGGTCCCAGCGGTCCAGGAAGTCGGTCACGAGCGCGGGCAGTGCGGCGATGAACTCCCGTCCTTTGTCGCCGTTGTGAAGCTCCTGTGTCGCCGCCAGTTCCGCCGGGATGTCGATCACGCGGGGGACCCTACCGGCGTGCGTGAATCGCCTCATGCGAATTAACCGGGGTGTCCACTGGGTGCGGGCCTGGGTCCGTGGGGCCCCCGGCACCTATGTGTGGCTGGGGATTCTGTTCGTGACGACGGTGGCGTTGCATCACATGTCGCCAGAGTTCGAGGAGGAGTTCCTGCGGCAGCGTTCGACGAACATCCATGAGTTGTCGAGCAATCCGGTGCGGGTGTTGGTGTCCAGTGCCATGTGGATCGATGGCGGGCACTGGTTGCCGTATGTCGTGCTGTATTCCCTTTTTCATGCGCCGGTGGAGCGTTGGCTGGGTACCGCGCGGTGGTTGGGGGTGTGTGCGGCGGCGCATGTGCTGGCGACGCTGATCAGTGAGGGGGCGTTGTTGTGGGGGATCCGGCTCGGGGTGGCGCCCGCGTCGGCGGTCAACACGTTGGACATCGGGGTGAGTTATGCGTTGGCGGGGGTGGTGGCGGTGTTGGTGTACCGGATTCCGGCGCCGTGGCGGTACGGATACGGGTTCGTCGTTCTCGTGGTGTACGCGGTGCCGTTGGTGACCGGGCGGACGTTCACCGATCTGGGGCATTTCACGTCGGCGTTGATCGGGTTCGGGTGTTATCCGCTGGTCAGGGGGCGGGAAAGTGTGCGGATTCCGAAGGAGACAGCGGGTGCTTCGGCGGGTTAGCGTCCCTGGCCATGAGCAGTGGTGTCGTGAACGGCGGTGTCTCCTTCTGGTACGCGGACGACGGTTTTCCCGGGGTGCGGGAGCCGCTCGGTGGTGATGCGTCGGCGGATGTGGTGATCGTGGGTGGCGGGTACACGGGGTTGTGGACGGCGTATTACCTGAAGAAGGCGGTGCCTTTTCTGCGGATCACCGTCCTGGAGCAGAAGTTCTGTGGTTACGGCGCTTCCGGGCGTAATGGCGGCTGGTTGTACAACGGGATCGCGGGGCGGGAGCGGTACGCGAAGCTGCATGGTCATGAGGCTGCCGTGCGGCTTCAGCGGGCCATGAACGACACCGTCGGCGAGGTGGTCCGGGTGGTCGGCGAGGAGGGTTTCGACGCCGGTCTGCACAAGGGGGGCGTTCTCGAAGTGGCGCGTTCGCCCGCGCAGTTGGCGCGGTTGCGGGCTTTCCACGAGCACGAGTTGTCGTACGGCGAGAAGGACCGTGAGCTGTTCGGGGCCCGGGAGACGGCGGAGCGGGTCAGGGTGGCGGACGCGGTGGGGTCGTCGTGGACGCCGCACGGGGCGCGGGTGCATCCGGTGCGGCTGGTGAAGGGGCTCGCGGCGGCGGTGGAGGCGCTGGGGGTGACCGTTCACGAGCAGACTCCGGTGACGGAGATCCGGGCCAAGCACGCGGTCACGCCGTACGGCACGGTCCGGGCGCCGTATGTGCTGCGCTGTACCGAGGGCTTCACGGCGGCGCTGAAGGGGCAGCGGCGGACCTGGTTGCCGATGAACTCCTCGATGATCGCCACCGAGCCGCTGACCGAGGAGCAGTGGGCGGTGATCGGCTGGGAGGGGCGGCAGACGCTGGGGGACATGGCGCACGCGTACATGTACGCGCAGCGGACGTCCGACGGGCGGATCGCGTTGGGCGGGCGTGGGGTGCCGTATCGCTTCGGTTCGCGGACGGACAACGACGGGCGGACGCAGGAGGCGACGGTCGAGGCGTTGCGGGAGGTTCTTGTGAGCTTCTTCCCGATGCTGGCCGGGGTGCGGGTCGCGCATGCGTGGTCGGGGGTGCTGGGGGTGCCGCGTGACTGGTGTGCGTCGGTGACGCTGGACCGTTCGACGGGGGTGGGCTGGGCGGGCGGTTACGTGGGTTCGGGTGTCGCCACGGCCAATCTGGCGGCCCGGACGCTGCGGGATCTGGTGCAGCAGGACTCGGGGCAGGGTGGCCGGACGGAGTTGACGGATCTGCCGTGGGTGGGGCACAAGGTGCGCAGGTGGGAGCCGGAGCCGTTGCGGTGGCTGGGCGTGCAGGGCATGTACGCCACCTATCGCGCGGCGGACCGGCGGGAGCTGACGAGCCGGCGTGCGGAGTCGTCGCGGTTGGCGCGGTGGGCGGACCGGATTGCCGGCCGGCACTGATCGGACCGGACCGGACCGGACCGGACCGGATCGCGGCGGCGGCGGCGGTGGCGGCGGGTGGTTGGGTCGGGTTGGGTCGGGTCGCCGGTCGGCATTGTTCGGGTAAGGCTTTTTGCGGCCGGCGCCCGCACGCCCGGGGCCGTGAACGACGGCCGGGTGGAGTCTCTGACCTCGTTCACCGTCGTCCTGCTCGGCGCGGGTCCCCATGTGCCGGGGAGAGGGGAGGGGCGGCCCGGTACGGATCCGGGCCGCCCCTCGGCGTTCAGGCCACGGATTCCGGCAGTGGTGTCGGGGCGGGTGCCCCCTGTTTCGGTGGTTTCGTCGTCACCATCAGGGCCGCCATCAGGCCGGCCAGGAGCATGATGCCCACGGCCCACCAGATGGCGACGGTGTAGCCGTGCACGACGCCCTCCTTGACGATCAGGGCCTTCTGTGAGGAACCGGCCAGGTGGGCGCCGACGTAGGCGGTGCTGCTGGTGGTGGCGATCGTGTTGAGCAGTGCCGTGCCGATGGAACCGCCCACCTGCTGGGCGGTGTTGACGGTCGCCGAGGTCACTCCGGAGTCCTGCGGGGCGACGCCCGCGGTGGCGGTGGAGAACACCGGCATGAAGGTGAGGCCCATGCCGAGGCCCATGAGGAGCAGGGCGGGCAGGATCTCGGTGGTGTAGGAGCTGTCCACGGTCATCCGCGTCAGGATCAGCATGCCGCCCGCCGCGAGGACCATGCCGGGGGCCATGAGCATGCGTGGTGCGACGTGGTTCATCAGCCGGGCCGAGATCTGTGTGGAGCCGACGATGATCGCGGCGGTCATCGGCAGGAAGGCGAGGCCGGTGCGCACGGGCGAGTAGGCGAGCACGACCTGCAGGTAGTACGTCATGAACAGGAACAGGCCGAACATGCCGATGACGGCGAGCCCCATGGTCAGGAAGCAGCCCGCGCGGTTGCGGTCCTTGACGATGTGCAGCGGGAGCAGGGGCGTGCGCGCCCGGGACTGCCACCACACGAAGGCCGCCAGGAGTACGACGCCGCCCACGATCAGGGTGAGCACCAGGGGGTCGCTCCAGCCGCGTGGCTGGGCCTCGCTGAAGCCGTAGACGATCGCGACCAGGCCGCCGCAGCCCAGCAGCACGCCGGGTACGTCGAGACGGGCGCCCGCGTGGCCGGGGCGGTCGTGCAGCAGGACGAGGGCGCCGATGACGGCGGCGACGGCGATGGGCACGTTGACGTACAGGCACCAGCGCCAGTTCAGGTATTCGGTGAGCAGGCCGCCGACGATGAACCCGATCGCCGAACCGGAGCCGGCGAGGGCGCCGTAGATCCCGAAGGCCTTTCCGCGTTCCTTCGGGTCGGTGAACGTGGTGGTCAGCAGGGACAGGGCGGACGGGGCGAGCAGGGCGGCGAAGACGCCCTGGAGGGCGCGGGCGGCGAAGAGCATGCCGGAGCCGGTGGCCGCGCCGCCGAGTGCGGAGGCGGCGGCGAAGCCGACCAGGCCGATCACGAAGGTGCGCTTGCGGCCCACGAGGTCGGCGATGCGGCCGCCGAGCAGGAGGAGACCGCCGAAGGCCAGCGTGTAGGCGGTGATGACCCATTGCCGGTTGCCGTCGGACATGCCCAGGTCGCGCTGAGCGGAGGGGAGCGCGATGTTCACGATGGTCGCGTCCAGGACGACCATCAGCTGTGCGAGGGCGATGACCACCAGGCCCCACCAGCGCCGGGGGTCTGCTTGTTCACCTGTCCGGGTGACGCTCACCCGGCCAGCAGACCATGAATCGGTATGAGTCGCATCTGGGCGTGTCATGGCTCCAGGACCACCTTTCCGGTTGTGCCGCGCGTTTCCAGGGCCCGGTGCGCGGCCGCCGCGTCGGCGAGGGGGAAGCGTTGTACGGCGGGCGTGAGGCGGCCCGCGGCGGCCTCGGTGAGGGCGCGCAGTTCGAGGGTGCGGATGGGGTGGGGGCCGCCGGTTTTCTGTGTCATGGCGGGTCCGAGGACCTGCTCGGAGACACCCTCGACGAGATACGGCTGCCCTTCGTGGATGCCTTTGCCGGACCAGCCGAAGACGATGTGCCGGCCGGTCCGGTTCTCGTGGCCGAGAAGGGCGACGCACTCGCGGGCGACCTCACCGCCGACGCCGTCGAAGACGACGGTGACGTTCCGGCCGCCGAGGTGGGCGCGGACCTTGTCGGGCCATGCGGGGTCGGTGTAGTCGACGGCGAGGTCGGCGCCGTTCCTCTCGGTGAGGCGGACCTTGTGCGGGCCGCCCGCGAGGCCGATGACGGTGGCCCCCGCGTTCTTCGCGTACTGCACGAGCAGGGTGCCGATGCCTCCGGCCGCCGCCGGGATCAGGGCCACGGAGTCCGGTCCGAGCTCGGTGAACTGGAGGATCCCCATCGCCGTACGGCCCGTGCCGATCATGGCGACGGCCTGGGCGAAGTCGAGGTTCTGGGGGATCTCGTGGACGCGTTCGACGTCGGTGACGGCCAGTTCGGCGTAACCGCCGGGGGCGAAGCCGAGGTGGGCGACCACGCGCTTGCCGAGCCAGAGGCCGGCGACGCCTTCCCCCAGGGACTCGACCGTGCCGGCGACCTCGCGTCCCGGGATCGTGGGCAGCGCGGTCGGCTTCGGCAGGGGACCCTGCCGGCCCTCGCGCAGGGCGGTGTCCAGGAGGTGGACTCCGGCCGCCCGTACGGCGATACGTACCTGGCCGGGGCCGGGCAGCGGGTCGTCGGTGGTCTCGTAGGTGAGGTTCTCGGCGGGGCCGAAGGCGTGCAGGCGGATGGCGTGCATGAGGAGAACTCCCTGTGTCGTCAGGGCCCCACTCTTCGGCCTCAAGCATGCTTGAGGTCAAGAGCGTTGCGGCCGAGTGCCAGCGATACGGCGGCGAGCGCGCTGGTGAAGGACACCTCCGACAGCACGCCGGGTGCCGCGACCTGGTCACCCGCGAGGTAGACGCCGTCGCCCCGGTCGATGGCGGGACGGTCCCGCCAGCTCGTGCCGGGCAGGTCCACGGCTCCGGTACGGCCGTTCGCGACGGACTCGCGGCGCCAGGTCACGCGCTCGCGCCAGCCCTCGAAGGCGAGATCGAGGAGGTGCTCCGCGCGCGCGACCCCGTCGGCCCTGCTCTCGTGCGGGGCGATCGGGATCTGCCCCTGGAGGAGCTGTTCGCCCACGGGGGCAAGGGTGCGGTCCTGGGCGGTGAACCGTTCGATCCAGCCGGGCGAGTCGAGGTCGGAGACGGCGAAGGCGTCACCGCGCCGGGTGCGCAGGGCGAGGTCGACGAGTGCTGTACGGCCGCTCGGCCAGGTCAGCGAGTCGTCGCCGAGGAGCCTGCGGGCCGCGTCGAGGGAGGTGGCGACGACGACCGGGGTGTCGGTGGGCAGCGTGTCGACGCGGGACAGGGTCTCCATCCGGACGCCCAGGTTCCAGGCGTGGGCGGCCATGCGGTCCACGACGCCGGCCCAGCCGCCGCGCGGGTAGTGCGCCTCGGGCGGCAGCTTGGTGGCGCGCCGCAGCCGTTCCTGTACGAACGCGGCGGACAGGGCGCCGGGATCGTGGTGGAAGAGCGCGACGGCGGAGTAGTGGGCGGCGGCCCGGGCACCCTCCTCGCCCGCCTGCTCGGTCGCCCACGACATGAAGTCCACGTCGACGGGGGCGCGTTGGGCGCTGCGGCGGAGCAGTTTGAGCATGGCGAAGGGCGGGGTGCGGCGCAGGACACCCTTGTGCCTGAGCCGCAGCCGGGCCGCCTCCAGGGGCGGGAGCGGCGCCAGCGGGCCGACGAGGTCACGCTGTTGGAGCCAGGACCAGTGCGGGCCGCCGCTGTAGAGGGCGTGCGGACCGTCGTTCGTGCGGTACGGCGCCTCGGCGGTGCGGGCCCGGCCGCCGAGCGTGTGATGGGCCTCGTACACGGTGACCTTGACGCCCGCCTCGGCGGCGGTGATCGCCGCGGTCAGTCCGGCGAGGCCACCGCCGACGACGGTGATGCGGTGCATGACTTGGGGTCTCCCTCTGCTCGGAGTCGCGTGTCTCGCCGGTATGACTGACCGAAGGCACCGGAATGTGACATGAAGGGTCTTCGCGCAGCTCAGGGGGATGTCATGGGGGATTGTCAGTGGCGGGGTGCAGGATGGGGGCATGGCGAGGAGAGCGACGGGTGGAGCGGGCCGGTCCGGTGAGTCGGGGGGCTCAAGTGCGGCGGGTGCGGCGGGCGGCTCGCGGGTGAAGGGGGCGCGGCGGCCGGAGGTGCGGCTGCCGCCGCTGGAGCCGTTCGGGGGATTCGGGGGAGGGGAGCTGGAGCCGGACGGGGACTACGACGGCCTGGAGTTCCTGGAAGTGGACTTCGTGGGGCAGGACGGGGCGGGGGCCCGCTTCATGGACTGCGCGCTGAGAAGCTGCGCGCTGGACGAGACCCGGCTCCACCACGCCCGCTTCCTCGACTCGGTCCTCACCGGCATACGGGGTGTGGGCACAGACCTCGCGGAGTCGACCCTCCGTGACGTCGAGCTGATCGACGCCCGCCTCGGCGGGGTGCAGCTGCACGGCGCGGTGCTGGAGCGGGTGGTGATCCGAGGCGGCAAGATCGACTACCTGAACCTGCGCACGGCCAGGCTGAAGGACGTCGTCTTCGAGAGCTGCGTGCTGGTGGAACCGGACTTCGGCGGTGCTCGCCTGGAGCGTGTGGAGTTCGTGGACTGCGCACTGAAGGGCGTGGACCTCACGGCGGCGACCCTCAAGGACGTCGACCTGCGCGGGGCGGCGTCGCTGGAGATCGCCCGGGGGGTCGACAGGCTGGCGGGCGCGGTGATCACCCCGTCCCAACTGCTGGATCTGGCACCGGTGTTGGCGGCGGAGGTGGGGATCCGGGTGGAGTGAGGGGGAGTGGGAGGGGGCGGACGGGGGCGGGGTCAAGGGCCGGGCAAAGGGCCGGGCCGAGGGAACAGGGATCAGGAACTTCCCCTGGGCTGAGAACAATTGACACCGATCTGTCGCATGATCGCGCCCTTTGCTCGGGAAGCTTGGGTTCGGATGGATCACCCGATCAGTCCGAACCGCCTCTCCATGGGGAGCCGCTGTGCGCCTTGGATCCTTGTCTCTCCTCCTTCCGGTGACCCTGTGTCTCGCGGCCGCCGCGGCCTGCGGCGGCAAGGACTCCTCCGGCGACGACACCGGGCCCATCGGCGCGCGGCAGATCAAGGGTGTGGACTACTGCAAGCTCCTGTCGCAGGACGCCATGACCAAGGCACTCGGGGTGAAGAAGGCGGAGCTCCAGTCGGGCAGCGCGACCGACGACTGCGAGTGGAAGCTTCCGGTCGACGGAGAGGCGGACGGAGCGCTCCAGATAGGCAGCTTCTACCTGCCGGAGGGCGGCGACGGCATGACGACGGTCGGCGGGCTCCAGGCCAACAGGCAGATCCTCCAGGAGGGTTGCCAGATAGTGGTCACGGGATCCGGCGAGACCGACCCGGCCGCCACGTCGGAGAACGCCGTGGACGCGGTCAGGGTCTGGTATCTGCAGCAGGGCAGCTCGTCCGACGAGGACAAGGAGTGCAAGGCGGCCGGCAAGCTCGCCGAGGCGGTCATGCGGGCACTGCCGGAGGCGTGATCAAGGGTGCGCGGGTGGGCATCAGGGGTGCGCGGGTGCGCGGGTGGGCGCCGGAAGCGGACGCCGGACGCGTCACGACACTCGCGGGAACCGTGCCTGAAGCATCCAGATCGCCGGGTTCTCACCCAGGTCCTCATGGAGGTCGACGAGGTCGGCGATGAGGTCGTGCAGGAAGTCGCGGGCCTCACGGCGCAGATCCGAGTGGGAGAAGGCGAGCGGGGGCTCCTCCACCGGCATCCAGTCGGCCTCGATGTCCACCCACCCGAAGCGTCGCTCGAAGAGCATGCGGTCCGTGGACTCGGTGAAGTCGATTTCCGCGTGCTGGGGGCGGGACGCGCGGGAGCCCGCGGGATCGCGGTCGAGGCGTTCCGCGACGTCGCACAGTGCCCACGCGAAGTCGAGCACCGGCACCCATCCCCAGGCTGTGGACAGTTCCCGGTCTTCCTTGGTGTCGGCGAGGTAGACGTCCCCGCAGAACAGGTCGTGCCGCAGCGCATGGACATCCGCGCGGCGGTAGTCGGTCTGCGGGGGGTCCGGGAAGCGGTTGGAGAGGGCGTAGCCGATGTCGAGCACGGAGCCGATGGTGTCACGCGCCTGACCGTAGGATCACCGCCGTGTCCCGATCCGCGCAGCTCGCCCCCGTCACCGCCCTGCTCCTGGTGGGAGCCCTCGCGCTGACCGCGTGCGACGGCGGGGTGCACGGCACCCCGGGCGGCTCCGGCCTGCGCGACCCGTACTTCCCGAAGTCGGGCAACGGCGGCTACGACGTCACCCACTACGCCCTGGACCTCGCCTACGACCCGGACGGGGACCGGCTGTCCGGCACCGCGACGCTCACCGCCCGCGCCACCGACGACCTGTCCGCCTTCGACCTCGACCTCGACGGCCTTGACGTCAAGAGCGTCACCGTCGACGGCGACAAGGCCCGCTGGAACCGCACCGGCCAGGAACTGACCGTCCGCCCGCACGACGACCTCGACGAGGGCCGCACCTTCCGGGTGACCGTCCGCTACTCCGGCACCCCGAGGACGATCACCGACCCGGACGGCTCCGAGGAGGGCTGGCTGACCACGGAGGACGGCGCGGTGGCCCTCGGCGAACCGACCGGCTCGATGGCCTGGTTCCCCGGCAACCACCACCCCTCCGACAAGGCGTCCTACGACCTCACGATCACCGTCCCCGAGGGCCTCCAGGCCGTCTCCAACGGCGAGTTGACCGCGTCCAGGACCAGCGGCGGCCGTACGACATCCACCTGGCACACCGCCGAACCCATGGCGAGCTACCTCGCCACCCTCGCGATCGGCGACTACGACATCCGGCGCTCCACCGTCCCCGGTATCGAGGGCGCCTCCGATGGCGGCCTGCCCGTGTACACCGCCGTCGACCCGTCCGAGGCCGCCGCGAGCCGGAAGGTGCTGGCGCAGCTCCCCGAGATCATGAAGTGGGCCCAGGCCGCCTTCGGCCCGTACCCCTTCTCCTCCACCGGTGCGATCGTCGACCGCGTGGGCGACGCCGGGTACGCCCTGGAGACCCAGAACCGCCCCTACTTCCCCGGCACCCCCGACACCGGGACCCTCGTCCACGAGCTGGCCCACCAGTGGTTCGGCGACTCGGTCACCCCGAAGACCTGGCGCGACATGTGGCTCAACGAGGGCTTCGCGACCTACGCCGAGTGGCTGTGGACCGAGGACCACGGCGGCGACAGCGCCCAGCAGACCTTCGACGCGCTCTACGACCACGGCGACGACGACTACGAAGACCTCTGGGACTTCCCGCCGGGAAAGCCGTCGAGCGCCGCGCACCTCTCCGACAGCCCCGTCTACCAGCGCGGCGCGATGGTCCTGCACAAGATCCGGCAGACCGTCGGCGACAAGGCGTTCGCGGCGCTCGTCCGGGGCTGGGCCGCCGCCCACCGGCACGGCAACGCGGACACCGACGACTTCACGACGTACGTCGAACACCAGGCCCCCGACAAGGACTTCACCCCGATCTGGGACGACTGGCTGTACGGGGACGGCAAGCCGGAGCGGGCGTAGCCGACGGGGTGTGATCGCTGGGCCGCTGTCGGCAGGCCGGTCGGGGTCCCGCCGGCTTCCCCAGCTGGGCATGAACTATCGCTTTCTGAGCGGGACTTGACGGCTCTTGTGGTGCCTGACTGTGACGTACCCGGACGGCGCTCCGCTCCCGTGGGTGGTGGGAACGGAGCGCCGTAGGTGCGTCTCGACTGTTTCAGGTCATGTCGAGACCGAATTTGCATCCGAGGGTCTGGCGGTAGTCCTTCTCTCCCTCGGTGTAGTCGATCTCGCATCCGGTGAGAGGTTCGGTGATCTTTCCGGTGACCCGGAGCCTGATCACCGTGTACTTGTCGCTGAGCACTCCCGGCTTGATGGTGTAGGGATGCCCGTAGTAGTCCGGGTACTTGTCGAGGTCGATGTCACCCGCGGTGGGATGCGCTGTCTCTTGGTAGCCCAGGCGGTAGCCGGGGGTGTCCTTGACCGAGTACATGGAGTACTTGAGGAGCTTCACGCCGGCTGGGATGTCCAGCAGCTTGACCCCGGTGACGGAGACAGGCTGCTTGGACGTGTTCCTGGTCAGTGGGAAGGCCATGCGGTAGACGTCGCCGACCTTCACGTCCGAGAAACCGAGAGCACCGTTCGTGCCCGGCCCTTCCGCCTGCAGGGCTGTGCCCGTGGTCCTGCCTTCCGGCGAACCGGAACAGGCCGTCGCGAGGACCAGCAGAGCTGTTGCCACGAGCACGCCTGCTCGGCGGTCAGTACGAGTAGATGACACCGGGGTTCCCCGAGATCTTTCCCTTGGCGCCCCAGATGTCGTGCTCCGAGAGCCCGGACCCTGCGGTGATCTTCTGGTAGTGCGCCGCGCCGTACTCCGTGTCGAGGCTGACCGTCACGTTGAACACCTTGGCGGCGAGGCCGTAGGTGATCGACGTTCCTGAGGTGATGGTCGTGTACTGCTTCTTGCCGAGGACCGCACGGTAGGCGGGATTGGAACCCCGGTAGGAGCTCACTCCGTCCTTGGAACGGACATCGGCTCCGTATCTTGCCACGTCGCCCCCGGAAGGGATGTCGTACTTGACCGGGACGATGGAGTAGGTGTGCTTGGTCTTTTCGCCGATGCACGTGACCCGGCGGTCGACGTCCTGGTATTCGACGGGAATCTGGAAACGCTTTGCCCAGTAAGGCCCTTGGTTGGCAAATCCGACCGCGTGACCGGTGCTGCTCTTCCGGGAAACCTTGCCGGTGATCGACCAGTGCTCTCCGTCGACACTGGTCGCTACGCCCCAGGTGCTGGACAAGGTGTTGTTGTACTCGAATGCGGCGGTGGTGTCGTAGTAGGCGTGCGCCTCGCCGACGGTGGTGTAGTAGTCATGCTGTTTGATGACGTGCTTGGTGACGATGCAGCCTCCGCCGAGGTCCGGTGTCACGGCGCTGTAGTCGACACCGCCGGCCGTGTCGGGATTGAAGTCGGCAGTGGAGGCGCCGTCCGCCGACTGCCAGGTGTTCGCCGCAGTGCCGGAAGAGTCGTCGGAAGTGGTGTCTGCGGTGTCGACCAGGGTCGAGTCCGCCGGTGTCACCTGGGCCTCGTCCACGTCGGGGTGGATGGCCACTGTGTTTGCCGCCTCGGCTCGGGCGGCGGCCGATCCTTCCGTCGTCGTGGAACCGGTGGCCACTCCGGCATCCACGTAGTCGCTGCCGGTCAGGACGGTGCCGTCGGGCGCTTTCCCGTCGAACGACGCCTGCAAGGACAGCACGCCTCCGTTGGCATCCGCATAGTTCTGAAGCTCGGTCGGCAGCGTCGAGGGCAGCGTGAACGACCAACTACCGTCCGAAGCCGTCTTGGTCGTGCCAACGGTTGTCGGCGTGACGTCGCTGCCGTCCTCCGGCACCTCGTCCACCGGGGTCAGGGTCACGGTCGCGCCGGCCAGGGGCGATCCGTTGCCGAGGGTGAAGACACCCTTGACCGTGGCGGCGCCCGACACGGCGGTCAGGGTGCCCGGGCTCGGAGCGGCGGTGATCGTCGATCCGCTGGTGGGCAGCGCCGCGGAGTCGGTGGGCTTGACGTCGGTCGCCGTGGGAGTGGGGCTCGGGCTGCTGGTGCTGCCGCAGCCCGGTGTGTCTGTGCTCTGTGTGCAGACGGCGTGCGCCGGTGCCGAGAGCCCCAAGCCGATCACGGCCGAGGTGGCGACGACGCTGAGTGCGGTGGCCAGAGACAGACGTCTGCCAGAGGGTTTGGTCATGGAGAGATTCCCCGATTCCCCGATTTCATCGCACGCTCCGCCACATTCCTGGGAGCGCGATGAATCATGTGAAACCGCTTGCGAAGCGGTTGTGAAAGGCAGGGGATGGGCAATCGCCTTTGAGTGTTTCCCCCGCTGCTGCCGCGCCGGTCTGGTCGGTGCTGCGGCTTGACTGGAAGCTAACGGGGGGGATCTTGAAGAGTCAATGATCATCAGTTCGGGTTGGTGATCGCTTTGCTTTGAGCTCAAATCCTGCTCAAGTCTTGACGAAGTCGCCAGAGTTGGATGACCTTCCCTTTCCTTCGCAGTAGGCCCTAGTTCACAGAAGGCAGGGTGGCGGCCAACTCGCCCACCAGGGAGACGTCGTGGGATGTGCGGTCCCGGCTGCCCCGGCACCACCACACCATTGGGTCCGATGCGTCCGTTTCGCTCCCGTGCAAGTCCTCAGCGGTCCCTGCGGGGCGAAGGTGAAGTCCGGTCTTGTGTTCCCGACAGATCGGCCAGGCCTGCCAGAGCAGCTCCATGATCGTGTCCTGTGCCGCCTCCGCGACCAGGCCCAGGGCCGTCATCGCATCATTCGGCTCTGGCGGGTCGCCCTCCTCCCGGTCGGCGTTCACCGCGTTGCCCTGCCAACGGCCGTCCGGCATCGCCACGAAGACCAAGCCCCTGTCGATCCCGCCCGGCGGCAGCGGCTGCCAGGACGGAGCGACCATCAGGATCAGCGCGTCCTGACCGGGCAGGGTCGCCGTCACGTCGCGATTGACCACAGCGAGCGCGGCCTCGAATTTCGGCCACTCACCGGGCTCGGCCCGTCTGGGCTCCTGGAGGGGCGGCCGGCCATTCGAGAAGGAGTTCACCGGGGCATCGTCTCAGCCACGCCGTCCCTCACCAGCCGTGTAGCGCGGCAGATCGTCCGTGGAGATGGCCCAGTCGGCGATGGTGACGTCCTCGCCGTAGACGAAGTCCTGCGGGTGGCGTAGCGGGGTCCGTCGGGGGTGGGGTGGATGTCGGTGAGGACGGCGTCGGCGCCGGTGCGGGGGTCGAAGACCGCGTAGACGGGGATGCCGATCAGGGGGTAGTCGCGGACCTTGCCGACCCAGTCGCTTTCGGGGCTGGAGCGGGAGACGACCTCGACGACGGCGATGAGGGTGCGTGGGTCGAACGTCTCCTCGCCCTGCATGTTCGCTTCGGCGATCACCATGACGTCGGGTCGGCGGAGGATTCCCTCGGCCTCGTCCTCGACGTCCGGCTTGCCCGTGTGGGCCACGATGTCCTCCGGCGTCACCTTTTCCAGGCGTCTCCGGATGCGCGCGGCGGTGAGTTCGTGCCGACCGGCGCCCGCTGTGATGTCGTGAACGATCCCTTCCTTGGTGATCTCGAACCTGCCGGGCACGGTGTCGTCCATGGACTGCACGAAGTCCCGCGTGGCGCGGTACCGGTGGTGCGAGGTGGCTCGCCTGCCATCGCTCGGGTTGCCCGTCATGGTGCGGGACGGCAGTCGCGGCAGCGGCCGGCTGTGGGGGCGCGGAAGGCGCGGTCGCAGCCGTTGCAGTTCTGAAGGGGGGCGCGGGCGGCTGGTGGTGATGCTCCGAGCGGCCGGAACGGGGGCGGTGGGGGTGGCAGCAGGACGGTCAGCCGGTGGGCCAGGAAGGCCGCGGGGTGGCGGGGGCCGTCGGGAGGGAGGTCTGCGGTGAGGGCGTCGCGTACGGCGGTGGGGGTGACGTCCCGTTCCAGCCAGGCGGCGACTCCGGGGGCGAGGTGGCCGGTGTCCCGGGCGGAGAGGGGCAGGCGGGAGTCGATGCGGCGCAGGCCCGCGAGGAGGTCGGTGGACTTCTGGAGGAGCGCCGGGGAGGGGTGGGCAGGGTGCGGTACGGCGCGGAGGGACGGTTTCTCGGAGCGCGGGGTGTCGTGTGCGGGCGCTGTCCTTCGTGCCGGGGCTGTGCGGTGCTGCTTCGGCTGGTTGCAGGAGACCGTGCGGGTGACGATGCGGCCGCCGGGGATGCGGCGCCGTTCGCGGCGCAGGTAGCCGTGGGCCTCCAACTCGCGCAGAGCGGCCGCGATCCGGGTCGGGCCCTCGGGGAAGCGAGCGGCCAGCGACTTGATGTCGGCGCAGGCGCCCTGCGGCAGCGACTGGAGGTGTGCGGCCAGGCCGATGGCCAGGAGTGACAGCTCCGGGTGTTGGGCCAGGTGGTTGCCGATCACCGTGAAGCGGGTGGTGTGGCGGGTGTGGTCGTGGAGCAGACCGCCGCCGGGCTCGGCTTCGGGGTCCCGGTTCGAGTGGTTCTTGGCGGCAACACGGGACCGGGCGCGCGAGGGCGCGCTAGGGTTTTGGGTGTCCATCGGGAAGCGTCTCTTCCTTGGTGGTCAGGCCCTCGCACTGGGATTGCCGTCCCGGCGAGGGCCGTTGCATGTCTGCTGTTGTGTTGGGGCTGACTGTAGGGCAGGCAACCGGGGCGAAATCCAGCTGAGTTGGTGATGTTCACTCGCGAGAGTGAGCCGACTGCGAGGCGGGAGGAGGGGTGGGGTTTGGTCGGGGTTCTTTCACCCATGAGTTCCTTGGAAAAGGCCGCCACCACCACCGAAGCCCGGGTTTCCGGGATCCGGTGACAGGTCGATTTCCGCCCACACCGTCTTGCGCGGACGAGGCCCCGGCGCCACGCCCCACCGGTCGGCAAGCGCCTCCACCAGTACGAGACCCCGGCCCGACTCGGCGTCCGGTGCGGGGAGTTCGGCGCGGGGCAGACGGTCGCCCCGGGTGTCTGTTACCTCGATGCGCAGGGTGTCGCCGACGACGTAGAGCGTGAGGCGGAAGTCGCGCCCCGGGACCCTGCCGTGTGTGGACGCGTTCACCGCCAGCTCCGCCACGATGTGCTCCGCCGGGTGCAACGGGATTCCCCACTCGCGCAGTTGCTCGCCGGCCAGCAGCCGGGCCAGGCGCGCTCCACGCGGTGTGGGGGACAGCAGGACGCTGAAGTTGCGGATGACGGCGGTTTCTTGATTCACGTCACTCAGCGTGGCCGTCGGTGCTTACCGTGAACAGTGACGACACCGATGCGTACGGTGACTGTCCGGAGCTTGTCCGGTCGTGTCCGGGCTGTCGGGGGCGGACGTACGGGTAGGGGCGTCGCGGACACGGACGTACGGCGGAGGGGCGCGGGATGAGCGTGGACGGCGAGGCGGAGGCGGTCGAGGCGGGGTGGGAGGTCGACCCCGACGACGAGTGGGGCGTGGCCGTGATCGCCACGGTGGGGCGGCAGTTGAAGCTGCGGCGCGAGGCCGTGGGGATGCGGGCCGCCGAGTTCGGCGAGGCCGTCGGGTACGGGGAGGACCTGGTCTACAAGGTCGAGGGCGGCAAGCGGATCCCTCGGCTCGACTATCTGGACAGGGCCGACGAGGTACTGGGGGCGGGTGGACTCATCTCGGCGATGAAGGAGGACGTGAGGAAGGTCCGGTATCCGAAGAAGGTTCGGGAGCTGGCCAAGTTGGAGGGGCAGGCCGTCGAGATCGGGGTCTACGAGTGCAACATCATCGCTGGGTTGCTGCAGACCCCGGAGCATGTCCGCACCTTGATCGAGGCGGCACAACCGGGGTACGCGCCGGATGACGTGGAGCGCATGGTCGCTGCTCGATTGGCTCGGCAGTCGGTCTTCGAACGTGACCCCGCCCCCGCCATCCACTTCGTACTGGAAGAGGCCCCTCTGCGTCGACAGGTCGGAGGCACAATGGTCTGGCGACAGCAGCTCGAACGTCTGCTGGAGGTAGGGCGGTTGCGTAACGTCACACTTCAGATCATGCCGACGAACAGTGACGCTCACCCGGGGCTGGACGGCAGGATCGAGCTGCTGAAGTTCCCGGATGGCACGGTAGTGGGGCGCTCCGACGGTGCGTTCAACGGCCGCCCGACCTCGGATGCGAAACAACTGCGCGTCATCGAACTGCGGTATGGCACCATCCGGGCGCAGGCTCTCCCACCGAGGGAGTCGCTGGCCTTCATCGAGCAATTGCTGGGAGAAACATGATCCGCGAGACCGTTGCCGGTGACACCTCAGAGTTGGCGTGGTTCAAGAGCAGTTACAGCGGCGGCAATGACGGCGAGTCCTGCGTCGAGATCGCACTGGACTGGTTCAAGAGCAGTTACAGCGGCGGCACCGATGGTGAGTCCTGCGTCGAGATCGCGCTAACCCCCCGCACCATCCACGTCCGCGACTCCAAGAACGACCCCGCCGGCCCCCGCCTCACCCTCACCCCCGCCGCCTGGACCGCGTTCGTCTCGCAGGCGTAGGGGCGGGAAAGCCGGAGCCCCCGGCCGGTACGGCCAGGGGCTCCCGCTCAGCTCGGTGCAGTCGACGTCAGACGTTGACGCCGAAGTCCGTGGCGATGCCGACCAGGCCGGAGGCGTAGCCCTGGCCGACCGCGCGGAACTTCCACTCCGCGCCGTTGCGGTAGAGCTCGCCGAAGACCATGGCCGTCTCCGTGGCCGCGTCCTCGGAGAGGTCGTAGCGGGCGATCTCGGCGCCGCCGGCCTCGTTCAGGATGCGGATGTAGGCGTTGCGGACCTGGCCGAAGTTCTGCGAGCGGTTCTCCGCGTCGTAGATCGAGACCGGGAAGACGATCTTGTCGATGTCGGCCGGGAGGCCGGCGAGGTTGACCTTGATCGCCTCGTCGTCGCCAGCGCCCTCACCCGTGCGGTTGTCGCCGGTGTGGACGATGGTCTTGTCCGGGGTCTCCTTGTTGTTGAAGAAGACGAAGTGGCCGTCCGAGTAGACCTTGCCCTCCGCGTTGACCGCGATCGCGGAGGCGTCGAGGTCGAAGTCCGTGCCGGTGGTCGTGCGGACGTCCCAGCCGAGGCCCACGGTGACGGCGGTCAGGCCCGGGGCCTCCTTGGTGAGCGAGACGTTGCCACCCTTGGACAGGCTTACAGCCATGGTTTGGGAGTCCTTCCCTCGTTAAGACGTCTATGTACGGCGGTACGGCCTTGAAGCTACAGCTACCCGTATGAACGCCGCGAGGGGTGCCCAAGGTTCCCTGTGTCTTTACTTTCTTTGCCAAGAGAGAGGGGCGGTCCGGCGATATTGGGGTGACGTGGACCGGACAGAGCCGGGAACATGGACCTCATGTCCGGTCCCTATGTCATCCGCGGCTCCGTCTCGCTCCCCGAGGCCGAGCTCATGTGGCGTTTCTCGCGGTCGTCCGGGCCCGGCGGACAGCACGTCAACACCAGTGACACGCAGGTCGAGCTGCGCTTCGACATCGAGCGGACCGAGGCGCTGCCCGACGTGTGGAAGCAGCGGGCGCTGGAGAAGCTGGCCGGGCGGCTCGTCGACGGTGTAGTCACCGTCCGCGCCTCCGAGCACCGTTCGCAGTGGCGCAACCGTGAGACCGCCGCCGTGCGCCTCGCGGCGCTGCTCGCCGAGTCCACGGCGCCGCCGCCGAAGCCGCGCCGCGCGACACGCATCCCGCGCGGGATCAACGAACGCCGGCTTCGGGAGAAGAAGCAGCGCTCGGACACCAAACGGGGGCGGACGGGGCGGGACTGGGGGTAATGCCTCCGGGCGTCGGGCTGTTCATCGGCTGCGGCGCCGTCGTGGCGGGTCGCGCTCACGCGGCGGAGCCGCACATCGATACAGCCCCGCGCCCCTAAAAAACGGCACCTCCCGCCTACGCGTGTCACATCTCCACCCTCTCTTCCGTCAACCGACTGGCAGCTGACGGCGACGAGAGCGGTGACCCATGGGCGACGACGATTTCCTGGCCGAGCGTTTCGAGGCGCACCGGGGGCGGCTGCGGGCGGTCGCGCAGCGGATGCTCGGGTCGGTCGCCGAGGCCGATGACGCGGTGCAGGAGGCCTGGGTGCGGCTCAGCCGGAGCGACGCGGGGCAGGTGGACAACCTCGGCGGCTGGCTGACGACGGTCGTCGGGCGGGTCTGTCTCGACATGCTCCGCTCCCGCAGGTCCCGCGCCGAGCAGCCGCTTGAGTCCGGGACGCCGGTCGCCGCCGTCGCGCCCGATCCCGAACAGGACGCCCTCTTCGCCGACTCGGTCGGCTCCGCCCTTGTCGTCGTCCTTGAGACCCTCACCCCCGCCGAACGGCTCGCGTTCGTCCTCCACGACCTCTTCGCGGTCCCGTACGAGGAGATCGCCGGCGTGGTCGGCAAGAGCCCGGCGGCCGCCCGCCAGCTCGCCAGCAGGGCCCGGCGACGGGTGCGGGGCGCGCAGGGCGCGGACGTCGGGACCGCCCGTCGGCGCGAGCTCGTCGACGCCTTCCTGGCCGCCGCGCGTGACGGTGACTTCGACGGGCTGCTGGCGGTCCTCGATCCGGACGTCGTGGTGCGCACGGAGGCCGGGGTGACGACGGGGGCGTCGGCGGTGGCCAAGGGGGCGAGCAGTTACTCGCACCGCGACGTCGTCGTCGTACCGGCTCTCGTCGGGGGCGTCACGGGTCTCGCGGTGCTCCGGGAGGGCCGTGTGGAGCGAACGCTGGCCTTCACGTTCGTACACGACAGGATCGCCGTGATCGACATCACCACGGACCCGGAGCGGGCGGCACAACTGGACGTCACCCTGGTCTAGTCGAGGCTGAGCACTCCCACCGTCTCGCCCCCGCTCAGTTCCCCGGTCCGGCGGAAGCCGAGGCTCAGATAGAAGTCCGCCGGGCCGTGCGGGCCCTCGTGCCAGGTGACGTACAGCTCCTTCGTGCCCCGGCGGCGCAGTTCGGCGGCGACGGACTCGACCGCGAAACGGCCGTATCCCATGCCCTGCTCACCGGCCGCGATGTTGAGCCGCCACAGGCCGGAGCGGCGCACGCTGCCCCCGTCGGCCCGCCAGTCGATGTCGAGGAAGGCCATGAGGAAGCCGACCGGGCGGTCGCCGTCGACGATCAGGCGCGGCCAGGCCACTCCCGCGGGATGCACGTATGCCTCGGCGAGGGACTGCATCACGGGGGAGACCGCGAATTCCTGCTCGGGGTGCACCCGAATACCGGTGGCGGTTTCGAAATTCCCGGGTGTGATCTCTTCGAGGCGGGGTGTGGAGATCGCTGAGGTCATCCGGGGACCCTAGTTCGAGCCGTCGGCCGGCGGCCAGGGAATTCAGCCCAACTGCCGGTACCGTCCGCGGAAATACGCCAGGGGGCCGCCGTCCGCGCTCGGGACGGCGGCCGTGAGGACGCGGCCGATCACCAGGGTGTGGTCGCCGGCCTCCACGCGTTGTTCCGTGCGGCACTCCAGGATGGCGAGGGCGCCGCCGACCAGTGCGGCGCCGGTCGCCTCGCCGCGGACGTAGGGGATGTCCTCGAACAGGAGGCGGTCGCTGATGCGGTTCTTCATGGCGAAGCGGCCGGCGATGTGGCGCTGGCTCTCGGACAGGACGGAGACCGCCCAGTGGGGCTGCTCGTCGAGCAGGTCGTCCATGCGGGAGCCCGTACGCAGGCTGACCAGCACCAGAGGCGGGTCCAGGGAGACGGACAGGAACGCCGTCGCCGTCATGCCGATGTCCTCGCCGCCGGGCCCTTCGGCGTCGAGCGGGGGCTCGAACGCGGTCACCAGGACCACGCCGGCGGCCAGCCGGGACATGGCGGCACGGAACTCTTCGTTGCTCACCCCCACAGCATGCCCGGAAGCGGCTGGGGGGATCATCGGGGCGGGGGTGGCGAGGGGAGTCCGGGGCATGCCCGAAACGCTATGCGGCTGCCCGGGGAGCACGCATCGGGCCTTCGTCCGAGGTCGGACCTAGGTCTACCGGCGGAGATGCGCACACCTTCCACAAACACCCAAAGTTTGCGTTCAGTAAACGCACAGGGAAACCGCAGAAACCCCACTCAATTGTTCATCTTTCGCTGTGACTTGAGTCACAAGAGGTACTAATTGTTGACCCTGTGTACCGAGTGGGCAGCGCGCTGTGATTCAGTGGCGGAGAAGTACCGACAGTGCGGATCACCGAAACCGCACTGGAGATACGCAGGACAGAACCCTTGATTCACTGCGAGGTCTCGGGGGGAGGGCGAGCAATGGAGACCGAGTCGGAGCCTTACGTCCAGCTTGGGTCCCTGCGACAGCTGCACCAGGTCATGGCCGACATGAACACGGCCCGCAGCCTCGCGGACACACTGCAGACAGTCGCGAACGGCGTGACCCAGGCACTGGGCTACGAGCTGGCGTGCGTCAATCTCGTGCGCCCCGACGGCGACCTCGTGGTGGCCGCCTTCTCCGGCAACCAGGCGGCCGAGGCGCTGATCACCGGCCGGGTGGGCTCCCGCGACTCCTGGGAGCGCCGGCTGAGCATGGGGGAGACCTGGGGCGACCTGGTCTTCATCCCGCACACCGAGGGCTGGGTCCTCGACGACGACGACGTACCGCAGTGGTACACCGACGGGCCCGCGCCCCGTTTCGAGGACGAGTGGCACCCCTCCGACCGGCTGTTCGCGCCGATGTACACGCCGAGCGCGCAGAGCGGCGGCCAGTGCGGCGAACTGATCGGCGTCCTGTCCGTGGACCGGCCGCGCAACGGCCGCCGACCGGGCGCATGGGGACGCGAAGCGCTCCAGATGTACGCGTTCCAGGCCGCCATCGCGATCAGCAACGCGCGTCTACGCGCGAACATGCAGCGCGCACTGGTCAGGCTCGAAAGGGAACAGCAGGCGCTCAGGGCCAGCGAGGAAAGCTTCCGGCAGGCCTTCGAGTACGCCCCCTCCGGCATGGCCATCGCCGAGATGGGCGGCGACCAGCACGGCCGGATCCTGCGCACCAACGACGCCCTGTGCCGGCTGCTCGGCCGCCCCGCGTCCGCGATGCGCCGCTACTCCTTCTCCGACCTCGTCCACCCCGAGGACATAGGCACCCTGCTGCGGACCTCGGCGGAGGGCGGACGGGCCGAACTCCGCCTCGGGCGCCGGGACGGCACCTACGTCTGGGTGTCCCTGCGCAACTCCGTCGTCGCCGACGCCGCCGACGGGCCGCGCTTCCTGCTCACGCACGTCGAGGACATAGAGGAGCGCAAGCGCCGCGAGCTCCAGCTCGCCCACCGCGCCTCCCACGACTCCCTGACCGGCCTGCCGAACTCCGCCGAGCTGCGGACGCGCCTTTCCTCCCGGCTCTGTCAGCGCTCCACCCACGCGGGGGAGCTGGAGTCCGTGGACGCCGCCTTCGGGCACCCGGCCTTCGACGCGAACGGCCACGGCTTCGACTTCCCAGGCGGCGCCGCCGAGGTGTACGACGGCTTCGACCACCATGTGCACACCGTCGCCCCCCAGGGGGAGCGCGACGACGGCACCAAGGGGCTCGCGGTGCTCTTCTGCGACCTCGACGGCTTCAAGTCGATCAACGACCGGTTCGGGCACAACGCGGGTGACGCGGTGCTCATCGAGGTCGCCAGACGGCTGTCCCAGTGCGTGCGCGACGGCGACACCGTGGCCCGGCTCGGCGGCGACGAGTTCGTGATCCTCGCCAACGGGCTCGGCAAGGCCGACGCAGCTGACCTCGCCGTACGTCTTCGCAACGAGATAATCCAGCCCATCCGCGCCGAAGGACGGGCCGTCCGGGTCGGTGCCAGCTTCGGCATCGGCTGGGCGCACTGCGGCATGACCGCGGACGAAGTGCTGAAGTCCGCCGACGAGCGGATGTACATCGAGAAACGATCTCGTCCCAAACAGCACAGACGCGCGGGTTGATCCCCAGGTCAGCGAGCCGATGCGATCCGAGTCACCCGTTTGGGCCATCAGAAGCGGGTAGGCTCGCCATTCCGACTGCACGTATCGCATCCGATCCGCACCTGCTGAGGAGTACCAAGGGATGACGTCCGGCAACAACGGCGCGAGCACGCCCGAGGACGAAGACCCGTTCGGCTACCTCTACGCCGACGGCCAGGCCAACGGCGCCCAGCCGCCGTCCGGCGGCGGCTACGGCTACGGCTACCCGAACTCCGCCAACCGGTCGCGTTCGGTCGGCCAGCGGCAGTACGGCCAGCAGCAGGCACCGGCCGCGCCGAACGGCCCGTACGGCCAGGTCCCGCAGCAGCAGGGCACCTACGGTCAGCCCGCAGCCGCCCACTACGCGGCCCCCGAGACCTTCCCGGGCGGCGCCCCCACCAGCCAGCAGCCCATGCCCGGCTACAGCGGTGGCGGCGGCCGGGGCAGCGGCCCCAACACCAAGGGCCTGCTGATCGGCGCGATCGCGGTGGTCGCCGCGGTGGTCATCGGCATCGGCGTCGCGATGATGGGCGGCGACAAGAAGGACGACAGCAGCGACAACGCGGCTGCGACTCCGAGTGCGTCACAGAGCTCCGAGCCGAGTGCGTCGGCATCGTCGTCGGACAAGGCCGAGCTCCCGAAGGCGGACACGAAGACGATGCGCCTGGCGGGCGGCGCGAGTCTCGCGTCCGACGTGAAGGGTGCCAAGGCCGACGGCGGCGTCTACGTACAGGGCTTCAACCAGGTCGGCGCCTCGGTCACCTGGACTGTCAACGGCATCCAGAAGGCCGGCACCTATCGGCTCTACGTCCGCTACAGCATCCCCGGCGTCGACGCCGACGGGACGCTGACGATCAACGGGAAGGACGCCGCCCGACCGCTGAACATGAAGAACTTCGGCGGGCTTCCCAAGGGCGACTGGGAAAAGGGCTGGCAGACCACCTGGGCCCAGGTCTCCCTGAACAAGGGCACCAACACGGTTCAGCTTTCGTGCGAGCAGGGCAACCAGTGCAACGCCCTGCTCGACCAGTTCTCCGTCACGGAGAACGTCGACCAGTAGAGGCGTAGGCAGAGGCCCGAAAGCCGCCGGAGGCGCTGGCTCCCGGCGGCTGTCGAACATCGTGAACTTCAGGGCGAGCGCTTTTGGCGCACCTCAGCCGTAGATCTCAACCGAGTTGGCGCTGCCAGGGTTGTCCGAGTAGGTGCCTGGCTTCAGAGTGACCAGCTTGGTGCCGGTGGCACAGCCGAGGGTGGCCTTCCAGAAAACCAGAGTGTAAGAAGTCTGGTTCGAGAGGGACTTGGCAATGTGGTCGAGAGGGTAGCAGCCGGGCCTTTCGGAGTAGACCGTCCTGGTCCCGGTCCTGTCCTTCCCCGACCATCCGCAGAACTTTCCCTGCGGACAGGTCTTGGGGTCGGCCGCCGCTGCCGGTGTGGCAAGGGCGCCGCCGAGCAACGCGCCGGTCAGAGCCACCATGGTCAGACTTTTCTTGAGCATGCTTGAGGTTCCCCTTATGTCTTCCGCTCTTGGTCATGTAGCGGACAAGTGATGATCTGATCACCCGGTCGACATGGGGGGAAAGAGTTTTTCTCGGCCAAGGACGGTTTCAGGCCGCGTCGGCCTCCTTCGTCACCGTGACCCGTCCCAGCAGTTCCTCGTAGGCCGCGCGGTCGAACTCGCCCGCCACCGGGGCCAGTACGGTCGCGGCGGACAGGGCGACCGCCCGGGACAGCCGGTCCGGCCAGGGCAGCCGCTCCGCCAGACCCGACAGCAGGCCCGCCACCGCCGAGTCGCCGGCGCCCGTCGGATTGCCGTGGACCGGGGTCGGGGGAGCGGCACGCCAGCGGCCCTCGGGGGTCGCGGCGAGGAGGCCCTCCTTGCCCAGGGACGCGATCACGGACTGCGCGCCCCTGCGGCGGGCGTCCCGCGTCGCGCGCAACGGCTCGTGGGAGCCGGTCAGTTCGGCCAGTTCGTCGGCGTTCGGCTTGATGATGTCGGGGCGGGCGGCGACCCCGCGGCGCAGTGCCTCCCCGCTGGTGTCCAGGAGCACCGGCACCCCGGCCGTCCTGGCCGCCCGGACCAGGCCCGCGTACGCCCCCACCGGCACCCCCGGCGGCAGACTCCCGCACAGGGCCACCGCCGTGACGGACGGGACGAGATCCTCGTACGCCTCCTGGAAGGCCGACCACTCGGCCGATGTCACCGTCGGGCCCGCCTCGTTGAGCTGGGTGGTGTCGCCGGAGCGTTCGTCCACCACGGCGATCGTGCGCCGGGTCGGGCCGCTGACCGGGACGAGGGCGTCCACCAGGCCCGGTACGGCTGCGAGTTGCTCCTGGACGATGCGGCCCGTCGCGCCGCCCGTGAAGCCGGTGACGGTCACCTCGTGGCCGAGCGCCGCGAGCACCCGGGCCACGTTCAGCCCCTTGCCGCCCGGACGTTCGGCGACCTCGGTGACCCGGTGGCTGGTGTGCGGCAACAACACCGGTACGCGGTAGGTGATGTCGAGAGCGGTGTTCAGCGTGACCGTGAGGATCACCTGGGCCGACCTCCCCCACAGACGAATGAGCCCGTTCAGTGTCCCAGGACACCGCCGCCCCCAACAGCGGGACACATCAGCCCAGTTGTGGACCGACCACCCATTCACCCCGGCGCATGACGCCTTTGAGGTCGAATTGACGGTCGAGAAGGACCAGGTCGGCGTCCTTGCCCGGCTCCAGCGAACCGATGCGGTCGGCCATGCCGAGCAGCCGGGCCGGGTTCGCGGAGATCGCGGCGACGACGTCCCGCACCGGGAGCCGGTCCACGGTCACCGCCCGCTTGAAGGCGCGGTCCAGGGTGAGCGTGGAGCCCGCGATCGAGCCTCCCTCGACCAGGCGGGCGACGCCTTCACTGACCTCGACCTCCAGCGGGCCGAGCATGTAACGCCCGTCGCCGAAGCCGGCCGCGTCCATCGCGTCCGTGATGAACGCCACACGGTCCGCCCGCGCGCGGTGGAACGCCAACTGCAGTGCGGCCGGGTGCAGATGCGTGCCGTCGTTGATGAGCTCGACCGTGATCCGCTCGTCCTCCAGGAGGGCGGCGATGGGGCCCGGGGCGCGGTGGCCCAGGGGCGGCATCGCGTTGAAGAGGTGGGTGGCGACGGTCGCGCCCGCGTCGATGGCCTCCACCGTCTGCTCGTACGTCGCGTCCGTGTGCCCGATCGCCGCGATGACACCGTGTTCGGCGAGAAGCCGTACCGAGTCGATGCCGCCGGGGAGTTCGGTGGCGAGCGTGACCATCCTGGCCTGTCCGCGCGCCGCGTCGATCAGCTTGCGGACCTCCGCGGGGTCGGGGTCGCGCAGCAGTGCCTCCGCGTGCGCGCCCTTGCGGCAGGGGGAGATGAACGGGCCCTCGAAGTGGATGCCGGCGACGTCGCCCTGCTCGGCGAGTTCGCTCAGCAGGCCGGCCCGCTGGGCGAGGAAGTCCATGTCGCCGGTGACGGTGGAGGCGACGAGGGTGGTGGTGCCGTGGAGGCGGTGGGTGTGGATTCCCTTGAGGATCTCCTCGGGAGTGCCCGACGTGAACGAGGCGCCGCCGCCGCCGTGGTTGTGGAGGTCCACGAAGCCTGGGACGAGCCAGTGGTTGGTTACGTCGATGACTTGGGCGTTCTCCGGGGCGGTTCCGGTGATTCGCGTGCCCTCGATGACGACTTGGCCGTTCTTGACGGTTCCTGTGGGCAGGACCACGTCGGCACCGGAGAGCACCAGGGGGGTTCCGGCCGTCGCGGGGTGCGGGAGCGCCGTGGCTGGTCGCGCTCGCGCGGCGGTAGCCGCAGATTCAGCGCTGTCCCGCGCCCCTGAGTGGGCTGCCATCAGGGAGTTACCTCCGTACCGTCGGTCTTGTTCAGGAGATCCCAGGCCAGCAGGCCCGCGCCCAGGCAGCCCGCCGTGTCGCCCAGGGCCGCTGGGACGATCGCCGGGAGTTTCTGGAAGGTGACCCGGCTTCGGACCGCCTCCCGCAGTGGTGTGAACAGGGTGTCCCCCGCCTCCGCGAGGCCGCCGCCGATGATCAGGGTGCGGGGGTCCAGGAGGGTGAGGGCGGTGACCAGGCCGTCCGCCAGGCCGGCCACGGCGTCGTGCCAGACCTTTAGGGCCTTCGGGTCCTCGGCCTCCACCGCCTTCGCGCAGTCCGCCGCGTCCGCCTCCGGGGTCCCGGTGGCCGAGGCCCAGGCCTGCGACACGGCCGCCGCGGACGCGTACCGCTCCAGGCAGCCCCGCTGCCCGCACGGGCAGGGCAGGCCGTTCGGGCGTACGACGATGTGGCCGATCTCGCCCGCGAAACCGTGGGCGCCCGCCTCGACCCGCCCCGCGATGCCGATCGCCCCCGCGATGCCGGTGCCCAGGGGGACGAAGAGGAAGCGGTCGGCGCCCCGGCCCGCGCCGATGCGGCCCTCCGCGAGGCCGCCGGTGCGGACGTCGTGGCCGAGGGCGACGGGGACGCCGCCGAGGCGGTCGGCGAGCAGGGCGCGCAGCGGGAGGTCCCCCCAGCCCAGGTTGGCGGAGTAGACCGCGATGCCCTGTTCCTCGTCGACGATGCCGGGGACGGCGACGCCCGCCGCGAGGGCGGGGGCACCGAAGTGCTCGGCGCCGTACGCGCGCAGCTCGGCGGCGAAGCCGAGTATGCCGTCGATCACGGCGTCCGGTCCGCGCTCACGGCCGGTCGCGCGGCGGGCCTGGTGCAGCAGCGCGCCGTCCGCGCCGATCAGGGCCGCTTTCATCCCGGTGCCGCCCACGTCGAGGGCGATGACATGTCTCACGGGGACAGTGTGACCCGTTGACCCGCAAGAGGTCTAGTCCACTCACGTGGTGTAGACCTGAGGGCGGAGATATGTATGACTTTTCGAAAAGTTTCGAACATGAGTGTGGGGCGGTTGTCGGTGCGGCGGCGTAGGACGGAAACGATCGCGGCGGTGTCCGCACTGGGCATGACGGCGGTCCTGGGCGGCTGCGGACTGGGCGGCGGACCGGACGAGGTGACGCTGAAGCTGGTCGCCGCCGACTACGGCGACAGCCCGGCCGACAGCTCCCAGAAGTACTGGGACGAGCTCGTCAAGGAGTACGAGGCCAAGCACGACGGCGTGCGGATCGACGTCAGCGTCTACTCCTGGACCGACGTCGACCGCAAGGTCAGGGAGCTGGTCGACGCCGGGAAGGCACCCGACATGGCGCAGATCGGCGCGTACGCCGACTACGCCGACAAGAAACTGCTGTACAAGGCCGACGACCTGATCGGCATCCGGGAACAGGCCGACTTCGCCGGACAGCTCGGCTCCGCGGGGCAGATCAACGGGATCCAGTACGGGATGCCGTTCGCCGCCTCCACCCGGCTGCTCTTCTACAACAAGACCCTCTTCGCCGACGCCGGGCTCACCCCGCCGAAGACGTGGAAGCAGCTCGCCGCCGACGCCGAGGCGCTGAAGGCCGCCGGGGTGAAATACCCGTACGCGCTGCCCCTCGGGCCGGAGGAGGCGCAGGCCGAGACCATGCAGTGGCTGCTGAGCGGAGGCGGCGGATACGTCAACTCCGTCGGGACGTACGGCATCGACTCCGACGAGAACCTCGCGACGCTGACCTGGCTCAAGGACGACCTCGTCGGCAAGGGGCTGACCGGCCCCGTCGCGCCCGAGAACCTGAACCGGGCCACGGCGTTCTCGGCGTTCGCCGCCGGGGACGTCGGGATGCTCAACGGACACCCCGCGCTGATGAAGATCGCCGCCGCGAAGGGGGTGAAGTTCGGCATGGTGCCCATGCCGGGCGTCGATGGGCCAACCAAGAACTCCATGGGCGTGGCCGACTGGATGATGGCGTTCAAGAAGAACGGGCACGCCGAACAGGTGGGCGACTTCCTCGACTTCGTCTACAGCGAGAAGAACGTGCTCGCCTTCTCGCGGAAGTACGACCTGCTGCCGGTCACCAACTCCGCGTCCTCGGCCATGAGCGGGGACTCCGCGGACGCCGACCTCAAGCCCTTCCTCGACGCCCTGCCCGACTCCGAGCTGCCTCCCGTCGGGAAGACGTCCTGGGCCTCGGTCAGCGCGGCCGTCAAGAAGCGGATCGGGTCCGCGGTCGGTCCGGACGGGAGTCCTGCCGAGGTGCTGCGCGCGCTCCAGCTGACCGCGCAGAACGCGGAGTAGCCGTAGTCACTGTCAGTGGCGGGGGTTACGGTTTTCGGCATGGAGCATCCGGAGCTGGACCGTAGGGAGCGGGACGTTCTCGCGCTGGAGCGTCGTGGCTTCGCCGGGCCCGGTGCGAAGGAGCGGGCGATACGGGAGGAGCTGGGGCTGGCGCCGGTTCGCTACTACCAGCTGCTGAACGCGTTGCTGGATGATGCGCGGGCTCTGGCCTTCGATCCGGTGACGGTGAATCGGCTGCGGAGGGTGCGGGACGCTCGGCGGTCGGAGCGGTAGGGGCTTTTTCTCGCCCCCGCCGCCCCTACCCGTCCCGTCCGTTCCAAGGGGCTCCGCCCCCTGGACCCCCGCTCCTCAAACGCCGGAGGGGCTGGATTACCCGAGGTGTTCCGCCAGAGTGTTCAGCAGGGCCACCACACCCCCCGGGCCGTCCACCACCAGGTCCGCGCGCTTTCTCAGTTCCGTCACTTCGTCGCTGCCGCTGCACACCAGGAGGCCCGGGGTGCCCGTGCCGCGGAGGGCGTCCACCGCGGTGAAGGCCGGGAGGTCGCCCAGGTCGTCGCCGGCGTAGAGGACGGAGCCGGCGGACAGGTCGCGGACGTGGGTCAGGAGTGCCACTCCCTTGTCCATGCCTGGGGGACGCAGTTCCAGGACCAGGCGGCCGGGCTCGACGATCAGGCCGTGTGCGGTGGCCAGCGCGGTGAGGGGGGCGCGGAGGGTGTCGAAGGTCGCCTGGGGGTCCGGGGCCCGGCGGGTGTGGACGGCCACCGCCCGGCCGCCCTTCTCCTCGATCCACGCGCCGGTGCCGTCGAGGAGGGACGGCAGTGCGGCGCGGACCGCGGCCACGCCCGGGTGCGGTTCCGGGGCCGTGACCTTGCCCGTCGCCGCGTCCCAGCGCTCCGCGCCGTAGTGGCCGAGCACGGTCAGGTGCTCCAGGCCGGGGACGTCCGCGAAGCCGCCGTAGCGGACCGCGACCTCGGCCGGGCGGCCGGTGACGACCGCGACGGACGCCACCTTCGGGGCCAGGGCCGCGAGGGCCGAGACCGCCTCCGGGTGGGCCCGCGCCTGCTCCGGGTCCGCGACGATCGGCGCGAGCGTTCCGTCGAAGTCGAGGCCGATCACCGCCCTGCCGGGGTCCGCGAGGAGGGCCCGGAGGCCGTCCCGGCCGGCGGCGGTGCTGGGCGTCGGCAGGCTCATGCTCATCCGTTCAGCGCGTTCAGCTGGTCCAGGAACCACTGCGCCGGTGGCAGTGCCGTCGCCGCCGCGGCGAGCCTCTTCGCGTGTTCGGCCCGTTCGCCCGCAGGCATCGTCAGGGCCTCGTGCAGTGCCGTCGCCGTCTGCTCCACGTCGTACGGGTTGACCACGATCGCGTCCTCACCCAGTTCCTCGTACGCCCCCGCCTCCCGCGACAGCACCAGCGCGCACCCCTCGTCGGAGACCACCGGCACCTCCTTCGCGACCAGGTTCATGCCGTCCCGGATCGGGTTGACCAGCGCCACGTCCGCCAGCCGGTACGCGGCGAGGGACCGTGCGAAGTCGTCCTTGACGTGCAGCACGACCGGGGTCCAGCCGGGCGTGCCGAAAACGTCGTTGATCTCGTCCGCCACCCGCTGCACCTCGGCCGTGTAGTCCCGGTACACGGCGAGGTCCTGTCGGGAGGGGTACGCGAACGCCACGTGCACGACCCGCTCACGCCACTCGGGCCGTGACTCCAGCAGCCGCCGGTAGGCGAGCATTCCCCGCACGATGTTCTTCGACAGCTCGGTCCGGTCCACCCGCACGATCGTCCTGCGGCCCTCGCCGATCTCCTCGCGCAGCGCCACCATCCGCTCGTGCACGTCCTGCTGGTGCGCCCGCTCGCGCAGGAAGTCCGCGTCCGCGCCCAGGCCGTGCACGCCGATCTCCGTGTCCCCGAGGCCGCCCGTGAACTCCGTGGCGCAGGCCGTGAAGGCGTCCGCCCAGCGGCGGGTGAGGAAACCGAGCCGGTCGGCGCCCAGCATGCCCCGCAGCAGCTGGGACGCGATGTCGTCCGGCAGCATCCGGAAGTAGTCCACCGGCGCCCACGGCGTGTGCGAGAAGTGGGCGATGCGCAGGTCGGGGCGCAGCTCCCGCAGCATCCCCGGCACCAGACACAGGTGGTAGTCCTGCACCAGGACCGCAGCCCCCTGCGCCGCCTCCTCGGCGAGCGCCTGAGCGAAGGCGCGGTTGTACGTCTCGTACGACGCCCACTGCCGCCGGAACTCCGCGTCGAAGACCGGCTCCAGCGGGGTCTGGTAGAGGAGGTGGTGGACGAACCACAGCACCGAGTTCGCGATGCCGTTGTACGCGTCGGCGTGCACGTCGGCCGGGATCGCGAGCATCCGGACGCCGTCCTCGCCCACCCCCTGCCGTACCGCCTCGCGGTCGCCGTCGGACAGTGCCGAGCACACCCACAGTGCGCCCGCGTCCGGCCCGATCGCCGACAGACCGGAGACGAGCCCGCCGCCGCCGCGTTTTGCGTTCAGCGAGCCGTCCTCGCCCATTTCGTACGAGACCGGGCCGCGATTGGACGCGACCAGCACCTGGTGAGCAGCGCCGTGCGTGGAAGCCATACGCCTCAACCTAGCCCGGTCCGGAACCGCTCAAACGTACGGTTGCGCTCAGTGGGGAGCCGTATACGGAACGCGTGCTCCGGTCACGCGACCTTCCGCTTCGCGTACTCCGCGATCTCCACCATCGGCGGCCGTTCCTCCGTGTCCACGGAGTACGTACGCGGTTCGAAGCCGTCCCGGCCCCGCTCGAACTGGGTGAGGGAGGGCCGGATCATATGGCCGCGGGCCAGCCGGAGCTGGGCGGTGCGGTAGATCGCGGCGGACATCCGGCCCAGGGCCTGGCCGTCCTGGTGGCGGTGCTTGCGCACACCGACGTCGACCTGGGCGAGGGCGTCCAGGCCCACCAGATGCAGGGCGTCGACCAGCATGCCGAGCTCGACGCCGTAGCCGACGGGGAACGGGAGCTGTTCCAGGAGGCTGCGGCGGGCCGCGTACTCGCCGCCCAGCGGCTGCACGAAACCGGCCAGCTGCGGCCAGTGCATGTTCAGCAGCGGGCGCGCCATGAGCTCGGTGACCCGGCCACCCTGTCCGGCGGCGCCGCCCAGGGGACGGTCGTACATGCCCTTGACCAGGTCGACCCCGGGATCGGTGAGCAGCGGACCGACGATGCCGGAGACGAAGTCCGAGGAGAACTCCTTCAGGTCGGCGTCGATGAAACAGACGATGTCCCCGCTGGTGGCGAGGAGGGAGCGCCACAGCACCTCGCCCTTGCCGGGCACGGCCGGGATGCGCGGGAGGATGTCGTCGCGGTGGACGACCCTCGCGCCGGCCGCGGCGGCCACCTCGGACGTGCGGTCCGTCGATCCCGAGTCGACGACGACGATCTCGTCGACCAGCGGAACCTGCTGCATGAGGTCGTGACGGATCACGGAGACGATGTCACCGACCGTCTCCTCCTCGTTGAGCGCGGGCAGAACAACGCTGACCGTGCGGCCCGTGCCCCGTTTCGCTGCCATGATCCTGTGGAGCGGGCGATCGGTCACGGACCAGGAACGGGTGGCCAGCCAGCGCTCGACTTCGTTCAGCACAGTGCGCGGCTCCTCTGCGTGCCCGCCGCGGAAGCGGCTGATGGATGTAGTCATCTCGCGGTTCGGACGACCCTCTCAACTGTCCAGGTCGTCGGTTACAGTCTTGAACAACGCGGATGACCATCGCATGTCCGGGATGGCCCGCCGTTCACAACTTCATACCGCTCATCCAGAGGGGCAGAGGGATACGGCCCGATGAAGCCCCGGCAACCCTCCAGTCGGTTCTCGTAGCGATCGTTGATGATCGTCCCGCGAGGCTCCCGATTCGGGAAGGTGCCAAATCCGTCTCACGGCGAAGTGCGTCGTGAGGAAGATGAGGAAAGGGCCTCGCCTCCATGGCTGCGCAGACTGTTGCAAGCACCACCGAAACCACCGTAGACCTCGGCCCCGCCGCGGCTCTCAGCTGCCGCGAGTGCGGTCACCGCGTGCCGCTCGGCCCGGTCTTCGCCTGCGAGGAGTGTTTCGGCCCGCTCGAGATCGCGTACGACTTCTCGGCCTACGAAACCGAGGAGCTCCGCAAGCAGATCGAGGCGGGACCCGCGAACATCTGGCGTTACGCACCGCTGCTGCCCGTCCCCGCGGACGTGGCGGACAAGCCCAACATCAACCCCGGCTGGACCCACCTCGTCAAGGCCGACAACCTCGCCCGCGAGCTCGGCGTCACCGGCGGCCTGTACATCAAGGACGACTCCGGCAACCCGACGCACTCCTTCAAGGACCGCGTCGTCGCCCAGGCCATCGAGGCCGCTCGCGCCTTCGGTTTCACCACCCTCTCCTGCTCCTCCACCGGCAACCTCGCCGGTGCGGTCGGCGCCGCCGCGGCGCGGGCAGGCTTCCGCTCCTGCGTGTTCATCCCGCACGACCTGGAGCAGGGCAAGGTCGTCATGGCCGCGATCTACGGCGGCGAGCTCGTCGGCATCGAGGGCAACTACGACGACGTGAACCGCTTCTGCTCCGAACTGATCGGCGACCCGGCCGGCGAGGGCTGGGGCTTCGTCAACGTCAACCTGCGGCCGTACTACGCGGAGGGGTCCAAGACCCTGGCGTACGAGATCTGCGAGCAGCTCGGGTGGCGGCTGCCCGACCAGCTCGTGGTCCCCATCGCCTCCGGCTCGCAGCTCACCAAGATCGACAAGGGGCTCCAGGAGCTGATCAAGCTCGGGCTCGTCGAGGACCGGCCGTACAAGATCTTCGGCGCGCAGGCCGAGGGATGCTCGCCGGTGTCCGTCGCGTACAAGGCGGGCCACGACGTCGTACGGCCGCAGAAGCCCAACACCATCGCCAAGTCCCTCGCCATCGGGAACCCGGCGGACGGCCCCTACGTGCTGGACATCGCGCGCCGCACCGGCGGTGCGGTGGAGGACGTGAACGACGAGCAGGTCGTGGACGCGATCAAGCTGCTGGCGCGGACCGAGGGCATCTTCGCGGAGACGGCCGGTGGCGTGACCGTGGGTGTGACGAAGAAGCTGATCGAGAACGGTCTGCTGGATCCCTCGCTGACGACTGTCGTGCTGAACACCGGTGACGGTCTGAAGACGCTGGACGCGGTCGCGGGTACGGGGCTCACCGCCACGATCCGTCCCAACCTGGACTCGTTCCGCGAGGCTGGTCTCGCGTAGTCGCGTAGTCGCGTCGTCGCACAGTCGTGCAGTTCCCCGCGCCCCTGGGTGCGCCACCTGACCGGAGGTCTAGAGCATGAGTGTTTCCGTCCGTATCCCCACCATCCTGCGCACCTACACCGGCGGACAGGCCGAGGTCCAGGCCGAGGGTGCGACCCTCGCCGAGGTCATCGCGGATCTGGAGAAGAACCACACCGGTATCGCGGCCCGGGTCCTGGACGACCAGGGCAAGCTGCGGCGGTTCGTCAACGTGTACGTGAACGACGACGACGTGCGGTTCGAGCAGGGCCTTGAGACGACCACGCCCGACGGGGCCGGCGTCTCCATCATTCCGGCCGTCGCCGGAGGGTGACCGTATGACCGGTCATTACCGTCGGTAATGGTAATGACCGAGTGTTCATCTGATTGCCCTCTCCGCGAGAGAAGCGGAGGGGGCAATTCTCTATGGTTGAGCGCGGTACAGTTGGGGAAGCTGCGGCTCTCTTCATGCCGCACGCATATGAGCTCTTGCTTCGCAGGCGATGAGAAGTAGCCAAAGTGTGTGCGTCTTATGTGCCTTATGCGTACTTTATGGGGCCCGACTTGCCCCGAATTCAGGCGAATTCTCGCTACATTCCGGACCCCTTCCGTCCAGAATTCTCGTCCGATTGACCTGTTGCAGACGGCAGTTGGACAGATACATTCAGCCGCGGTCGACGCGTTCCGGCGCACGCCCCCAACCATGTGGGGGGTGAGGTCTGACCCGGACCCGCGAAGTGCGGGTCCGTGCAAGGGCCAGTAATAGGGGAGTTAGGCATGGCTCAGGGCACCGTCAAGTGGTTCAACGCGGAGAAGGGGTACGGCTTCATCGCGGTCGACGGTGGTGCGGATGTATTCGTCCACTACAGCGCGATTCAGATGGACGGCTACCGCACCCTTGAAGAGGGCCAGCGGGTCGAATTCGAGATCTCGCAAGGCCAGAAGGGGCCGCAGGCGGACATGGTCCGTCTCGCGACAGGCTGAAGCACGCGCCGGGTAACAACAGCGTCGTTCTTCGTTCTTCAATCGGAGGGCTCGTACCCCTGGGGAGTCATGGGTACGGGCCCTCTGGCATGCGCGGGTTCGGTGGGGGCGGGCGTTCTTTGCGCAGTTCCCCGCGCCCCTAATCGCTTCGGGTTCGGTGGGTGGGTCGGGTGCGGGGTGGGGGGTGTCCGTCCTCGGTCCGGCGGCTCGCCCCCTTGAACAGCACCCGGTACCGGACGCCGGCCGCTGCGGGCGGACACCCCCCCACCCCGCCCCCTTCACGCCGTCGGCGGCTGCGGGCACATCGTGTCGCGCGCTCCGGCGTGCGGGGGCCGTGCGCGTCTAAAGGTGCGTCCACCGTCCCTACCCAGGGGCGCGGGGTGGCTGTGCGCGTCCAAAGGTCCGTACACCGTCCCCACCCAGGGGCGCGGGGAACTGCGCGACCAGCCCCCACCGGCCCGCACCCGCCTGTCGGCGGACCGTCCCACCCCCTGGTGCGTTCCCCGCGTTCACGGTTCCCACTCAGGGGCACTGGGAACTGCGCGACCAGCCCCCACCGGGCCTGCACCCGGCCCGCCAGGGTGGTCGGCGGCCCATCGCGGTACGGCTGCCTGCAGCCCCCAGGGGCGCGGGGAACTGCGCGATCGACCCCCGCCGGGCCGCAGGCGAACGGCGTCCCACCCCGCCCGCCCGCCGCAGGCAACCCGTGTCCGGTCTTCGACAGCCGCTTGCACTCGACCATGCCGAGTGCTAATCATTGGCGTTAGCACTCTGAAGGTGAGAGTGACAACGAAGGACCGGGTCGGTGAGGCCCGCAAGCCGGGTGGGGAAGGAACCCACGCGGCAGGCGAGCCGTCCGTCGCGGGCGCGGGCGCGGTCCGAAGGAATCACCCCCAGTCCTGGAGGGACCACTTCACATGGCCAAGATCATCGCGTTCGACGAGGAGGCGCGGCGCGGCCTCGAGCGCGGCATGAACCAGCTCGCGGACGCCGTCAAGGTGACGCTCGGCCCCAAGGGCCGCAACGTCGTCCTCGAGAAGAAGTGGGGCGCCCCCACGATCACCAACGATGGTGTCTCCATCGCCAAGGAGATCGAGCTCGAGGACCCGTACGAGAAGATCGGCGCCGAGCTGGTCAAGGAAGTCGCCAAGAAGACGGACGACGTCGCCGGTGACGGTACGACCACCGCGACCGTGCTCGCCCAGGCCCTCGTCAAGGAAGGCCTGCGCAACGTAGCCGCCGGTGCCAACCCGATGGCCCTCAAGCGCGGTATCGAGAAGGCCGTCGAGGCCGTCTCCGCCGCTCTCCTTGAGCAGGCCAAGGATGTCGAGACCAAGGAGCAGATCGCCTCCACGGCCTCCATCTCCGCCGCCGACACCCAGATCGGCGAGCTCATCGCCGAGGCGATGGACAAGGTCGGCAAGGAAGGCGTCATCACCGTCGAGGAGTCCCAGACCTTCGGTCTCGAGCTCGAGCTCACCGAGGGTATGCGCTTCGACAAGGGCTACATCTCGGCGTACTTCGCCACCGACATGGAGCGGATGGAGGCGTCGCTCGACGACCCCTACATCCTGATCGCCAACTCCAAGATCGGCTCCGTCAAGGACCTGCTCCCGCTCCTGGAGAAGGTCATGCAGTCGGGCAAGCCGCTGCTGATCATCGCCGAGGACGTCGAGGGCGAGGCCCTGTCGACCCTGGTCGTCAACAAGATCCGCGGCACCTTCAAGTCCGTCGCCGTCAAGGCCCCGGGCTTCGGCGACCGCCGCAAGGCGATGCTGAACGACATCGCCATCCTCACCGGTGGCGAGGTCATCTCCGAGGAGGTCGGTCTCAAGCTCGAGAACACCTCCATCGACCTCCTGGGCCGTGCCCGCAAGGTCGTCATCACCAAGGACGAGACCACCATCGTCGACGGTGCCGGCTCCTCCGAGCAGGTTCAGGGCCGGGTCAACCAGATCCGCGCCGAGATCGAGAACAGCGACTCGGACTACGACCGCGAGAAGCTCCAGGAGCGCCTGGCGAAGCTCGCCGGTGGCGTCGCCGTCATCAAGGCCGGTGCCGCGACCGAGGTCGAGCTCAAGGAGCGCAAGCACCGCATCGAGGACGCCGTGCGCAACGCCAAGGCGGCCGTCGAAGAGGGCATCGTCGCCGGTGGCGGCGTGGCGCTCATCCAGGCCTCCAGCGTCTTCGAGAAGCTGGACCTGTCCGGTGACGAGGCGACCGGCGCCAACGCCGTGCGGCTCGCCCTGGAGGCCCCGCTCAAGCAGATCGCCGTCAACGGTGGTCTCGAAGGCGGCGTCATCGTCGAGAAGGTCCGCAACCTCCCGATCGGCCACGGCCTGAACGCCGCGACCGGTGAGTACGTCGACATGATCGCCGAGGGCATCATCGACCCGGCGAAGGTCACGCGCTCCGCCCTGCAGAACGCGGCCTCCATCGCCGCGCTCTTCCTCACCACCGAGGCCGTCATCGCCGACAAGCCGGAGAAGTCCGCCGCGCCTGCCGGTGGCGGTATGCCCGGCGGTGACATGGACTTCTGATCGACCCGGGCCGTAAGGCCCGACGGTTGGTCAACGTCCTTGCCGGGGGCGGCACTTCCTGGAGACAGGGGGTGGCCGCCCCCGGTGTTTTCCTGCGGTATGCTTGATCCAGAGCCGGTCGACGTGAACTCCCGTCGCCCGACTACGCGTTGGTGGTCCAAGGAAAGACGTCCCGCTTCCTGCGGGGAGATGCAGGTGCAAGGCCTGCCCGGCGCTCGACATGAAGCCCGTCCCACGATCTGTGGGGCGGGCTTCTGCCATGTCGGTGGCCAGGATCACAGGGGATTGCGCGGCTCAGTGGGATGTGTGCGCTGTACGCGGTTGTTGCCGCGTATGTACGTTGCACATACCGATGAGTATCCCACCCGTCGCCGTCCCCCAGGAGTGCCTCGCGTGACCGCCCCCGCCACATCCCCGGCCGCCTCCCCCGCTGCCTCCGGAGCCGCCTCCCGTGCCGCCGAGATCCTCTCCCGGCCGGTCGCGATCAACGGCCTGACCGTCCCGAACCGCATCGCCATGGCGCCCATGACCCGGATGTTCTCCCCGGGCGGCGTCCCCGGCGACGACGTGGCGTCGTACTACTCCCGCCGCGCGGCCGCCGGAGTCGGCCTGATCGTCACCGAGGGCACGTACGTCGGCCACGACTCGGCCGGCCAGAGCGACAGCGTCCCGCGGTTCCACGGCGAGGAGCAGCTGGCGGGCTGGGCCAAGGTCGCCGAGGACGTACATGCGGCGGGCGGCACCATCGTCCCGCAGCTGTGGCACATCGGCATGGTGCGTGAACAGGGGCAGCCGCCCTACGCCGACGCCCCCGCCGTCGGTCCCTCCGGCCTGCGGCTCGGCGCCGAGGAGCCCACCGGCAAGGCGATGACCCAGCGCGACCTGGACGACGTCATCGGCGCGTTCGCCGAGGCCGCGGCCGCCGCCGAGCGCATCGGCTTCGACGGCGTGGAGCTGCACGGCGCCCACGGCTACCTCCTCGACCAGTTCCTGTGGGCGGGCACCAACCGCCGCGGCGACGCGTACGGCGGTGACCCCGTCGCCCGTACGAAGTTCGCGGCGGAGATCGTGGCGGCCGTACGGGAGACGGTGTCGGCCCAGTTCCCGATCATCTTCCGGTACTCGCAGTGGAAGCAGGAGGCCTACCGGGCGCGGCTCGCCGAGACGCCGCAGGAGCTGGAGGCGATCCTCGCCCCGCTCGCCGCGGCCGGTGTCGACGCGTTCCACGCCTCCACGCGCCGTTACTGGATCCCGGAGTTCGAGGGTTCCGACCTCAACCTCGCGGGCTGGACGAAGAAGCTGACGGGCCGGACCACCATCACCGTGGGCTCGGTCGGCCTCGACGGCGACTTCCTGCGCGGCTTCGCCGGCGAGGGCGCCCCGCTCAAGGGCATCGACGACCTCCTCGACGCCCTGGAGCGCGAGGAGTTCGACATGGTCGCCATCGGCCGGGCGCTGCTGCAGGACCCGCAGTGGGCGGCGAAGGTCCTCGCGGGGCGCGTCGACGAGCTCCAGCCGTACGACGCCTCGGCGCTGAAGTCGCTGAGCTGACGGATCGGTTGTCCGGCCGACGTGAGGCGGTGGAGTTGCGCCCGCCTCCCGCCGGCCGGACGCGGCGGCCTGGCTGTGGTGGTCAACTCCGGCTAGCGTGGCGGAACATGCGGATTCTTCATCTCTCGGACACGCACGTGGAGCGCGTCGACGCGCCGAACAGGAGCGGCGTCAACGCCACCGACTCGCTGCGGCTGATGCTCGCCGAGCTGCGGCATGTGCGGGACGTCGACGCGGTCGTCGTCACCGGGGACATCGCCGACGACGGTGAGGTGGAGGCCTATACGGCGGTGCGGGAGCTCGTCGGCGACTTCGCCCGGCCGCTGGGCGCTGCCGTCTTCTACACGACCGGCAACCACGACGAGCGCGAGTCCTTCGGCAAGGTGCTGGGCAGCGGGCACACGGAGCCGCAGACGGTGCTGGAGACCGGGGCCTCGGAGCGGGCCGCGGTGAGCACGGTCGACGGATACCGCTTCGTCACACTGGACTCGCTCGTGCCGGGGAAGGTCTACGGACGGATCAGCGAGGACCAACTGGCTTGGTTGCGCGAGGTGTTGAGGACCCCGGCCGAGCATGGCACGATCCTCGCCTTCCACCATCCGCCCCTCAGCCTCGGCCTGTCCGTGACCCAGCCGGTCTTCGGGCTGCTCAACCCCGGGGAACTGGCGGCGGCGATCCGGGGGAGTGACGTACGGGTCGTCCTGACCGGCCACTTCCATCTCCAGCTGTTCGGGATGCTGGAGTCGGTGCCGGTGTGGGTCACGCCAGGGGTGGTCAACCGCATCGACCTGACGACGCCGTACGGCACCGAGCGGGCGGTGCGCGGCGCCTCGGCCTCGCTGGTGGAGCTGGGCGGGCCGACGAGCCCGCTGTTCCACACCCTCCACGCGCGGGACCCGCGGGCGCACCAGACCGTGTACGAGCTGGACGAGCAGCGGACCCGGGAAGTGGTGGAGAGGCACGGGCCGCCCCGGTCCGAGTTCTCTGTGTGAGTCAACCAGGAGGAGTTCGACGATGACGTCAGCCGGGAACCTCGACGTACGGACCGCAGCCGGTACCGTGCGCGGACGCGCCGAGGACGGGCTCGTGGTCTTCCGGGGCATCCCGTTCGCAGAACCGCCGGTGGGCGAGGCGCGGTTCCAGGCGCCACGGCCCGTCAAGGGCTGGGAGGGGACCCGGGAGGCGTACGCGTTCGGGCCGCCGCCCCCGCAGGAGGCGGGCTTCCAGGGGCGCGCCGGAGAGCTCGCAGCACCCGTCGGCGACGACTGGCTGACGGTCAACGTCTGGACCCCCGACGCGGACCCGTCGGCCCGCCGGCCGGTCATGGTGTGGATCTACGGCGGCGCCTACAAGCTGGGTCACACGGGCAGCCCCGGCTACGACGCCCAGCACCTCGCCCGCGCCGGCGACATGGTCGTCGTCACGCTCAACTACCGCGTGGGCATCGAGGGGTTCGTCCTGCTGGAGGGGGCGCCCGCGAACCGGGGGCTGCTGGACCAGGTGGCCGCGCTGGAGTGGGTACGGGACAACATCACGGCGTTCGGCGGGGACCCCGGGCAGGTCACGGTATTCGGGGAGTCGGCGGGCGCGGGGTCCGTCGCCTCGCTGCTGGCGATGCCGGGCGCGCGGGGACTGTTCCGGCGGGCCGTCGCACAGAGCGTGCCCTGCACGTACTTCTCCGCCGAACTCGCCCGGGACATCGCGGTGGAGATCGGCAAGGAGGCGGGCCTGGCGCCCACGGCCGCCGCGCTGTCCGTCGTGGACCCTCGTCAACTCCCCGCGGTGGGCGAGCGGTTGAGCCTGCGGATGCGGGAGTACGACGACCGGTGGGGCCGGGTGGTGCCCACCGTCACGCCCTTCTCGCCGGTTGTCGACGGCGACGTGCTGCCGTGCACGCCCTGGGAGGCGCTGGCGGCGGGCGCGGCCCGGGACGTGGAACTGCTCGTCGGGCACAACCGGGACGAGTACCGGCTCTTCCTCGTCCTGGCCGACCGGCAGGGCAAGATCACCGAGGAGCAGGCGGCGTCGGCGCTGCGGATGTTCGCGCCCGGCCCGGACGGCGAACGTTCCTACCGCGAGGCCTTCCCGGACGCCACACCGAGCGAACTCCACGAACGCGTACAGACGGACTGGCTGTTCAACGTGCCCTCCCTGCGGCTGGCCGAGGCGCAGACCGCCGGTGGCGGCCGGGCCCACCTCTACGAACTGACCTGGCCCGCACCGGGGTTCGGCGGCGCGCTCGGCGCGTGCCACGGCCTGGACATCCCGCTGCTGTTCGGCACGTACGACGCCGACCTCGGCAAGCTGCTGTTCGCGGGAAGCGGCGTCCCGGAAGAGGCGAAGGAGCTGACCGCGCTCTTCCAGTCGGCGTGGACGGCGTTCGCGCGGACCGGGAACCCGGGATGGCCCGCGTACGACGCCGAGGACCGCCTGACCCAGGTCCTGGACGTCAAGCCGCAGGTACGCCCGTACCCGGAGGAAGTGACGCGCCGCCTGTGGGAGGGGTACGACTTCCCGGCACTGCCGCTGCTGAAGCAGGCCCCGGTGTCGTGACTCCGACCCACTGTGCCCAGTAGCCACCGGAGGGGCGGGAGCGTTCACGCGCGGCGAGCGGTCAGCTGAGGACGTCTCAGGGCCGCCGTCATCGCCAAAGACAGGTTCGCCCGTGAAGCAGCCGGACTTCTGCTTCCAGGGGTGGGACGTAACGCGTCGGCCACAGCGTCTTCAGAGTGTGGACGACGAACAGGATCTCGGATGAAGCGCCGGTACGAAGAGGAATTCATGGCGTTCGCCGCTGCGCGATCCGCACCTCTGTTCCGCTCCGCGTGTGTGCTCACCAGCGGTGACGTGCACCTCGCGGAGGACCTGGTGCAGGACACGCTGGGCCGGATGTATGCCAACTGGCGCAGGATCGCGCAGGTGGACGACCCGGCGGCCTACACCCACACGGTGCTCGTACGGACCTACCTGTCCTACCGGCGCCGACGCAGCAGCTCGGAGCAGCCCACCGACACCCTGCCGGACTCCGGTGCCGCCACCGAGCACGACGCCACGCTGCGGCTCACGTTGCTCGACGCGCTCAGCCGGCTCTCCGCCCGGGACCGGGCCGTGCTGCTCCTGCGCTACTGGGAGGACCGCAGCGTCGAGCAGACCGCCTCGATCCTTCAGGTCCGGCCGGGCGCGGTACGCAACCAGAGCATGCGCGCGCTCGCCCGGATCCGGGACCTTCTGGGCCACGACCTGTCAGAGCTCGTCAGCCCCTGACCCCGGTGCCACCGCACCCACCCCTCCCTCTTCACCGACCCCGAAACGCGGTGATCCGCCATGCCCATCGAAGAAGACTTCACCGAAGCCCTCCGTGCCAGCGTCCTGACCTTCGAGCCGCCCAGCACCCCGTCACTTGTGCAGGCCGGAATCCGCAACGGCCGTCGCAGGCGTCGCCGCCGTGTCACGGCCGTCGGCGTGAGCGGGGCAGTCGCACTCGCGCTGGTCGGGTTCGGCGCGACAACCGTTCCGGGACTGCTGTCCGACGGGCGAGCAGGCGACCACCCGCGCTCCAGCCCGGCGGCCTCAGCCCCGAGCGGCTCCGCCGCGGCATCCGCCACCCCGAAGCCGACCTTCACCGGCGCACTGCCCGCCGACCGCGCCCTCGCCACCCTGACCGCGCTGCTGCCGGACGGCCTGACGCATTCGAGCCCGCCCGGCGGCAGGAAGTCCGGGCAGCTGTTGGTGGACGACGGCCACGGCACCTCGCTGCTCGAGGTGCACGTCTCCCGGCTGACCTCCGCCACTGCGATCCGCAACCACGTCTTCGCCGGCGCGACACCCCTGCCCGACGGCAGCCTGGTCCAGTCCCGGCAGGCACCACCGACGGACCCCGGGCACGAGACGGTGAACGTCCTGCGTCCTGACGGGCTCTACGTCACCCTCATGCAGTGGCAGGAACCGAGCCGGAACGCTCCCTCGACCCGAACCACACCGATCCTGACACTCGCTCAACTGCGGGCCATCGCAACCAGCTCGCGGTGGCAGTAACGGCGGTATCGGCGGGCGACGCCCTGACTAAAGGTTCCCCAGCGGCTCGATGTCCACCCTCACCGGGGTGCCCCACACGCGCAGGACCTCGTAGTCGGTGAACTCGTGGACGAGGCGGTACGCCATCGCCGCGTGCGGGCCGCGGCGCTGGGCGGTGATGAACAGCTCGGCCTCGTGGCGGTCCCGCCTCGGTGTCCCGCACAGCTGCCACTCCTGGCCCGTCCACTGCTCCGGCAGCCAGCGCTGCTGCGGCTGGGGGCGGTCCTCGCGGACGCCGTATCGGGAGGGGGCGGCAGCGGCGGACCGGGGCTGCGCGCCGGGGCCGTTGATCTGCGTACGCCGGGCCGCCCTGCGGCGCGTCTCGCACAGCAGGCACAGGTCGTGGGCGTTCTCGTCGACCGGGCCGTTGGGGTGCTCGGCGCAGCGGGTGGTGGGGGCGGCGGCGTTGACGCTGTCCTCCAGCAACTCCACGGCCCGCCTTAGGTCGGCCTTGACCTCGTACAGCTTGGCGTCGGAGGTGTCGCCGGCGAGGGCCTCCCCGTGCTCGCCGAGGAGACGGAGGGCGCGGCCTAGGGCGGTGAGCTGGGCGTGGTTCATGGCGTCAGTCCGCGTAGTCCTTGAGTTCTTCGGTGTCGAGGGTGATGTCGACGGGCGAAGGGAGCTGGATGGTGGAACCCCAAGGGTACGAGGGTGACTGCTGGTACCGACCGTCCTTGGGCTCGCTGTGGACCACGACGGTGTGGTTGTCGCGGTCGACGAGCAGGTAGACGGGGATGTCGGCCTCCGCGTAGCCGACGGGTTTGTCGATGCGGTCGCGCTGGTTGGTGTCGCGGTCGGGGGAGGTGATCTCCACGGCCATGAGGGCGCCGTCGGCATCGGACCACTCGCCGTCACCGCGGAAATGGCCCACCGGTGCGAGGAACCCGTTTGTACGGGCACGGCCCTTGCGATACGCCTCGGCCTTGACTCCTCGTTCAGGCATGAGATTCAGCTCGGGACGTTGCTGCATGCACTGACGCAGCAGCCACATGAAGATCTCGCCGTGGTTGCCGTCCGGCATGGCCTTTACTACTACTTCCCGCTGACGTATTCGAGCCGAACGGTTTCCGGAGCGGCAGCGGCGAGTTCCTCGAACTCCTCGACGTCCAACGGGCCGTGCCGTACGCACAGCCTTCCGCCGAGGAACTCCAGACTGTTCCGCAGCTCCCGGGGAGCCCGGCGGACGAGCTCGTCGAAGTCCTCGACGGACATCTGCGGACGGTCAGTGGTGCCAGGGGTCATGTCTTCGCCCCTCCTTCCCATCGTGCCCCGGGGTGGTGACGCCGGACCGCAGAGCGGTCATACGGGTGTCCTTTCCTCTCGCTTGAGGGACATCGCAGCCCGGATCTCGTCCGCGAGGGTGTGGATCACGGGGGCGGGCGGGAGTGTGATGGGGCGCGGGGGAGTGCGTCCGTCCCGGCAGCCGCTGCACACGCCCCCTGGCAGGGCCTCCGGGCGGCCCGGCACTCCGCACTCGGCGCACTCCAGGACCCGGCGGGGTGGGCGAGGTGGGCGGGGTGCGGGCTCCGGCTCTGGTTCCGGTGGGAGTTTGCTGGTCAGGCGGGAGCGGACGAGGGCTGCCGCGTGGTGGACGGGCGAGGGCAGGCCGTCGCTCAGGGCGCGGATCACGGCCGTGTCGGTGGCGCCGCGCGCGAACCAGTCCGCCAGGAGCGGGGCGAGGGCGGCGCACTCGGCCTCGGAGAGGGACAGCGCGGGGGCCGTACGGCCCAGGGCCGCCAGGAGGATGTGGGCGCGGGAGCGGGTGGGGCGGGGGCGGGCCGCGGCCTCCTCGGGTACGTCCCCCCGCGTGAAGGCGGCCCACCAGTCATCGTCCTGCGCGGTACGCGAGAACCACGATCGAGTGATCCAGCGGGAACTGCCGGACTCGGAGTCCACGCGCTCGCGCCCCCGGCGCAAGTGCCCCGCCTGTTGGAGGCGGTTGAGCGCGGTGCCGAGAGCGCATTGGCCGTACGGCAGCTGCTTGGCCAGCGTCTTTACGGAGATGTCGGCGCCCTCGGACAGGCGGTCGATGTACGCGGCGATGGCGGCTTCGCGGGGCGGCAGGTGGGCGAAGTCGTGCGCGGTGCGGGCGAGTTGGCCGGGGGTGCTGCGTTTGCCGTACCCCGGGTTCGCCATGGGGTGCGGGGTCGCGTGCGCGGGCAGGAAGGCAGGACTAAGCTTGGCGTCAGCCACGGGATCCCTTGGGTAGATCTCGGCGGTCAAGCCCCCGCAGGTGTTGGTAGCACCGGGCGGGGGCTGTTCGTTATGCGGGCACGCTAGACGATCGTGACGCTACGTGGCAAGCCGGACGCATCGAGTCAACTCGCAGGGTGGGTGGGTGGGTTGAGGCCCTCCAACCAATCCTTGAAAACGGATCTCGGAGCTCGGGACTTGAGCTTCGGGCCGGTCCGGTCGGTGGGTCAGCCCATGCTCTTGGCGCCGTCCAGGGCCTCCCGGACGATGTCGGCGTGGCCCGCGTGCTGAGCGGTCTCGGCGACGATGTGCAGCAGCACCCTGCGGGCCGACCACTTCGCTCCGGCCTCGAACCACGGGGCCTTGGGCAGCGGGTGGGCGGCGTCCAGGTCGGGCAGAGCGGCGACGAGTTCGTCCGTCCGGTCGGCCGTCTCCGCGTAGGCGGCCAGCACGCCGGCCAGGGTCTCGCCGGGGAGCATCCGGAACTCGTCCGCCCGCCGGGCCCAGTCGTCCTCGGTCATGGCGGTGAAGTCGCCCATCGACGACGGCCCGTCCTGAATGAAACGCACCCAGTTTCGTTCCACAGACGTGACGTGCTTGATCAGGCCGCCGAGGCACAGTTCGCTGACGGTGGTCCGCTGCCCGGCCTGCTCGTCGGTGAGGTCACGGGTGGTGAAGCGCAAGAAGTGCCGCTGCTTGGCCAGCGCCTCCAGCAGGTCGGCGCGCTCGCCTGTGGGCAGGGTGGTCTTCGTGGCAGTGGTCATGGTGGGGCCCTCCGTGGATTCAGGTTCCGTCGACAAGCCACACGCTAGGAGGAATGTAGGTCAGATCCTGACCTCTTGGGCCGCGACGGCTTGTACGAACGCCGACCATGCCTCCGGCCGGAACATGAGCTTCGGGCCTCGGGGGTTCTTGGAGTCACGGACGGGGACGGCGGTGGGGTGGCCGAGGGCTGCTTCGAGGCAGTTGCCGCCGCTGCCGCCGCTGTAGCTGGACTTGCGCCAGGACTCAGGGGTGTTCCTCATGGGCGTAATCCTGCGCCATCGCCTCGATGAGAGCCAGGGAGTTCTGCGGGGAGAGGGCGTAGGCAGTGAGGAGCTGATAGGTGAAGCGCTGGTGTCTGATGATGGCCGGATCGTCCTCCAGCCGACCAGTGCCGACGCCCTCGAAGTAGACCAGTGGAGGTGCGTCCTCGAAATCCATCAACTTGAGGGAGCCTTCCATCGCGGCATGTGCTCCCGCCTCGAAAGGGAGCACCTGCACGATGGCCCGACCGCGCCGGGCCAGCCCGGCGAGGTGGCGCAGCGCCTCCGCCATCACCTCGCGCCCGCCCACCGCCCGACGCAGCGCCGCCTCGTCAATCACCGCCCACAACAGAGGTGCTGTTGGATCGCCGAGGACCCGGGCGCGCTCCAGCCGGGCTGCCACCAGCTCTTCGATCTGCTCTTCGTTGGCTGTCGGCTGATACGCGCGGCACACGGCCCGTGCGTATGCGGGCGTCTGGAGCAGCCCGGGGATCAGGAGCTGCACATACTCCCTGATCTCCGTCGCCCCGGCCTCCGCCTCCGCAGCCTCGGCGAAGTGCTCGGGATACTTCGACTTCGCCGACGCCCCACAGTTCCGCTGGAAGAAGTCCTCCGTCCCGAGAACCTCGTCCAGCTGTCGCGCGACATCCGGCTGCATCCTCCGCGTCCCCGCCTCCAACTGCCCCACGAACGACCCGCTCACGAACAGCCGTTGACCCAGTTCCTCCTGGCTCAGGACCGACTTCTCCCGTGCGTGCCGCAGTTCCGCTCCCAGCAAAGCTCTGGGTGACGATGACGGGTCCAGATCCTTCGGTCCTGCCATGCGTGACTCCCGATCCACCGGACGAGGTTGTTGGGACGCTCCGTCTGGCCAGGTTAGAGCCGTGACCGCCACGCTGTGTCGTGAATCACCAACCCAGCGTGCCGATGGAGGAAGCGTGCGGTCCACCCAAGAAGTCCTGGAGTCCCTGCGGGAGGCCCTCGTCGGCGTCGGGGTCGTGCTGCCGTCCCTCGCCGTGGACCCGCTCACCGGGGCCGGTGACGAGCCCTTCCCGCTGGTCGACCTGGGGCGCTGCAACGTACGCACGGCGGAGCGGCTGGCGTCCGTCCTGCGCGGGGAGAGGCCGCCGGTGGGGTCGTACGCCGTCGATGCGCGGGACGGACGGGTGGGGGAGGTGATGGGGCACCTCGGCGGACGAGTGCAGCTCAGGCCCCTCGGTGGCGGCCGGGAGTGGGACTGCCCACCGCAGTCCCTCGGGGCCGCGCCGCAGGCCGACGTGCTGAGGGCGAGGGTGCGCAAGGTCAACCGGGAGGGGCGCATGCCCTGTTGAAATGAACCATGCCTCTCCTGGACACCCTCGCCCGCTTCAGCGACGCCCACCCCTGGTCCCACAACGACCACTTCCACCCTTGGCTGCTACGGCAGTTGCCCGCACGATTCGACCGGGCCCTGGACGTGGGATGTGGTTCGGGGAATCTCGTCCGGCTGCTGGCGACCCGCGCGGCACACGTGCACGGCATCGACAGTGACGGGCGGATCATCGGCGAGGCACGGGAGTTGACCGACCCCGGCCTCCCCGTCACCTTCTCCGTCGCGGACGTGATGTCGTACGGCGAGGGGCCCTACGACGTCATCACCTGCGTCGCCGTGCTCCACCACCTCCCCCTGGCCGGGGCCCTCGCCCACTTCCGTCGTCAACTGGCCCCCGGCGGAACCCTGGTGATCGTGGGTGTGGCCGAGGAGGACACCCGTGTCCAGCAGTTGCTCGGTCTCGCCTCCGTCCCGCTCAACGCGATCACCGGGTGGCTCAAGCACCGGGGACGAACGGCGGCGCGTCCCGTCGCGATGACCGCCGTGACCCGGCAGCCCGATATGCCGTACACGGAGCTGGTCCGGGAGGTCGGCCGTGTGCTGCCCGGCGCCCGGCTGCGGCGCCGTCTCTTCTGGCGCTACACCCTTGTATGGTCGGCCGGTCGGTGACGCAGAGCGACCACCGTTCGGCCCGTCCGAAATGCAAATATTCGGCGGGTTTGGTGAAGATGCGTCCATGACCATCCGCACACGCACGCTCGCGCCGCTGACCGCACTCGCGGCCGCGGCGCTGGTGACCCTGTCGCCCACCGCGGCGCAGGCACAGTCCCGGCCGGAGACGGCCGCGCCCATATCGTGTCCTGAGGCGGTGACGGCCGCATGATCCGGATCCGTTCGCTGCGTGCCGCGGGCATCGCCCTGGCCGCCACCGCCGTACTGAGCACCGCACCCCTGACCACGGGCGCGTCCGCGTCCGCCGTGTCGTCGACGGCCTCGACCACCGTGTCGTCGCGGTCCGCGCAGGCGCGGCCGACCGCAGCGTGGCCCACCGCCAAGCGCGTCGAGAAGGTCTCCAAGACCAAGCCGGTCAGCGGCAACAAGAACTTCGACTTCACCCGCTTCGTCGGCACCGGCGCCCTCGGCGGCGGCGGTCAGGGCGAGGGCCAGGACCCGATCCTGGAGCTGGCGGACGGCGCCACGGTCTCCAACGTGATCATCGGTTCCCCGGCCGCCGACGGCATCCACTGCCGCGGCACCTGCACGCTCAAGAACGTGTGGTGGGAGGACGTCGGCGAGGACGCGGCCACCTTCAAGGGCACCCGCGCCAACCAGACGATGACCGTCGACGGAGGCGGTGCCCGCAAGGCCGCCGACAAGGTGTTCCAGCACAACGGGCCCGGCACGTTCGTCATCCGCAACTTCGAGGTGTCCGACTTCGGCAAGCTCTACCGCTCCTGCGGCGTGTGCCGGACGCAGTACACCCGTCACGTCGTGGTGGACAACGTCACCGTCAAGGCACCCGGCCTCGATGTCGTCGGCATCAACGCCACGCCGTACGGGGACACCGCGCGCCTGTCACGAATCGCCGTCGTCGGTGACTCCGCCCGCAAGATCGTGATCTGTCAGAAGTTCCGCGGCACGACGTCCGGTGAGCCCGCGAAGACCGGATCCGGGCCGGACGGCAGGAACTGCGTCTACCGGTCCACGGACGTCACCTACAGGTAAGGAACCGCCCCATGAACCATCGCCGGAAACTCCTGGTGACCGCTCTCGCGGCGGTGCCCCTGCTGCTGGCCTCGCAGACCGCGACGGCCACCTCGGCCCCCGCCCCCGCGCCCGCCGTGGCCAAGGACAGCTGTACGGCGTTCAACACCGTCAGCATTCCGCCGTACTACCTCAACAACAACGTCTGGGGCGCCAAGAACGCCTCCGGCAAGCAGTGCACCTGGCTCAACTCCTACCGCAGCGGCAAGGCCAACTGGGAGACGTCCTTCGACTGGACGGGCGACAAGACCAGCGTGAAGGCCTACGGGAGCATCGTGCTGGGCTGGCACTGGGGCTGGAAGCAGAGCAACACCAAGCTGCCGATCCGCCTGAACAGCGGCCGCAAGGTGACCAGTTCGTGGGCGTTCAACATCACCCAGAACACGCCCACGGTGATGAACGTCGCCTACGACGTGTGGTTCCACACCAAGTCCAACCCGGACTGGCAGGACCAGCCCCACGACGAAATGATGGTCTGGCTCAACCACCAGAACGGCGCGGGACCGCTCGGCACGAAGCGCGAGAGGGTGACCGCCGCCGGTTCCACCTGGGACCTCTACGTCGGAAAGATCGTCAACAAGGACAGCAGCGGCAAGGTCACCAGCAGCTGGAACGTCTACTCGTTCGTCCGCGTCGCCAACACCAACAGCGCGACGACCGACCTCACCGCGCTGGCCAACACCCTGGTCCAGAAGCGGCTGATGGCGAACACCTCGTACCTGACCAGCGTCGAGGCGGGCACCGAGGTCTTCACCGGCAAGGGCAAGCTGAGCACCAGCTCGTACTCGGTGAGCGTGGGCTGACCCGCCCCTCAGCGAGTCGTGGCCGCCAGTGCGGCCCGCAGATGGCCGCCCGTCTCCTCCAGGAGGCGGGCGGCCGTCGGGCCGTCCACGTCGGCCAGAATGGTCAGGATCGCGTTCTTCACCTCGCCGCCGGTGGCGGCCAGGGCGCGCTCGACCTCCCCGTCGTCGGCGCCGGTGGCGAGGGCGACGATCCGGCGGGACCGGGCGCGCAGCTTCTCGTTCGAGGCGCGTACGTCGACCATCAGGTTCCCGTAGGTCTTGCCGAGGCGGATCATCGTGATCGTCGACAGCATGTTGAGGACGAGCTTCTGGGCGGTACCGGCCTTGAGCCGGGTCGAACCGGTGAGCAGCTCGGGGCCCACGACCACCTCGATGCCGTGCTCGGCGGCCGCGGCCAGTGCGCTGCCGGCGTTGCAGGACAGGCCGACGGTCAACGCCCCCTGTGCGCGGGCGTGTTCGACCGCCCCCACGGCATAGGGCGTACGACCGGACGCGGACACCCCGACCACGCAGTCCACGGCGCTCACCGCGAGCCCGTCCAGGTCGGCCCGCGCCAGCTCCGCGGAGTCCTCGGCCCCTTCGACCGAGGTGACCAAGGCCTCGGGGCCGCCCGCGATCACGCCCACGACCTGCGCGGGGTCGGTGTTGAAGGTCGGCGGGCACTCGGAGGCGTCCAGCACCCCGAGCCGCCCCGCGGTACCGGCCCCGGCGTAGATCAGCCGCCCGCCGCGGGCCATGCGCTCGGCGAGGGCGTCGATGGCGGCGGCGATCTCGGGCAGCCGCCGCGCGACGGCCGCGGGGACGGTGGCGTCCTCGCCGTTCATCAGCCGGGCGATGTCGAGGGTCGGCAACCGGTCGACGTCGGCGAGCTCGGGCCGGAAGGACTCGGTGGTCAGGGTCTCCAACTGGGCTTGCAGATCACGGGGGTCGGAGGTGGAGGTCATGGTGGAGCGGCTCTTTCTGCGTGACTGACGGCTGCCGGGAAACTCGTGTCTACCTGCGGTGCCTGTGCGCCAGCGCCTCGTACGACGCGGCCAGCGCCGGCGCCGCCGTCTCGTACGTCCGCTGCGCCACGCCCACGAACAGGCAGTCCACCACCAGCAGTTGACTGGTCCGGGACGACATCGCCGCGGGCCGCAGTTCGCTCTCCCGGGCCGTGGACGTGGTCAGCACATGATCGGCGTACTGGGCCACCGCACCGCCGGGACGGCCGGTGATCGCCACCGTCGTGGCACCGTGCTCGAAGGCGACCCGCAGGGGCTCGATGACGTCCCCCGTGGACCCCGAGTGCGTGATGGCGATCGCCACGTCCCCCGTGCGCAGCTGCACGGCGTTCGTCACGGCCAGGTGCGGATCGCTGTGCGCCTGCGCTATCCGCCCTATCCGCAGCAGCTTCTGCGTGAGGTCCTGGGCGACGAGACCGGAGGCGCCGACCCCGTACACGTCGATACGCCGGGCGACGGCCGTCGCGGCGACCGCCGCGCCCAGCTGCGCGGTGTCCAGCCCGGCCGCCGTGTCCGCGAGGGTCTGCTGCTCGTCGTACGCGAGTTTCGCCACGACGTCGGCGATCGGATCGTCCACCGCTATGTCGGTGGTGATCGCGGGCGACCGCCCGGACTGCTGCTGCGCGGCGAGCCCGGCGAGGGCGAGCCGGAGGTCGCGGTAGCCGGGATAGCCCAGCAGCCGGGCCGTCCGTACGACGGTCGCCTCGCTCGTCCCGGTCAGTTCCGCCAGGCCGGTGACGGTGAGCGCGGCACACCCCGCGGGGTCCTTCGCCACGGCCTCCGCGACCCGCTGCATGGAGCGGGTCATGGACGGACCCAGCGTGCGCACCTTCGAGGCGAGAGCGCTGCCGAAAATTTCCTTCACTTCCTGGGTCACATATGAAAGATATTTTCGGCTCGGTACCGGGGTCAAGCCTGCGCACAATGGGTGCATGGATCCCTCCGACACCCCCGACACCCCCGACACGCCCGGCGCTCCGATCAGCCCCCTGGAACAGGCGCTGCACGCGGCACGCGCCCTCGTGCTCGCCGACCTGGCCGCGAGCGAGGTCGCCGCGGCGGACGTGGTGTCGATGGTCGAGGACTCCGTCGTACAGCGGCGGTGGTGGGTGGAGCAGTGGCCCGACGGTGCGGAGTACGTGGCGGGACTGGTCGCCCAGGACGTCCAGGACGCGCTCCTGGAGCGGTACGGCCGCTGGCCCCTGTGCCCGGTGTGCGGCTCCGGCGACCCGCACGCCCTGGAGGTGGAGCCGGAGCTCGGCCCCGACCCGCACTGGGTGTGCCACAAGGCGGGCGTGAAGGTCGCGGCGGTCGGCTCGCTGGGCACCGCGACGGGCGGGACGTCCGCCACGTGACCGTGTACATCGACCCCCCGACCTGGCCGGGCCACGGCCGCATGTGGTCCCACCTCGTCAGCGACGTCTCCTTCGACGAACTCCACCTGTTCGCCGACGGGCTGGGCGTCCCCCGACGCGCCTTCGAACGCGACCACTACGACATACCCTCCCACCGCTACGCCGACGTGGTGGCGGCGGGCGCGGTCGAGGTCACCAGCCGTGAGGTCGTACGCCTGCTCGTGGCGTCGGGGCTGCGGCGGCCGAAGGGGCGGTAGGGGCGGTAGGGGTCGGCGGGAGCGGCGCGGACGCCGTCAGCCCGGTGGGATGGTGTCGGGGGTCAGCCGGTCCTGGCGGGGCGGACGTACAGGCGTAGGCCCGGTTCCGACTCCTCGTAGGCCTGCTCCTCCTCCACGGTCGCCCGGGTGAAGCCGGCGCGGGCGATCACGCGCTGGGAGGCCGCGTTGTCGGGCTCGATGGTCGCGCAGAGGCTGCGGACGTCGTCGCGGGCCAGGGCCCACTCGCTCAGCGCGTGCAGGGCCTCGGTGGCGTAGCCGTGGCCGCGGGCGCTCTCGGCGAGGTCGTAGCCGACCTCGGCGCGGCCGTCCTCGTCGGGGACGCCGTGGAAGCCCATGCCGCCGACCGCGCGGCCGTCCTCTCGCCGTACGAGGACGAACAGGCCGAACTCCGGGCGGTGGACGCCGGCTTCGTAGGCCTTGGTGGTCATGCCGGCGGCCTCGCGGGTGCCCTCGAAGGGACCGTCCTCGACCCACGCGAAACCGCCGTCGCCGCCCGTGGCCAGGTCGGCGGCGGCCGCAGGGGTGACGCCCTGGAGGGTGAGCCGTTCGGTGGGCAGGACGAGGTTGTTGCTCCAGCGCCACTCCGTGCGCGGGGCGCGGCCGGGCAGCTCGCCGCGGCCGGTGGCCCACAGGAGGGTGCGCCAGGCGTCGGGGCCGGGCTGGACGTCGGGGAAGATCCTGGTCAGCACGTACTCGGGGAGCCGGGCGGGGGGCCCGTACGCCAGGCCCAGGCCCTCCGCGATGTCGTACGTGTGCAGCAGCACCTCGGCGACGCCCATCGCGGCGAAACCCTCGCGGTTCGCGCTGCGGAAGGGGTACGGGTGGAAGGCGCGGACCTCGCGCGGGGTGGTGCGGAGCGTCGCCGCGAAGAGCGTGCCCGCCGTCTCGATCACCTGGAGGGCGTCCCCGGCGTCGCTGTCGTCCTCCAGGCGGATCTCGAAGGGGACGTATCTGTCCTGCGCCCGGCCCGCCAACTGCCCGGCGTACGCGATGAGATCGCTCGCGATGTGCTCTGCCGTCTTCAGACAGTTCCACTCCACCCGGCCGGCCCGTACCGTGCCCCAGTCCCGGTCCGCCGCCTTCCGCAGTACCGCCACCGCGTCCGCGACGGCCTCCGTCACCCGTTCTCCGGCCAAGTCCCCGCCCATGTCTGCCATGCGGGCAGGCTAAGGCGCCGGGCGCCTCAGAGCGACAGCATTTCCAGCTCCGAAGCGAGGTTGTAGCGGGCCGTCGCCTCCCACTCCCGCTCCCCGTACGGCGTCCTGAACAGCCGGGGCAGATCGAGCAGTTGGCGCAGGATCGCGGACCGGCCCTCGCGGAAGGCGTCGGTCGGGACGAAGCCGTACTCCTCGCGTACGGCGGCCGTGTAGGCGGCGTACGCGGCGGGCGGGGCGGCGAGGATCGCGAGGTCGGCGTCGCAGAGGACCTGGCCGTCGCGGTCGTCGTCGGCGGGGGCGTGGGTGGTGGTGAGGCGGACGAGGCGGGCGACCTCGGCCGTCCGCTGCGGGGAGACCCCGGCTTCGGGCAGGGCGCGTTCGGCGAGGCGGGCGGAGCGGTCCTCGTTCTCGGAGCGGTCCGGGAGGTAGACGGCGTCGTGGAACCACGCGGCGAGACGCACCACGTCCGGATCGTCGGCGTACGTCTCCAGCACGTCGACGTGGTCCAGGACCGCCGTGAGGTGGGTGAGGGTGTGGTACCGCCGCTGCGGCTCGTGCCAGCGGCGGAGGAGGTCGTCGGCGTACGGCGCCGGGTCGGGGCCGTCGGACCCGGACCGGGCGTTCTCCAGGGCGTGGGCGAAACGGACGCGGAGGTCGTCGAGGTCGGCCATGACTTCATTGTCCCGCGCGACGGCGGAGGCGGGGAGCCGAACATTCGGCTGGGACGCGCTGGTGAAGCGGACCCCGTACCGGCGTATTCTTGAATTGGACTAGACCTGTAGCCGCGCAAGACCGTCGACGAATGGGGTCCCATGAGCAAGCGTGCAGTCCTGGAGGTGATCGCCCTCGGCACCGAGGACGCCGTCGCCGCCCAGGCCGGAGGCGCGGACCGGCTGGAACTGGTCACCGACATGGCGGCGGACGGCCTGACGCCGACGGTTGCCACGGTCACCGCGATCCGGGCCGCCGTGGACATCTCGGTGCGGGTGATGCTGCGGTTGTCGGACGGGTTCGGGGCGGGGGACGTGTCTCGGGTGGTCCGGTCGGCACGGGAGCTGCGGGGGGCCGGGGCGGAGGAGTTCGTGCTCGGCTTCCTGGACGCCTCCGGTGAGGTGGATCTGGCCGCCGTGGAACGGGTCGTCGAGGTGCTGGACGGATGCCGCTGGACCTTCCACCGCGCCATCGACCACGCGGCGGACCGGGACGCCCTGCGCAAGCAGCTCGCGGACCTGCCCGGCCTGGACACGTACCTCACGGCGGGCTCGACCGCCGGGGTCGACGAGGGGCTTCCCGTACTGCTCGAGGAGGCGGCGCGGGCGGGGGAGCCGGGGTACGAGCCACAGCTTCTGGTGGGTGGAGGTCTACGGCTCGACCATGTGCCGGGGCTGCGGGCGGCCGGGATCGACGCCTTCCACATCGGCGGGGCGGCGAGGCCGGGCGGCTGGGAGGCACCGGTGTCGGCGGAGGCGGTACGGGAGTGGCGGCGGGTGGTGGACGAAGTGCGCGGTTAGGGCCGGTCGTCGAGACGGACAGGCCGGGGGACCACCACACCGGTCAGCGTCTCCGACGCCACCTCGCCGACCACTCGCTTCGCCAACTCCGCCCCCGCAGGCGGATCAGGCCGGCTCCACGGGACGGCGCGGATCAGTGCGGCCGAGCCCCGCGACGCCGGCGTGGTCCGCGGGTCACGCGACGCCGGCGTGGTCCGCGGGTCACTGCGCCTGGCCCTTCAGAGGCCGCAGACACAGCGATGTGCTGCCGTCCTCGCTGTACTCCGGGTAGGCGACGTAGCCCCCGGCCGGACAGGCGCCGTCCGCCGGGGCGGTGACACGGAGTTCCGCGTCGGAGGAGTCGCAGGACTCCGGCTCGAGATGCTGTTCCGGCCAGGCCGTGTCGTTGCGGGCGCACGAGCCGACCGTGAGCGTCGGGTGGTCGGCAGTGTCACTCCCCCCGACCACCAGGCCGACGAGCAGAAGCGCAGTGAACGCGAACACCGCCAGGCCCAGCAATCCCACCGGGATCAGCGCCAGGATGCCGGCCGGCCGCTTGAACACCGGCTTGCCAGGATCGAGCGGCGGCCGGAACCCAGCCGTGACCGGCTCGGGAATGCGCCGGATGCCGGACAGGGCGCTGAGGTTGGACAGCAGGACGAAGGGGGTGATGACCAGCGACAACGGCCCCCACCAGCCCAGCACCATGGTGTCCGCCTGCATGTCCCGGAAGCTCGCCAGCGAGCACGTACGGCAGAACAGCCCCTCGCGTTTCAGGAACCGCATCACCACCAGCATTCCCTGATGGCCACGGACCGTCACCGGAGCGGCGGGCGTCGCCCCGCACATCTGGCAGACGGCCACCGGCGGATACGGTCCGGGAGCGGCCATCTGCTGATACGGCGGCCCCGGGACCTGCGCCTGCTGGTACGGGTACGGGTACGGGTACGGCCCCGGAGCCTGCTGGTACGGTCCCGGCCCGGGAGCCTGCTGGTACGGATTCGCCCCCGAAGTCGGCTGGTAGGCAGGGTGTGAGGGCGGCGGCGTGCTCAACGGGGGCCTCTCCGGGGGGACATGACGGAACGGATCAGCACCCTACCCGGCGAGCTGTACGGGCAGCGGGGCCGTGTGCGTCACGATCAGGCCCGACACCGCCCGGGTCAGTGCCACGTACAGCCGCCGCAGCCCCGTGCGTTCGTCCGGTTCGCCGTCCACCACGGCCTGCGGTTCGTCCAGTACGACGTAGTCGTACTCAAGGCCCTTGGCGAGGGAGGCGGGCACCAGGGTCAGCCGGGTCTCGGCCGTGGTCTCCTCGCCGGGAGCCAGGAAGCCGATCCCCGCCGCCGTCAGCGCCGACGCCAGCTCCGGGATGTGGGCGTCGGCGGCGATGAGACCGGTCGAACCCTCGTTGCGCAGCAACTCCTCGCACGCGGCGACCACTTCACCAGCGCCGCCGATCCCGCGGACGTCGAAGAACCCGGGGTTCTCACGGACCGACGCGACCGGGGTCAGGCCCGGTGCGATGTGCGGGAGGAGACGGGAGGCGTACGTGATGACGTCCGTCGGCACGCGGAAACCCGCCGTCAGCTCCTCGATCACGCCGTCGGACTTGCCGAGGTGGGCCAGCGCCTCGTCCCAACTCCGCGTCGCCCAGGGCGTGGTGCCCTGCGCCAGGTCGCCGAGGACGGTCGCCGAACCGGTCGAGCAGCGGCGGCCGACCGCGCGGTACTGCATGGGGGACAGGTCCTGCGCCTCGTCGAGGACCACATGACCCAGGGAGTGCGTGCGCTCCACGACGTCCCTCGTCTCGTCGACCAACACCGCGTCCGCGGCCGACCACTTGGCCGACTTCACGCTCCTGACCGGCTTCGCCCAGAGGATCGTCTTCTGCTCGTCCTCGTCGAGGATCCCCTCCGCGTGCGCGGCGAGGAACTCCGCGTCCGTCAGCAGGCGGAACACCAGCTTCACCGGATCCACCGGCGGCCAGATCGCCTTGACGGCCGCCTTCACCGCCGCGTTGCGGGCCACCGCGTCCTGCACCCGGTCGTCCGGCGCCTCCCCGGACCGCTCCATCTGCACCAGTACGACGTGCGCGATGCGCTGCGGAAGGGCCTCGCGGGCGGCGCCGTAACGGATGTCCCGGTCGAGCAGCTCCCGGACGATGCCCTCGATCTCGTACGCCGGGACCCGCCACCTGCGTGAGCCGCGCACGACCATCACCGGCTCGGTGGGCATCGTCACGTGCGAGTACACGGCCCGTTTCAGGACCTCCGCCATCCTCGCGTCGCCCTTGAGGACCGCCGCGGCCGCGTCGTCGGAGCCGCTCACCTCGACGTGCGCCACGAGGTCGTCGACGGTGGCCTGCCTGACCGCCAACTCGCCCAGCGCGGGCAGCACCTGCTCGATGTAGTGCAGGAAGGACTTGTTCGGTCCGATGACGAGGGTGCCGGTGCGGGCGAGCCGGTCGCGGTGGGCGTAGAGCAGGTAGGCGACCCGGTGCAGGCCGACGGCGGTCTTCCCGGTCCCGGGACCGCCCTGCACGCACACCGTGCCACCGAGCCCGGACCGTACGATCTCGTCCTGCTCGGGCTGGATGGTCGCCACGATGTCCCGCATCGGGCCGACGCGCGGGCGCTCGATCTCCTGCTGGAGCAGCTTGCTGGTGGCGGCGGCCTCGTCGGGATCGGACAGGTGCTCGTCCTCGTACGCCGTGATCTCGCCGCGCGTGTAGCCGAAACGGCGGCGCAGCCCGACGTCCAGCGGGTCCTTCTTGGACGCCCGGTAGAACGGCTGCGAGACCGGCGCCCGCCAGTCGATCACCATCGGGTCGCCGTCGTGGTCGTGGACGTGCCGGCGCCCGATGTAGAAGCGCTCGCCGTCCGCGCCCTCGGCCAGGTCGACGCCGGGGGAGTGCAGGTAGTCGAGGCGGCCGAAGAACAGCGGGGTGTCGCTGAGGTCGGCCAGGGCCTTGATGCGTTCGCCGATCTGGCGGGCCAGGACCTCGGCGTTGACCCAGTTCGCGGTGACGTCCTTGATGTCCAGCGACTCGGCGTCCTCGCGCATGGCGCGCAGCGCGGCACGGGAGCCGGCCAGGTGGGAGCGTTCGCGGGCGAGGGGGTCGTCGGCTACGGGCGCGGGCGTGGACGGCCTGGACAAGGGGGTGCCTCCGAAGGTGCTGCGGGGTGGGCGGCTGCCGGGTGGTCGGCAGCGCAGTACCGGCCGGTTTCCGTCCGGTCGGCGGCACTCCGGGAGGGAGGCGGGCAAGAGCGGAGATTGTAGAGGGGCGGGGCGGCAGGAAGCCAACGAATTTCCCCGGACGGCTTGCGGGCCCGCACGGCCCCCTAAGGGTTCCCCCCTCCACGCGGTGGGGGACGCTCCACCCGAAGGAGTACTCAGGTAGCACAGGAAAGAGCTACCTGGGGCCGATGCCCTCCTTATGCCCCGCAAGCCACCATGGAGACATGAGTGCAGCGACCTTCACCCCAGCGCCCGGTCGCCCGTCCGGGGCGACGCCCCTCTCGGACCGCCACGGCACCCACCGCCTCGGCAACGCCCTCCGCGCGATCCGCGTCTTCGCGGGCGCCGCCTTCGACGTGGTCATACTCGGCGAGTACGGCGAGGAAGCCGGCGTCCGCCGCAGGTAGCCCGACCTCTCGCCCCTGGCTCCCGGCCCCTGGCCCCCGGGGCCTCGCCCCTCAGCCCTCCGCCAACAGCTCGTCCGCGTCCATGATCCGGTAGGCGTACCCCTGCTCCGCCAGGAACCGCTGGCGGTGCGCGGCGAAGTCCTGGTCGAGGGTGTCGCGGGCGACGACCGAGTAGAAGTGCGCCTGGTGCCCGTCGGCCTTGGGCCGCAGCACCCGGCCCAGCCGCTGCGCCTCCTCCTGCCGTGACCCGAAGGTCCCCGAGACCTGGACCGCGACGGTCGCCTCCGGCAGGTCGATGGAGAAGTTCGCGACCTTGGACACCACGAGCACGCTGATCTCGCCCTCCCGGAAGGCGCCGAAGAGCTTCTCGCGCTGGGCGTTGGAGGTCTCGCCCTTGATGACCGGAGCGCCCAGATGCTCGCCGAGTTCGTCCAGCTGGTCGATGTACTGCCCGATGACGAGGATCTGCTGCCCGGCGAAGCGCCGCACGATCGCCTCGGTGACCTTCCGCTTCGTCGCGGTGGTGGCACAGAAGCGGTACTTCTCCTCCTGCTCGGCGGTGGCGTAGGCGAGCCGCTCCGAGTCCGTGAGGTTCACCCGGACCTCGACACAGTCCGCGGGCGCGATGTAGCCCTGCGCCTCGATCTCCTTCCACGGCGCGTCGAACCGCTTGGGCCCGATGAGCGAGAAGACGTCCGACTCCCGGCCGTCCTCACGCACGAGGGTCGCGGTCAGCCCCAGCCGCCGCCGGGCCTGCAGATCGGCGGTGAACTTGAAGACGGGCGCCGGCAGCAGGTGCACCTCGTCGTAGAGGATCAGCCCCCAGTCCCGGGAGTCGAAGAGTTCGAGGTGCGGGTAGACGCCCTTCCGCCGGGTCGTCAGCACCTGGTAGGTGGCGATGGTGACGGGCCGGATCTCCTTGCGCGTCCCGCTGTACTCGCCGATCTCCTCCTCGGTCAGGCTCGTGCGCTTGATGAGCTCGTGCTTCCACTGCCGGGCCGAGACGGTGTTGGTGACGAGGATGAGGGTGGTCGACTTGGCCTGTGCCATGGCCCCGGCGCCGACGAGCGTCTTGCCCGCACCGCAGGGCAGTACGACGACCCCGCTGCCACCGTGCCAGAAGTTCTCCACGGCCTGCTTCTGGTAGGGCCGCAGCGCCCATCCGTCCTCGTCCAGCTCGATCGCGTGCGCCTCGCCGTCGACGTACCCGGCGAGGTCCTCCGCGGGCCAGCCCAGCTTCAGCAGCGTCTGCTTGATCTGCCCGCGCTCGGAGGGGTGCACGACCACGGTGTCCGGGTCGAGCCGCGCCCCGACCAGCGGTGCGATCCGCTTCGAGCGCAGGATCTCCTCCAGCACCGGCCGGTCGGTGGTGGTGAGGACGAGCCCGTGCGCGGGGTGCTTGCTGAGGGTGAGCCGCCCGTAGCGGTCCATCGTCTCGGCGATGTCGACGAGCAGGGCGTGCGGCACCGGGTACCGGCTGTACTGCACCAGCGCGTCCACCACCTGCTCGGCGTCGTGCCCGGCGGCCCGCGCGTTCCACAGCCCCAGCGGTGTCACCCGGTAGGTGTGGATGTGCTCGGGCGCCCGCTCCAGTTCCGCGAACGGCGCGATGACCCGACGGCACTCGTCGGCCTGCTCGTGATCGACCTCCAGCAGCAGGGTTTTGTCGGACTGGACGATGAGAGGACCGTTCACCTACGTACACATCCCTTCGGCACGGCCAAACGTCCAGTGTGCCCCATCGGGCGAGCCCGCTCCCCCTCAGTCCTCCGCCAGCTCCGCCACTCCCGTGACCCGGTGCAGCGGGTACGTCCTGACCTCGTCGGCCGTGTGGTCGTACGCCGTCACGAAGCCGCCCTCGACGCGGACGGGCGCGATGACGCGCTGGCTGGCGGCGCCCTCGGCGTTCACGTAGCCGATCCACAGGGACTCGCCGGTGAGGACGGCGGCCTGCATGGTGGCGAGGGTCTCGGCGGAGCCGGTGCGGGGGAGTGAGCCGGTGGCCGGTGCGGGCCGGTCGGTCGGCCGGTGCGCGGCCGTGGACGCCAGGTCGCCCGCGCGGACGGCCCGGATCGCGGCCGACAGGAGCGTCGCGTCGGGGATCGGGGGACCGTCGGGCACGGGTTCGGGGGCCGTGCGCGGCGGGGTGCGGTGGGCGAGCGCCCGGGTGATGAGGACGTCGCCCTCCGCGGACTCGGCGGCCGGGGCGAAACCCATCGCACGCAGACCGTCCAGGAGCGACGCCGGGTCGGCCTGCGCGGCCAGCACCGTCGGGGCCAGGCGGCGCAGCCGCAGGCCGGCGGCTCGCTTGTCGGCGAGGATCTCGTTGAGCATCGCGTCGTCGTCGCAGCGGACGTACGCCGAAGCGGCGCCCACCCGGAGATGGCCGTGCTTTCGCGCCACGTCGTCGATCAGATACGTCAGCGGCTGCGGGATCGGTGTCCGTGAGTGCGCGGCGAGGAAGGCGTGCAGGTCGGAGGCGGACTGCCCGGCGTCCAGGGCCCGGCGTACCGACCCGGGCGTGAACCGGTACACCGTCGCCCCGCCCTTCGACTCCACGTCCGCGAGCACGCCGAGCACATCGGCCAGCGGCCGCTCAAGCGGGCCGGGGGCGACCGCGGTCAGGTCGGCCTGGAGCAGGACGTGATCCAGCGGTTCGGGCAGCAGCGGCGCGAGCAGCCGGGCGGCAGCGGCGGACGCGGCGGCCTGTTCGGCGGGGGACAGCGGCTCCGCGACGGCGGGGTGATGATGCCGCTGGTGATGCACGGGGAGCTTGTCCCCGGGGCCCGCCGGCACCGCGTCCGGCGTCTTCGGCGCGCTCGCTCCCAGCAGCGCCCGCCCATGCGCCGACAGTGCGCCGCGCCCCGTCACCCCCAGCAGTTCCGCTTCCTTCAGCGTCCACTCGGCGAGCCGGGACCGCAGGTCGTCCTCGCGCTGCGGGCCCCGCAGCGGACGCTCCCAGCGCAGCCGGGCGAGCACCGACCCGGGCGACGGCGACGCCCCCTGCGGCAGTCCCGCCAGCAGCGTCAGCACCCGGTGCCGTACCTCGGGCGCCGCACTGCGGTCGAGTCCCGGGCCGAGCGTCGACAGCGTGCGGTCCTTCGCGTCCCGGCCGCCGACCAGCCCCGACGTCCGGGTCGCCGTCAGCCAGGCCTCCGCCAGCCGCGCCCAGCGCTGTGCCGGGGGCTGCTCCAGCCACTCGTCGTGGGCCGGGGTCGCCGCGTACCGTTCGTCGGCCTCGCCGTCGGAGGCCAGCAGGCCCGCCGCGTACGCCAGCTCGACCCAGAACGCGGCGACCGGCTCCGACACGTCCAGGGCGACGGCCGTGCGCTTGAGGTCGCGGACACTGAGGCCGCCCGCTCGCAGCACCGCGGGCCCGCCCTCGTCCCAGTCCTTCAGCAGCTCCTCGACGGTCGCCAGCGCGGTGTACGCCTGCCCGGCCGCCGCCGCGTCCACAACCTGTGGACGGTGGGCCGCGGCGGGCTCCACGGCCGGCGGCAGCGGCTCCACCTCGCGGTGCGCCCGGCCGCCGCGCAGATGCAGGGCCACCTCCCGGGGCAGTACGACCGTCCCGGGCGCCGTCGGCACCAGCAGCCCCAGGGCGAGCAGGCGGCGCAGATGAGGCGCCGGGTCGGCGGTGACCTGGCCGTACGGCGGCCCCCAGACCAGCCGGGAGAGCACCTCCCGGGACTCCTCCGCCAGCCCGGCGAGCAGCGCCGACATCCGCTTCCGGTCCGTGAACAGGGCCGTCAGCGACGCCACCGCCGACACCGCGTCGTGGGTCGAACCGAGCCCCGCCGCCGTGACGATCTCCTGGATGCGGCCCGGGGACATCCCCGCCGTCGCCTCCTGCACGGTCGGACCGAGCCCCGTCGGCGACGGATGCTGCGGCGAGGGCGCGAGCAGTTCACGGGCCGTGCGCACCAGCCGCAGCCGGTCGTCGTCGCCCCACACCAGGGCCTGTTCCCGCAGGGTCGCCAGGGCGTGCGGCAGCGCCGCCGAGACCGCCGGGTCGCCCGCGTCCCCGGTCAGCAGGGCGAGCAGTTCCGCGTACGTCGCGGGTTCCGACGCGACGCCCAGCGCCTCCGCGGTCTGCAGCGTGAAACGGTCCAGCCGCTCCAGCGCCCGCACCACCGACGCCCGCGTCCCGGCCCGGGTCGCGAGCTGCGTGAGGTCCGTGGGCACGGGGGTGATGAGGTCGGGTCGGGCACGCAGAAGCGCGGCCAGGGAGACGTCGTCCCTGGCCCGGAGCGCTTCCGCGAGGGAGCGCGGCGGTACGGCCGGGTTGCTCATCCGACCAACGGTAGCGGGTGCCGGACCGCGCCAGGGGCGCCCACGGCGTCCCGACCGGCGGCATCGGCACCGCTCCCGCCGCCCGGAACGTCCCGCGGACACGCGCGCGCGGGCCGACCTGGCCGCCCGGGCCCGTCCGCCCGGCAGCCGCCTGCGCTAACGTCGTCCCACGGGGTACCGAACGCACCCGCCCCGGAGGGGACTTCGTGGGTATCGAGAGCGACCAGGTCGTCTACGAGTATCTGAGCCGCGTCGGAGACGTCGCGCAGCAGCGGCAGTTGCCGTCGTCCACCCGTATGCGGCTCGTCTCGGAGCTGCGGGGCGAGATCGACCGGCGGCGCGCCGAGGTCACCGTGGACTCGCCCGCCGCCGTCCGCCGGATCATCGCGCGACTGGGCAGCCCCGACGAGGTGGTCGCCGCCGCGGGAGGCGCGGCCGGCAGCGCCCCGCAGGCGCCGGTCGTCTCGATGCCCGTACAGCGGGACCGCGAGTCGCAGGACACCGAGTGGCGCCGGAAGGGGCTGCGCAAGGTCGTACCGGGTCCGCGCCCTGCCGTGCCGCCGCAGCCCGCTCCCGCCACCGACCGTGACACGTCCTTCGGCCCTCATCAGGCCGGCCTGGACGAACTCGGCGACAGCGCCTCGCAGCCCGACTGGTGGCGGGTGGACAGCAGCCCCTTCGGCGTCGGCGACAGCGTGCCGGGCTTCGTGGGCGGAGTGGAGATCCCCGAACTGCTGAAGCCCCCGCCACCGAAGGAGAAGCCGGAGGAGAAACCGGCGCCGGCCGTCGAGCGGGCGGCGGAGGTTCCGGCGGCGAGCACGCGTACGGCCTGGTGGAAGCGCAAGCGGGTCGTGCGGGCCGTCGAACCGGTCGTCGAGGCCGCCCCGGTCCGCCGGCGCCCCTTCTCCCGCGCCAAAGGCGCGGTCGCGGGCGGCTGGAGCAACCCCCTTCTCCTGCTCGCCGCGGCCCTCCTCGTCGCCGGGGCCGTACTCGGCAACCTGATCGTCCTCGTCGTGGGCTGGCTCATCGCCTGGGCCTCGCGCCGCCTCAGCGACGCGGAGACGAAGTGGGCGGTCGTCATCCTGCCCGGCCTCTCCCTCACCGCCGGACTCGTCTGGCTGTGGGGCAGGAACGAGGGCCGCTGGGGCGAGCCCATCGCCCAGGGCCACATGAGCGATGCCGTCTCCGAGACCTGGCCGTGGGTGGTGCGCGGCGCGGCCGTGGCCTCGGCGCTGTTCCTGGTGTGGCGCTCGCAACGGCGACGGTGAGCCACGCGGAACCCGGCCCCGACGCCCCCGGCAGCCCGGAAAACCCGCTGTCCGCCCGCCCCGCCCGCCGGGCACAATGGCCCATATGGCCTCTGCGAGCATCTCCGCCCCGACCGTCGGATTCGACCTCGACATGACACTGATCGACTCCCGTCCCGGCATCCGCGCCTGCTGGGTGGAGCTGTCCGAGCGGACAGGGGCGTACGTCGACGCCGACCTGGTGGTCACACGGCTCGGCCCGCCGCTGGAGGAGGAGATGGCGCACTGGTTCCCGGCGGACCGGATTCCGGCCATGTCGGACCTCTACCGCGAGCTCTACCCGTCGTACGCCATCACCGGGACCCTCGCGATGCCCGGCGCCCGCGAGGCCGTCGAGGCCGTACAGGCGGCCGGCGGGCGGGCGATCGTCGTCACGGCCAAGTGGCAGCCCAACGCCGAACTGCACATGGAGCACCTGGGCATGGCGCCCGACGCGGTGATCGGCAACCTGTGGGCCGAGCAGAAGGCGCTCGCGCTGCGCGAGCACGGCGCGAGCGTGTACGTCGGCGACCACATCGGCGACGTGCGCGGGGCGCGGATCGCCGAGGCGCTCTCGGTCGCGGTGCCCACGGGCCCGTGCAGCGCCGAGGAACTGAGTGAGGCCGGGGCGGATGTCGTGCTGGGCGACCTCACCGAGTTCCCCGGGTGGTTTTCGGACTACCGTCCGGGCTGTGTTCCGGCCCGCGCCTGACGCCTTCCCGCCGCGACGGATTGCAGCACTCCCGCGCCGGCCACCACGAAGCCGACGGCCATGAGCATGCTCAATCCGAACATGTACGTCGGAAATGGCGTCGTTCCGAGCAGAAACGGGGCCACGGTGACGAGTGTGGCCACCGCGCCGACGAAGAAGACGATGGCTCCGGCACGGATCAGTCGGTCACCGGGAGCGGCGGAATTCGATGGGGTTTTGTCACGCACCCGACCAGGGTAGTTCCCTGCCCGAAGGAACAACCGGGCGACGTCTTGTCACAGGCCCGTTCACCATTAGCCTTGGAACCGGCGGGTCCCGACGACCCGCCCCAGTGCTATCAAGAGCCGTTTCAGATGCAGTTTTCCGACGAGTACGAGGACGAGGACAGACGTGCCTACCGGCAAAGTCAAGTGGTTCAACAGTGAGAAGGGCTTCGGCTTTCTCTCCCGCGACGACGGCGGTGACGTCTTCGTCCATTCCTCGGTCCTCCCCGCCGGAGTCGAGGCGCTGAAGCCCGGCCAGAAGGTGGAGTTCGGAGTGGTCGCCGGTCAGCGCGGTGACCAGGCGCTTTCGGTGACTCTTCTGGAACCCGCGCCCTCGGTCGCGGCGGCCCAGCGCAAGAAGCCGGACGAACTGGCGTCCATTGTCCAGGATTTGACGACTCTTCTCGAGAACATCACGCCGATGCTGGAGCGCGGCCGCTACCCCGACAAGGTCGCCGGCGGGAAGATCGCCGGTCTGCTGAGGGCGGTCGCCGACCAGCTCGACGTCTAATGAGCGACATACGGACCGAGGCGCCGTCGCCCCAACTGCTTGAGCAGATCCGACGGCAGCGGCGCCACACCCTGGAACTGCTGACCGTGTGTGCGGTGGGGCTCGTCCCGTGGACGGTCCTGCTGGCCTTCACGCTGCCCAGCGGCTACACGGTCCGCCAGTGGCGCACCACCTGGGTCGGCTTCGACGTCCTGCTCCTGCTCGCGATGGCCGCCACGGCCGTACTCGGCTGGCGCCGCCACCGGGCGGTGGTCGTGGCGGCCGTCGCGACGGGAGCGCTTCTGGTGTGCGACGCGTGGTTCGACGTGTCCCTGGCCCTGGGCACCCCGGACGTGTGGTGGTCGGCGGCACTGGCGGTGTGTGTGGAACTCCCGTTGGCGGGTTTCCTGATCCACCGGGTCCTGGGCATGTTGAAACTGGCTCAATGGCCGAACCTCCCAAAGGAGTTCACGGAACTGCGCGGCCGGCCGCAATGATGCGTCAGGCAAATGCCAGGGCGTCGGGTCGCAAAGCCGGGACAAGGCCTTCTGCGGCCGCGCGGGTCAACAGCCCCCGAATCGCCGCATATCCGTCTTCTCCGAGGTCCGCGGTGAACTCGTTGACGTACAGACCGATGTGCTGATCGGCGACAGTGGGATCCATCTCCTGCGCATGCGCCATCACATAAGGCCGGGAAACCTCGGGCTCGTCCCAAGCGGCCCGCACGGAGGCGCGGATGGAGTCGGCGAGCGATGACAGCCTCTCCGCTCCCAGCGACCGCTTGGCGATGATCGCGCCCAGCGGAATCGGCAGCCCGGTCGTCGACTCCCAGTGCTCGCCCATGTCCGCGAGCTTGTGGAGCCCGTAGTTCTGGTACGTGAACCGGGCCTCGTGGATGACGAGCCCCGCGTCGACCTTCCCGTCCCGCACGGCGGGCATGATCTCGTGGAACGGCATCACGACGATCTCCCCGACCCCGCCGTCGAGGACGTCCGCGGCCCAGAGCCGGAACAGCAGATACGCCGTCGACCTCTCGGACGGCACGGCGATCCTGCCGCCGGTCAGGTCCGCCCCGGCGTCCCGGGTGAGCACCAGCGGCCCGCAGCCCCGCCCCAGCGCGCCCCCGCAGGGCAGCAGCGCGTACTCGTCGAGGACGTACGGCAGCACGGCGTACGACACCTTCAGGACGTCGAACTCGCCGCGCTCGGCCATGCCGTTGGTGATGTCGATGTCGGCGAAGGTCACGTCCAGCGCGGGTGCCCCCGGGACGCGGCCGTGCGCGAGAGCGTCGAAGACGAACGTGTCGTTGGGGCAGGGCGAGTACGCGATCTGCAAGGGCTGCAGGGGTTCAGTCGTCATGCTGCTTCCAACTCTCCAGTACGGGTGCCAGCTTCCCGAATCCCGCCGTCAGGGCCGCGAGCGCGTCGCCGATGCGCCAGGCGGCCCGGTCGCGCGGGCCGACCGGGTTGGAGACGGCACGGATCTCCAGCACGGGCACCCCGTGCGCCCCGGCCGCCTCGGCGACGCCGAAACCCTCCATGGCCTCGGCGAGGGCGGTGGGGTGGCGTTCCCGCAGCGCCGCGGCCCTGACGGCCGTACCGGTCACCGTGGAGACGGTGAGCACGGCCCCGGCCCGTGCCCCGGTCGCGGCCACGGCGTCCCGTACGAGTGCCGCGGGCGGACGGTGGGTGACGGTCCCGAACCCCAGCTCGGTCACCGGCACGAACCCGTCGGCGGTCTCGGCCCCGAGGTCGGCCGCGGTGATCTCGTCGGCGACGACGAGCGACCCGACCGGCGCGTGAGGCAGGAACCCGCCGGCGATCCCGGCGGAGACGACGAGGCCGTAGGGAGCGCCTGCCAGGGCGGCCCTGGTGAGCGCGGTGGCGGTGGAGGCGGCGGCGAGGGCGGGCCCGACACCGGCGGCGAGGACGTCGACCGTGAGGTGCGTGCCCGTGAACGCGCGGGCCACCGCGTCCCGTTCGGCCGGGACGGCGGTGGCCACGAGGATGCGCATCATGGGCGGCGGCGGATCAGTAGTCCGCGTTCTCCAGCTTGAAGTTCCAGACGCCCTTGTGCGCCTTGCTCTGGCCCGAGGTCGTCTTGTCCTGCTCGACGATGCTGATGTTCAGCGTCTTCTGCGGGGCCTGGCCCTGCTGCTGGGCGAAGAGGTCGACGCCGTCGAAGGAGTAGTACGACTTCTTGTAGACGTACGTCATCTGCTGGCCGTTGATCCACAGGGCCCAGCCGGTGTCCGCGATCTTCTTGTCGACGCCGACGCGGAGGGTCTGGCCCTGCTTGACCTTGATCGTCTCGACGTCGGCCTTCTGGAGGGCGCACTTGGCGGCCTTGGTCTGGCCGAGGTCGTTGCCGTCGTCGTAGCAGGTGGCCTCGGAGCTCACCGAGGCCGAACCGACCGTGACGGTGACGCGCGGCGTCGGCTTGTCGCAGGCCGACAGGACGAGCAGTCCGGCGGAAACGAGGCCGGCGGCGGCGACGGCGCGGCGGCGTCGCACAGCGCGGTGAACAGGGGCGGCTTCGCCGCGGGGCAGCGTGGTCATGGCGGAAGGTTATCCGGCGGGTACAGCCGTCCCCTTACGCGGGGTCCGGCGTGCCCGGTTCGTTACGCCACACGCGGTGTGATCCGCCCGTCACGCCACCCGCGCCTTGGGCGAGCCCCCGTGCCGGGACGAGCTCAGCAGCCCCTTGGCGGTGGCCAGCCAGCCCACGGCGACGACGACGGCGGCCACGGACAGGCCGAGGTAGCCGTTGAGCGGCATCACGATGCCGACGGCGCCGCCGAACACCCAGGACACCTGGAGCAGGGTCTCGGAGCGGGCGAACGCGGAGGTGCGGACCAGTTCGGGCACGTCCCGCTGGATCAGCGCGTCCAGGGACAGCTTGGACAGGGCCTGCGCGAACCCGGCGACGGCCGCCAGACAGGCCACCAGGAACGCCCCGAAGAAGATCGCGGCCGTGATCGCCGCGCCCAGCACGAACGCCACCACCGTCAGGATGATGATCTCCGGCCCCTTCGATCTGAGCCACGCCCCGACCGCCGTGCCCAGCGCGTTGCCCACGCCCGCCGAGACCGCCACCAGACCCAGGGACACCGCCGCGCTCTCCCCGGTCAGGGGGTGCTCGCGCAGCAGGAAGGCGAGGAAGAAGGTGAGGAAGCCGGAGAGCCAGCGCAGGGCGGCGTTCGCGCCGAGGGCGTGTGTGACGGCGGTGCCGACCGTGCGCAGTCCGGGCCGCTTGACCTCCTTTCGGTGCGGCCCGTGCAGGTGCTCCTCGTCGGCCGCGAGCAGGGCCACGTCCTCGCCCTTGGCGGAGTCGACCTTCGGCGGCAGGGAGAAGGACAGGAACGTACCGCCGATGAAGATCACGAACGCGCCGTAGAGCGGCCAGCTCGGTCCGATGGCCTGCAGCCCCGCCCCGATGGGCGCCGCCACACCGGTCGCGAGGAGCCCGCCCAGGGTGACCCGGGAGTTGGCCTTCACGAGGGAGAAATGTGGTGGGAGCAGCCGTGGCACCACGGCACTTCTCACGACGCCGTACCCCTTGGAGGCGACCAGTACGCCCAGGGCCGCCGGATACAGCTCCAGGCTGCCGGTGGCGACCGCCCCGGAGATGATCAGGGCGAGCATCGCCCGGGCGAGCATGGCGCCCGCCATGGCGGCACGGCGGCCGTGCGGGAGGCGGTCGAGGAGCGGGCCGATCACGGGGGCCAGGACCGTGAAGGGCGCCATCGTGATCGCGAGGTACAGGGCGACACGCCCGCGGGCCTCGTCGGTGGGGACGGAGAAGAACACCGTGGACGCGAGGGCCACGGTGATCATCACGTCACCCGCGCCGTTGACCGCGTGCAGTTCGATCAGTTTGCCGAGACCGGACTCGCCCGCCCCGTGCGCGTGGGTCGCCTTGCGGATCCCGCGCGCCGTACCGGTGAACGGAAAGTGCAGGGCACGCCCGACAGCACGGACGGACCCTGTCATCCGGCCCGAACCGCCACCGATTCCGGTGGCTCCCTGGGGTGTCCTCGCGGCTGCCACCCCGCAATAGTGCCCCGAGAAAGCTGTGAGTAGCGCGGTTACCGCGCGTATGAACGCATATGAAGTGCCGTCGGAGGCAACGAACCATCACGTCGGTGTAGGCCGAGCGGCGGCGAACAGGTAGCGTGCGTAGCGCGCCGTGGCGAACGTTCTCGGCCGCGCGCCTCTCAAACATCCCGCAGAATGGATGGGAGCAGGTGCGCCCGAGCGCGATCGGGCGCGGACGTCGACGCGGCCCTTCGGTCCGCTCCGTCCGCATCCGCCGCCTTCAGGCCGGCGCACCCGAGTGACGGCGTAGGAGAGAAGCGATACCTGTGAGCGCAGCGACAACGCGAAGCCGCACCCCCGACCGCCAGTGCGCCGAGGCCGTCGACCTCGCACGCGCCGCAGCCGAGGAGGCCGCCGCGCCCGGAGTGGTGGGTGAGCACGCGGGCCTGGTCTCCGAGGGCGATCGCGTCGTCACGCACTACTTCGAGTGCAAGGAACTCGGGTACCGGGGCTGGCGCTGGGCGGTGACCGTCGCCCGCGCCTCCCGCGCGAAGACCGTCACCCTGGACGAGGTCGTGCTGCTGCCCGGCTCGGACGCGCTGCTGGCCCCCGAGTGGGTGCCGTGGAGCGAGCGCCTGCGCCCCGGTGACATGGGCCCCGGCGATCTGCTCCCCACCGACGCCGAGGACCTCCGCCTGGAGCCCGGCTACTCCGGTGAGGACGAGCCGCTGCCGAGCGCGCCCGTCTCCGAGGAGATGGCCGAGCTGGCCGAGGCGGAGGACGCGGACCTCACCGCGGGCAGCCCGTCGCATCTCCCGGTGGTCCCGTCCCGGGGTTCGATCGCCGCGGTCGCCGAGGAACTGGGCATGCGCCGGGCCCGCGTTCTGTCCCGCTACGGCCTCCATGTCGCGGCCGACCGCTGGGAGGACTCCTTCGGGGCGAAGACCCCGATGGCGCAGGCGGCCCCCGCGCCGTGCGTCAGTTGCGGCTTCCTCGTCCCGCTGGGCGGCTCCCTGGGCCAGGCCTTCGGTCTGTGCGCCAACGAGTTCGCCCCGGCGGACGGCCGCGTGGTGTCCCTGGCCTACGGCTGCGGCGGCCACTCGGAGGCGGCGGTCATGCCGAAGCCCCCGCAGCCGGCCCAGCCGGTGATCGACGAGACCAGAGTGGACCCGTTCCCGCTGCGCCCCGCCCGCGACTCCGGATCGGTGCCGGAGACCGCGGACGAGGCGGCGGCGGAACTGGGCCACTCGTAGGGCCCTTCGGCTCAGGGGCGCTGGAACACCCGGTCCACCACGCCGCTGTCGACGACGTACTGCGACTGGACGACCACACGGGTCGTGAACTTCACCGTGGTCCGCTCACGCAACCCCAGGTACTGGTAGCTCTTCGCGTCGAAGAGCAGCACCCGCCTGCCGTCCTCCCAGGGGGTGCCGGGCGGGCCGACGTACCGGACGCCGATGGCCGTGTGTCCGTTGAACCCGGTCCGGCCCGGCAGCACCTCGACCCCGGGGACGGCGGCGAGCGCCTCGAACGCCGCGGAGCGCAGGCCCTTGGGCAGGATCGAGTGGCGGAGCAGCCCGGACAGGAAAATCTGGATCATCGGCCACTCGTCGGCCCTGGTCTTCCGGCCGAAGTCGGGCTTCGTGCCCGCCTCGCGCAGGACGATCGTCAGCCTGGCCGGGTCGAGGGGCAGCTTCTTCAGCTTCGACCACTCCTGCGGCGGCCAGGAGTACTGACCCTTCTGGGCCGGCGGCACCCACTGCTTGGTGCCCAGTTCGCTGACGTAGGACTTCTTGGACCCGTCGACCGAGCTCCAGCTCTCGTCGACGTACCTCTTCACAGGACCGCCGCCGACCGGCCTGCGCTCGATGACCTCCTTGGTGTAGATGAACTGGTCGTCGCGCGGGGCGACGGGCTTCTCGGTCCGCAGGGCCTCGGCCGCCGCCCCCCGCAGCACGGTGGTCGCGCTCACCGTCCGGGTCCGGGGCGCGCTGTCCCCGGTGTTCTGGGCGACCACCACGGTCGCGGTGACGGCCGCCGCGGCGACTGCGGCCACGGCGACCCGCAGCAGCGGGCGGCGGCCGACGGCGACGGGTGCGGCGGGGGCCTGCATCGCCTGGTACAGGCGGAAGCGGGCACGGGCGCGGGCGGTGTCCGAGAGAGGGGGCGCGTCCGCGTCCCACTCCCTCAGGAGCTCGATCTCATTCATTGCCGGATTCCTCTCGAAGAGCGGTCGGATCGGATCCGCCCAATGCCTCACGAAGTTTTCTGCGAGCCCTGTGCAGCCGCGACCGGACCGTCCCCACCGGCACGCCGAGGGCCGCGGCGACCTCCTCGTAGCCGAGGTCGGCCCAGGCGACCAGCAGCAGCACATCCCGGTGCCGGGCGGGCAACCGGGCCAGGGCGCCCGCGAGTTCGCTGCGCACGGCCTCCGCGCTGACCCGTGCCGCCACCCGGTCCGCGACCGTCTCCTCGGCCTGTCCGCCGGGGGCGGCGGGCAGCCGCCCGAACGCCTTCAGCCGCCGGGCCTCGGCACGCCGGTGGCGGCCGATGAGGTTGGTCGCGATACCGAACAGCCACGGACGGGCGTCGGCCGAGTCCGTGTTGTACCGGAAGCGCTGCTGGAACGCGGTGGTGAAGGTCTCCGCCATCACGTCCTCGGCCGCCTCCGCGCCGAGCCGGCGTGCCGCGTAACGGTGCACCGAGTCGGCATGGCGGTCGAAGAGGACGGCGAACGCCTCGGGCTCGTCCCACGACCGTTCGATCACCGCGGCGTCCCTGTCCTGCCCCATCCTGACGCCCGGTTCGACGGTCATCGGGGCTCCTTTCGTCGCTGTAACGCTCTGAAGCTCGGGCTTTCACCTGTACTTCGCCGCTCGCGGGAATCGGGTTCCCCACGGCGGCCGGGCGCGGGGCCACGGGGGCGGAGCCGACGTCTTCCCTCGTCGCGGTACCTTCGTCGTCACGCCGATGAGGAGAGTCAACGTGAGCAAGTTCGTGCGGCCCGCAGCCGAGGGTGCCGACCCGTTCGGGACCGCCCGGCTCAGGCGAGGTGTGCTGGACGCCTGGGCCACCAGCCCGGCCCGGTTCCGGGAGGACGCCAACGCCGAGGAGGACCTCGTTCTCGGCGGGTACCGGGACCGGCTGGTCGTCGAGCTCGCGCAGAACGCCGCCGACGCGGCGGCCAGGGCGGGGGTGCCCGGACGGCTCAGGCTGACCCTCCGCGAGGGTGTCCTCTTCGCCGCGAACACCGGCGCCCCGCTGGACGCGACCGGTGTCGAGTCCCTCTCCACCCTCCGCGCCTCCGCCAAGCGCGCACCCCGGACCGGCTCCGCGGACGAGGCCGGCGCGGTGAGTTCGGTCGGCCGCTTCGGCGTCGGCTTCGCCTCCGTGCTCGCCGTCACCGACGAACCCGCGCTCATCGGCCGGCACGGCGGCGTCCGCTGGTCCCTCGCCGAGGCCCGCGACCACGCCGCGGACACCGCCCGCCACAGCCCCGGGCTCGGCGACGAGATCCGCCGCCGCGACGGCCATGTCCCGCTCCTGCGGCTCCCGTTCGCCGCCGAGGGCACCGCCCCGGACCCGTACGACACCGTCGTCATCCTCCCCCTGCGCGACCCGGCCGCCACCGACCTCGCCGAGCGTCTCCTGAGCGCCGTCGACGACGCCCTCCTCCTCGCCCTCCCCGGGCTGGAGGAGGTCGTCATCGAGACGGACACGACCCGGACGATCAGCCGCCGCACCGACGGCGTCCTCACCGTCGTGGAGGATTCACGAGACGGTACGACCCGGTGGCGTACGGCGTCCGCGCACGGGCCGCTCACCCCGGAGCTGCTCGCCGACCGGCCCGTCGAGGAACGGCTGCGGCCGCACTGGTCCCTCACCTGGGCGGTGCCCGTCGACGCCGACGGCTCTCCGGCCCACCCCCGCACCAGCCCCGTCGTGCACGCCCCGACCCCCAGCGACGAACCCCTCGGCGTGCCCGCGCTGCTGATCGCGTCGTTCCCGCTGGACACCACCCGCCGGCACGCGGCGCCCGGCCCGCTCACCGACTTCCTCGTGCAGCGCGCGGCGGACACGTACGCCGAACTCCTCGCCGGCTGGCGGCCGGTGGGCGACGGCATCATCGCTCTCGTGCCCGGTCCGCTGGGCAAGGGGGAGCTGGACGGCGGCCTGCGGCAGGCGATCCTGGAACGCCTCCCGCGCACCGCGTTTCTCCCGCCCGCGCTGGAGCCCGACGGCGACGCGGACCTGCCCGAGACGCTGCGGCCCCGCGAGGCCGAGGTCGTCGAGGGCGCGGGCGCCGACACCGTGCGGGTGCTCGCCGAGGTGCTGCCGACCCTCCTGCCCGCAGGTCTCGAACGGCGTGTGGAGCTGCGGACGTTGGGTGTCGCCCGGGTCCCGCTGGCCGACGCCGTGGACCGGCTCGCGGGGCTGGAGAAGGAGCCGGAGTGGTGGCAGCGGCTCTACGACAGCCTCGCCGGCGTCGACCCCGAGCGGCTCTCAGGCCTGCCGGTCCCGCTTGCCGACGGCAGGACGACCATCGGGCCCCGGCAGGTGCTGCTGCCCCCGTCGGACGGGTCCCTGACCGACCCCGAGATCCTTGCCCGGCTCGGTCTCAAGGTCGCCCACCCGGACGCCGCCCACCCGCTCCTGGAGAAGCTGGGCGCGCTGCCCGCGACGCCGCGCGCGGTGCTCACCACGCCCCAGGTGAGGGCCGCCGTGGCCGCCTCCATGGACGACGACGGCGCACTGGACTGGGAGCAGGACACCCCGGACGCCGAGGAGCTGGCCGACACCGTCCTCGCGCTCGTCCGGGACGCGGGCCTGGAGCCAGGCGAGGAGCCCTGGCTGGGTGCGCTCGCCCTGCCCGACGAGGAGGGGGAGCTGGTCCCCGCGGGCGAACTCGTGCTCCCCGGGAGCCCGTTCGCGCAGGTGATGCGCGAGGACGAACTCGCCTTCGTGGACGCCGAACTGGCCGGGAAGTGGGGCGAACAGCCCCTCGCGGCCTGCGGTGTGCTCGCGAACTTCGCCCTGGTCCGTGCCGCCGACGTCGTCCTGGACCCGGACGAACTGGAGCCGCGCGAGGGCGACTTCGCCGAACCGGACGACGCCGGGCTCCTGGACGCCGTGGACGTGTGGTGCGAGGACATCCTCGACCGCTTCCCGGACACACCGGTACCGCCGGTCGCCACCGAACTGGTCGCCGTACGCGATCTCGACCTGGTCGACGACGACAAGTGGCCCGAGGCCCTCGCCATGCTCGCCCGGCCGCCGCTGCGTGACGCGATCACCCAGCAGGTCCGCATCCTGCTGCCCGACGGCACGCACGAGGTCGTACGGCCCTACACCGCCTGGTGGCTGCGCGGGAACCCGGTGCTCGACGGCCGCCGCCCCGCCGGTCTGCTGGCGGCCGGGGGGGACCCCCTCCTGCGCGGCCTGTACGACGAGGCCGACGCGACCGGGTTCGACGACGAGCAGGTGCTGCGGGCCCTGGGCGTACGGACGTCGGTGGCGGCGCTCCTGGAGGAGCCTGGCGGCGCGGCGGAGCTCCTCGACCGCCTCGCCGACCCCGACCGCACGGTGACGGGCGCTCAACTCCACGCCCTCTACGGAGCGTTGGCCGACCTGGACCCCGAACAGGTCACCCTGCCGGACGAGCTGCGGGCGGTCACCGACGGCCGGGTCGAGGTCGTGGACGCGGCCGACGCGGTGGTCGTCGACTCACCGGACCTGCTGCCCTTCACGCAGGGCGTCCCCCTGCTTCCCGTACGCCCGTCGCGGGCAGGGGAGTTGGCCGAGCTCTTCCAGGTCCGCCGACTCAGCGAGTCCGTCACCGGTTCCGTCGACTCCGAGGGCACCGAGCACGACGTACCGGAGTCGGTACGGGTACTGCTGGGCCCGGACACCCCGTCCTCGTACGTCGAGCACGAGGAACTCGTCGTGGACGGCGTGGAGATCGACTGGCGCCTCACCAGCGACGGCGTCCTGCACGCGGCCACCCTGGAGGGCGTGGCCGCGGGCCTCACCTGGGCGGCGGGCCAGTGGCCCCGGCGCTTCGAGGTCGCGGCCCTCCTGGAGGACCCGTCCCGGACGGAGGAACTGGCGAGGGACCGCTGGTTCGACTGAAGGGTTCAGCCGGCGCTGGGTTCCAGGAAGTAGTCGTAGTGCTCCAGGTCGAGCGTGATCCCGGTCAACTGCCGGACACGCTCGGCATGTTCCTCTGTCAGAGGCACATTGCCGACCCACTCGGCCGCCGGGATCCCCGCGAGGTCCGCGAGGATGTCCACACCGACCGCGGTGACATCGACGGACGAGTCGAGGAACTCGCCGGCTTTCGGGTAACGGCAGACTTCGACGAAAAGCTTCACACGAAACTTTTACCGCTCGTGCAACCTTTCTCCCTCCTCGTGAATCTCATCACTTGAGTCACCTGACTCACTGATCTCACGTGGGGAATACATGCGTATACGAGCCACCGTGGCCGCCGTCTCCGGCGCCCTGGCCCTTTCCGCCCTCGTCGTTCCGGCCGCCCAGGCCACCGACGCAGGCATCGGCAAGACCACCGCCGCGGAGCGCTTCGGAGTCTCCCGGTCGGCGATGAGCACGGCTGCCGCCGCCGACGAGGAGCTGCCGGTCGTCTCCAAGGTGACCATCAACGGCGGCAAGGACCTCGTCCTCGGCACGACGGCCGCCAAGAAGTTCACCGTCTCCCTGACGGCCAGTCACTCGGCCGGTATCGAGGACGCGTACATCGACCTGTGGCACGGCAAGGACCTCGACAACGTCGACGGCTGGCTCGCGCCGAACGAGGAGGCCGCCTCCTGCACCGCGGTCAACGCCACGACCTCGAACTGCAAGCTGACCATCACGGCCACCCCGGGCAGCGACCTGTACATGAACGCGCTGGCCGGCACCTGGCACGTGACGGCGGGTGTCCTCGCGAACGACGAGACCGGCAGCGTCTACTGGAACGACTACTACGGCACCCACCGGGTCCAGCGTCTGTCGAAGCTCGTCGTCAACGCCGCCCCCGAGCCGGTGAAGAAGGGCAAGACCATCACGGTCACCGGCAAGCTGACGCGCGCCAACTGGGAGAGCCGCACGTACGCCGGTTACTCGACCCAGCCGGTGAAGCTGCAGTTCCGCAAGAAGGACTCCAGCACCTACACCACCGTGAAGACCGTCAAGACCAACACCAAGGGCGACCTGAAGACCACGCTCAAGGCCACGGTCGACGGCTACTTCCGCTGGAGCTACGCGGGCACCTCCACCACCCCGGCGGTCAACGCCGCGGGTGACTTCGTCGACGTCAAGTAGGACCTCAAGCAGGGCCTCAAGCAGGCCTCAGCAGGTCGACGGGAAGTAAAGCGTTGCGCATGTGCGGTCAAAATCGCGTCCCACGCGTACAACCAGTCCCATGAGTCACGAGTCTTCTCGGTGAGTCATCAGACTCCGAGAACTTCTCTCCTCATGGGGAACGCACATGCGCATACGCGCCCTCGTCCTCGCCGCCTCCGGCGCCGTGGCCCTCTCCGCCCTCGCCGTGCCGTCCGCCCAGGCCGCCACGGCCGGGCCCGCCGTCACCTTCTCGCAGCTCAAGGTGAACGCCGGCAAGAGCATCGTGGTCGGTCCGACGGCGACCGTCACGGTCTCGGCGACGTACACCGTGACCAAGCCCGCGGGCCTGAACGCGAACTCCTTCGCGACCGGGCCGGTCCTCTACCGCGGCGCCACCCTCGGCATGGACTCCGACGACCTGCTCAGCGGTGACGACGCCGGCACCTGCACGGCGTCCTCGTCGACGGTCCTGAAGTGCTCGGCGAAGATCCAGTTCCGCCCGAAGGGCTCCGAGGAGGACGGCGACCTGCTCAGCAGCGAGGCGGGCAGCTGGAAGCTGGGCGCGCTCGCCGTCAACGAGGACGACGGGATGACCTGGCAGGGCAACCTCGGCACCGCCAAGCTGCAGCGCAAGGCCACCCTCACCACCGACGCCTCCCCGGAGCCGGTGACGAAGGGCAAGACGATCACCGTCACGGGCAAGCTGTCGCGCGCCAACTGGGACACCAACAAGAACGCGGGCTACTCGACCCAGCCGGTGAAGCTCCAGTTCAAGAAGAAGGGTGCGACCACCTACAGCACCCTGAAGACCATCAAGACCAGCACCACGGGCGCCCTGAAGACGACGGTGAAGGCCACCGCGGACGGCTACTTCCGTTACGTCTTCGCGGGCACGACGACGACGTCGCCGGTCAACTCGGCCGCCGACTACGTCGACGTCAAGTAGAACGCGCCCCGTCAGGGGCGCGGGGAACTGCGCGACCAGCCACGACGCATCCGCAGACAACACTCGACGGAACGGTCTCGGCTGAAGCCCGGCGCTAAGCGGAACCGCGGCGGTCGACCCACCTCCACAGGAGTTCGAGGGCGGCCGCCGCCACCACCGAGATCCCCACCGCGATCCACGGCATCGTGGCCCCGACCAGCTTCAGCGCGAAGAAGTCCTGCAGCCACGGCACGGCCAGGACCACCACGAAGGACAGGCCCATCGCCGCGACCAGGGCGATCCGCCACCAGGTGTACGGGCGGGCGATGATCGCCAGGACCCACATCGAGATCAGGAACAGGGTCAGGGTCGCCGCGCTCGTCTCCGCGTCCAACGCGCCCGCCCCGGTGTAGTGGTGACGGGCGATCAGATAGGTCACGAAGGTCGCGACCGCCGCCACCACCCCACCGGGGATCGAGTACCGCATCACCCGCCGCACGAAGTGCGGTTGCGCGCGTTCCCCGTTGGGCGCGAGGGCCAGGAAGAAGGCCGGGATGCCGATCGTGAGCGTCGACAGCAGGGTCAAGTGCCGGGGCAGGAAGGGGTATTCGACCTGCCAGCACACCACGAGGACGGCCAGCAGCACCGAGTACACGGTCTTCACCAGGAACAGCGTGGCGACCCGCGTGATGTTCCCGATCACCCGCCGCCCCTCCGCGACCACCGACGGCAGGGTCGCGAAACTGTTGTCCAGCAGCACGATCTGCGCGACCGCCCGGGTGGCCTCCGAGCCGGAGCCCATGGACACCCCGATGTCGGCGTCCTTCAGGGCGAGCACGTCGTTCACCCCGTCGCCGGTCATCGCGACCGTGTGCCCCTGTGACTGCAGCGCCCCCACCATGTCCCGCTTCTGCTGCGGGGTGACCCGCCCGAACACCGTGCCCTCGTCGAGGGACTTGGCCATCTCCTCCTGATCGGCGGGCAGTCGGCGTGCGTCGACGACCGTACCCGTGAGCCCGAGCTTGGCGGCCACCGCACCGACCGACACCGCGTTGTCCCCGGAGACGACCTTGGCGCGGACGTTCTGTTCGGCGAAGTACCGCAGGGTGTCGGCCGCGTCGGGGCGCAGCCGCTGTTCCAGTACGACCAGGGCGGTCGGCCGTGCCCCCCGGGCCACCTCGGGATCGTCGAGGTCCCGGCCGGCCCGGGCCAGCAACAGCACCCTGAGGCCCTGCTCGTTGAGCCGCCCGGTCTCGGCGAGAGCGGGATCGTCCTCGTCGAGCAGCACGTCCGGCGCCCCCAGCAGCCAGGTGCCGACCTCGCCGTCGCCCTCGCTGAAGGAGGCGCCGCTGTACTTGCGGGCGGAGGAGAAGGGCAGCGACTCGGTGCAGCGCCACTCCTCGGCGTCCGGGTAGGCGTCGATGATCGCCTTCAGCGAGGCGTTCGGCCGCGGGTCGGACTCGCCGAGGGCGCCCAGCACCTTGTGCACGTACGACGCGTCGGCCCCCTGGAGCGGCCTGACCTCGGTGACGTCCATGCCGCCCTCGGTGAGGGTGCCGGTCTTGTCGAGGCAGACCGTGTCGACGCGGGCGAGGCCCTCGATCGCCGGGAGTTCCTGGACGAGGACCTGTTTCCGGCCAAGCCGGATGACACCTATGGCGAAGGCGACGGAGGTCAGCAGGACCAGCCCCTCCGGGACCATCGGCACGATCCCGCCGACCGTGCGCGCGATGGAGTCCTTGAGGTCGTTGTCCTTGACGAACAGCTGGCTGACGACCAGGCCGACCGCGGTCGGGACCATCATCCAGGTCACGTACTTGAGGATCGTGGAGATGCCGGAGCGCAGCTCGGAGTGGACCAGAGTGAACCGCGAGGCCTCCTCGGCGAGTTGGACGGCGTAGGCCTCGCGGCCCACCTTGGTCGCCTTGAAGGCGCCGCCGCCCGCGACCACGAAACTCCCGGACATCACATGGTCGCCGGGCCGCTTCACCACCGGGTCGGCCTCACCGGTGAGCAGCGACTCGTCGATCTCCAGGCCGTCGGCCTCGGCGACCACCCCGTCGACCACGACCTTGTCGCCGGGTCCGATCTCGATGAGGTCGTCGAGGACGATCTCCGAGGTGCCGACCTCTGTCGCGGTCCCGTCCCGCCGTACCGTCGGCCTGGCCTCCCCGATGACCGCGAGCGAGTCGAGGGTCTTCTTCGCCCGCCACTCCTGGATGATGCCGATCCCGGTGTTGGCGAGGATGACGTACCCGAACAGGCTGTCCTGGAAGGGCGCGACGAACAGCATGATCAGCCAGAGGACACCGATGATCGCGTTGAACCGGGTGAACACGTTCGCCCGGACGATCTCCGCCATGGACCGGCTGCTGCGCACCGGCACGTCGTTGACCTGGCCCCGCGCCACCCGGTCCGCGACCTCGGCCGCGGTGAGCCCGGTCACCGGCCTCGGGATGACGGTGGGGTGCACAGGGTCGAGTTCGGTGCCCGCGTCGGTGTGCGTCATGCACTCGACGGTACGTGCGGTTCTACGGCTTCACCCGCCGAGTGAGGGGAAGTTCCGACCTGGGGAGGAGACGGACGCGGGTGTGTGATGCCGTGGTACTAGGGGGCCGCTCGTCACTCGGCATCAGGGTCGGCCGGCGTCTCCGCCGCCGCCCTCTTGATCGCCGCGTCCCGCTTCCGCACGAACCAGGTGCCGTACAGCCCGAGGACGCCCCCGGCCAGGCAGGTCCACACCCACCAGGTGCGGTCGTGGTCCTCGAACCAGCCGTAGAAGGGGAGCTGCACGAGGAAGAGGACGAACCACAGGATCGTGCCACCGGTGATCGTCGCGACGACCGGGCCCTCCAGGGGCTCAGGCGCCTCGTGCTTGATGGGTCCCGAAAAGAACGCGGCCATGGGGACAGCTTACGAGGCGATCACATCTACGCGCGGAGATCGCCATGGTCGGACACATACGTTCATACTGAAACGGTCTACACGTGTCCACATCTGCTCGTAGGAACCTCCTATGCCAACCGCCCTCGACCGCTACTTCAAGATCTCCGAGCGGGGCAGCACCCTGCCGCGCGAGATCCGGGGCGGCTTCGCCACGTTCTTCGCGATGGCCTACATCATCGTGCTGAATCCGATCATCCTCGGCAGTGCCAAGGACATGTACGGCCATCACCTGGACAACGGCCAGCTGGTCACCGCGACCGCCGTGACGGCGGCCTTCACGACGCTCCTCATGGGGGTCGTCGGCAACGTCCCGATCGCGCTGGCCGCGGGGCTCGGCGTGAACTCGGTCGTCGCGCTCCAGCTCGCACCCCGGATGGCCTGGCCGGACGCGATGGGCATGGTGGTCCTCGCGGGTCTCATCGTGATGCTGCTGGTCGCCACCGGCCTGCGCGAGCGCGTCATGAACGCGGTGCCCTTCGGCCTGCGCAAGGCGATCTCCATCGGTATCGGCCTGTTCATCATGCTGATCGGGCTCGTGGACTCCGGCTTCGTCTCCCGCATCCCGGACGTCGCCCAGACCACCGTCCCGCTCCAGCTCGGCGGCGACGGTCACCTGGACGGCTGGCCCGTCCTGGTCTTCGTCCTCGGCGCCCTGCTCACCCTCGCGCTGATCGTCCGCAAGGTCTCCGGCGCGATCCTGATCTCGATCGTCACGATGACGGTGCTGGCGGTCGTCATCAACGCCGTCGCCACGGTCCCGTCCTGGGGGCTCACGACCCCGAAGTGGCCCGGCAACCCGGTCGCCACCCCCGACTTCGGCCTGATCGGCAAGGTCAGCCTCTTCGGCGGCTTCGACAAGGTCGGCGTGCTGACCGGCATCCTCTTCGTCTTCACGGTCCTGCTGTCGTGCTTCTTCGACGCGATGGGCACGATCATGGGCGTCTCCGACGAGGCCGGACTCACCGACGCCCAGGGTCAGATGCCCGGCATCAACAAGGTCCTCTTCGTGGACGGCCTCGCGGTCGCCGCGGGCGGCGCGAGCTCCTCGTCCGCCACCACGGCCTTCGTGGAGTCCACGGCCGGCGTCGGCGAGGGCGCCCGGACCGGCTTCGCCAACGTCGTCACCGGCGGCCTCTTCGCGATCGCGCTGTTCCTCACGCCGGTCGCCACGATGGTCCCGTCCCAGGCGGCGACCCCGGCCCTGCTCGCGGTGGGCTTCCTGATCCTGGCCGGTTCGGTCAAGGAGATCGACTGGGCGGACCACACGATCGCGATCCCGGCCTTCATCACCATGGTGATGATGCCGTTCACCTACTCGATCACCAACGGCATCGGCATGGGCTTCATCACCTTCGTGATCCTGCGCCTGGCGGCCGGACGGGGCCGGGAGGTCCCGGTTCCGATGTATGTCGTGGCCGCGGTGTTCGGCTTCTACTACCTGATGCCGGCGCTGGGTCTCACGTGAGCCGCGCTCACGTCACCCCGTAGAACTTCTCCGTCTCGTCGACGGCGGTCTGGAACCGCTCGTCGAAGTCGTCTCGAACGAGCGTCCGAACCACGTAGTCCTGGACGCTCATCCCCCTCTTCGCCGCATGGTCCCGGAGCCGGTCGAGCAGCTCCCCGTCTATCCGCAGGCTGAGCACGCTGGTCCCCATGAACACGAGGGTCGCCGCCGACGGGGAGCGCCGTTCACTTTCCGCTGCCGACTCACTCGTACGGGTGAAGATCGGGTTTCGGTGGCCAGGGTCACGGGAATCCTCGCGCACTCCAGCTTGTTTAGCGAGAGTAATGAGTTATGCTAAAGAGATGCCGGACCTCACCCATGGCGACGACGCTGCCGCCGTGAACTCCCTGCGATCAGCCGTGATGCGACTCTCCCGTCGGCTCAAGCACCAGCGCGTCGACGAGTCGCTGAGCCCCACCGAGATGTCGGTGCTGGGCACCCTCTCCATCTGCGGCAAGGCCACCCCGGGCGAACTCGCCCGCAAGGAGCACGTCCAGCCGCCGTCGATGACCCGCATCGTGGCGCTCCTTGAGGCCAAGGGACTCGTCCGGCTGGAGCCGCACCCCGAGGACCGGCGCCAGAAGGTCGTCACCAAGACCGAGCAGGCCGAGGCCATGCTCGCGGAGAGCCGCACCAAGCGGAACGTCTTCCTGGCCGCCCTGGTCGACAACCTGGACGAGGACGAGTGGGCGAAACTGCGCGCCGCCGCCCCCGTGCTGGAGAAGCTCGCACACCTGTAAGCCGCGCCAAGGAGGCGAACGCCGTTGAGTACGGGATCCGGAGCACACTCCGCCCCCGCACCGACCCCTACTACCCCGGACCCTCCCAAGTCCTCCATGTTCAGCTCGCTGAAGGTCAGGAACTACCGCCTGTTCTTCGTCGGCCAGGTCGTCTCCAACATCGGCACCTGGATGCAGCGCATCGCCCAGGACTGGCTGGTCCTCAGCATCACCGGCTCCGCCACCGCCGTCGGCGTCACGACGGCCCTGCAGTTCCTGCCGATGCTGCTCTTCGGCCTCTACGGCGGTGTCCTCGTCGACCGGCTGTCCAAGCGCCGCGCGCTGCTGTTCACGCAGTCCGCGATGGGGGCCACCGGTCTCGCGCTCGCCGCCCTCACCCTGACCGGCCACGTCCAGGTCTGGCACGTCTACCTCGCCGCCTTCGCCGCAGGTCTCGCGACCGTCGTCGACAACCCGGCCCGACAGTCCTTCGTCTCCGAGATGGTCGGCCCCGACCAGCTCCAGAACGCGGTCAGCCTGAACTCCGCGAACTTCCAGTCGGCCCGCCTGATCGGCCCCGCCGTCGCGGGTGTCATGATCACCGGCGTCGGCACCGGCTGGGCGTTCCTCTTCAACGGCCTGTCCTTCGTCGCCCCGCTCGTCGGCCTGATGATGATGCGAGGCCGTGAACTGCACGTCGTCGAGCGCGCACCGCGCGGCAAGGGGCAGCTGCGGGAGGGCCTGCACTACGTGGCCGGGCGGCCCGACCTGATCTGGACCATCGTCCTGGTCGGTTTCGTCTCCACCTTCGGCTTCAACTTCCCCGTCTTCCTCTCGGCCTTCGCCGACGACGTCTTCCACTCGGGCGCGGGCTCCTACAGCCTCTTCAACACCCTGATGGCCGTCGGCTCCCTGGCCGGCGCCCTGCTCGCGGCCCGGCGCGGCACCGCGCGGATGCGGGTGCTCGTCGTGGGCGCGGTGGCCTTCGGCGCGCTGGAGATCGTGGCCGCGACCGCCCCCTCGCTGTGGCTGTTCGCCCTGCTCATGGTCCCGATCGGCATGTTCGGCATGACGGTCAACGTCACCGCCAACAGCAGCGTCCAGCTGAGCACCGACCCGGCCATGCGGGGCCGCGTGATGGCCCTGTACATGATGGTGTTCATGGGCGGAGCACCCGTCGGCGCGCCGATCGCCGGCTGGGTCACCGACGCGTACGGCGTCCGCGCAGGGCTCGCGTCGGGCGGTGCGATCTCCGCGGCGGTGGCCGTGACGATCGGCCTGGTCCTGGCCAGGATCGGCAACCTGCGCCTGTCGATGGGCTGGAACCACGGCCACCCGCACGTCCGCTTCGAACCACGCGAGACCCAGGAGCAGCTGGCCGCGGCCGCGTAGGCCCTACGGCAGTACGCGCATGGCCAGCACCTGGCCCGGCCAGTCGTTGTTCACCCCGGCGGTGTAACTCACCGTCGGGGTGAAGCCGTTGGCCTCGTAGTAGGCGACCAGCTTGCCGTCGTCGCCCGCGTAGCAGTCCACCCGCAGCAGGCCCACGCCCGCGCGCCGGGTCTCCTCGGCGGCGTGCGCGAGCAGGGCGCTGCCCGCGCCGAGGCCCTTGAAGCGGCGGTCGGAGGCGAGCCAGTGGATGTACCGCTCGGGCTCACCGGGCGGTGCGAGAGCGGCCAGGTACGCGCCGGGCGAGTCGGTGATCGTGAGGGTCGCGGCCGGTACGCCGTCGGCCTCGGCGACGAACACGCTGCCCTCGTCGATGTACCGGGCGACGGACTCCACCGTCCTCGGGCTCGCGGACAGCGGCTCGGTGCCCCACTGGCCGGGACGCCCCTGCGCGACCAGCCACTCCACACAGCTGTCGAGCATGCCGAGGATCACGGGTATGTCGTCGGGACCGCCGTCCCTGATGGTGATCTTCATGCCCCCATGGTGGCAGGCTGACCCGCATGAGACTCTTCGCCGCGGTGCTGCCCCCGCAGGACGTGTCCGACGAACTCGCGCTGAGGGTGGCCGAGTTGAGGCGGCTTCCCGGAGCGTCCGAGCTGCGCTGGACCGGCGTCCCGGGCTGGCACTTCACCCTCGCCTTCTACGGCGAGGTCGACGAGGACCTCGTACCGGAACTGTCGGCGCGGCTGGAGCGGGCGGCCCGGCGTACGCCCTCCTTCCCGCTGGCCGTGCGCGGTGGCGGGCAGTTCGGGCACGGGCGGGCGCTGTGGGCGGGGGCCTCGGGCGAGCTGCCCACGCTGCGGCTGCTGGCCGAGCGGGCGGAGGCGGCGGCGCGGAAGGCCGGGGTCGAGATGGGGGAGCACCGGCGGTACAAGGCCCACCTGACGGTGGCCCGCAGCCGGGAGGCCGTGGAGGTGGGGCCGTACCTGGAGGTGCTCGACGGGTTCACCAGCCGGACCTGGGCGGTCGAGGAGCTGGCGCTGGTCCGGAGCAATCTGCCGCTGTCCGGGGTGCCGGGGGAGCAGCCGCGATATGAGGTGGTCGGGCGTTGGGCGCTGGGCGGGGCCGGTTAGGCTCGATGCGTGGACCCGAAGACGCGGAACCGGATCATGGCCGGTGTGCTTGTGATGATGTTCGTCGTTGTGGCGTTGGCCGCGGTGCTTGGCAGGTAGGGCCGGGTTCGGGGAACTGCGGCCGGTTGTCGGCTGCTGCGGCGTCGTGGCTGGTCGCGCCCGCGGGGCGGAGCCCCAAATCGACTCCGCCCCGCGCCCCTTCGGGCGCTCCTACCAGGCGAAGGCCTCCGGCGACGGACCCGGGCCCGGGAAGATCTCGTCCAGGCCCGCCAGGACCTCCTCGGACAGGTCCAGTTCCACCGCCCTGATCGCCGACTCCAGCTGTGCCGCCGTGCGCGGGCCGACGATCGGGCCCGTGACGCCGGGGCGGGTCAGCAGCCAGGCCAGGGCCGCCTCGCCGGGCTCCAGGCCGTGCTTCTCCAACAGGTCCTCGTACGACTGGATCTGGGCGCGCTTGGCCGGGTCGGCGAGGGTGTCGGCGGCACGGCCGGAGGCGCGTCGGCCGCCCTTGGCCTCCTTCTTGATGACCCCGCCGAGGAGACCGCCGTGCAGCGGGGACCAGGGGATCACGCCGAGGCCGTACTCCTGGGCGGCCGGGATGACCTCCATCTCGGCGCGCCGCTCGGCGAGGTTGTACAGGCACTGCTCGCTGACGAGGCCGATGGTGCCGCCCCGCCTCGCGGCGATCTCGTTGGCCTGGGCGATCTTGTAGCCGGGGAAGTTGGAGGACCCGACGTACAGGATCTTGCCCTGCTGGATAAGGGTGTCGATCGCCTGCCAGATCTCCTCGAAGGGCGTGGCGCGGTCGACGTGGTGGAACTGGTAGACGTCGATGTAGTCGGTCCGGAGCCGCTTCAGCGACGCGTCCACGGCACGGCGGATGTTGAGCGCGGAGAGCTTGTCGTGGTTGGGCCAGGCGTCGCCGTCCGCGGCCATGTTGCCGTAGACCTTGGTGGCGAGGACGGTCCTGTCGCGGTTCGCGGCGCTCTTCGCGAACCAGTTGCCGATGATCTCCTCGGTACGGCCCTTGTTCTCGCCCCAGCCGTACACGTTGGCGGTGTCGAAGTAGTTGATGCCCGCGTCGAGCGCCGAGTCCATGATCGCGTGTGAGTCGGTCTCGTCGGTCTGCGGGCCGAAGTTCATGGTGCCGAGGACGAGTCGGCTGACCTTGAGTCCGGTGCGTCCGAGCTGCGTGTACTCCATGACCACACAGCCAACGGCGTGGAGTGCGCTCTAGGCAAGCGACCTTGACGCTAACTAATGGTTAGTGCTTTCCTGTGGGAAGCGTGAGCTTGAAGTTTCAATATCGACCTCAGGAGATCCCGTGCCCCCCACCACGCCCGCCCGCAGGACCCTCGTCGCCCTCGTCGCCTCCGCCGCGCTCCTCGGTGCCGCCGTGCCGGCCGTGGCGGCGCCGCACACCGCTCCCCCCTCGCAGGCCGGATACGGCGACTCCGCACGCCTCGCCCACCAGAAGGCCGTCGCCGTCCGGGTGCTCAAGGGGGTGTTCGAGCGCGGTGACACCGAGGTCGTGGACCGCTTCGTACGGCCCGACTACATCCAGCACAACCCGTTCGCGCCCGACGGCGCCGAGACCCTGAAGAACCTCGCCACGGCCGTGCACCAGCAGTTCCCGGACGCCGAGTACCGCGTCCAGCGGGTCATCTCCGAGGGAGATCTCGTACTGGTGCACTCCAACGTGGTGACGACGCCGGGGACCCGGGGGTCCGCCGTCTTCGACATCTTCCGCTTCCAGGGCGGGAAGATCGCCGAGCACTGGGACGTCGGACAGAACGTGCCGGACACCACCGCCAACGGCAACGACATGTTCTCCACGGTGAGCTGGCCGCGGACCTCGCAGCCCGGCCCCGGCTTCCTCACCGCGTACAACAAGAAGCTGGTGGTCACCGCCTTCGACCAGCTGATCGTGAAGAAGGACCTGTCCGCCCTCGACCGGTACTGGGGCCCCCGGTACGAGCAGCACAACCCGGCCATCGCGAACGGGGTGTCCGGGGCGAAGGCCGGGCTCGGGGCGTACTTCGAGGCGGTGCCGCAGCTGAAGGTGGAGCCGAAGCGGGTCATCGCCGAGGGCGACCTCGTGGCAGTCCACAGCAACTACATCCCGGCGCCGGGGGAGCGGGGGCAGGCGATCGTGGACCTGTTCCGGGTACAGGGCGGCAGGATCGTGGAGCACTGGGACGTGATCCAGGACGTACCGGCCACCTCGGCCAACGACAACACGATGTTCTGACGGCCCCTGCGGGCTGCCCCCCGGTGGAATCGGGGGGCAGCCGTAGGGATTCGGGCCGGTCAAGTCCCTAGCGTTTCCTGTCATGGAACGGATTCGGAGTACACGCAGGGGAGTACTGGCCCTCGGTGCGGGGGTCGCGGCCTCGTCATGGGCGGGGACGGCGGCCCCGGCGCGGGCGGACGTGGGGCAGGGGGAGTTCGACGAGCTCGGGATCACCGAGCTGCGTCGGCTGATGGAGGGCGGGCGGCTCGACGCGGAGGGGCTGACGCGGTACTACCTCAAGCGGATCGAGCGGATCGATCCGCTGGTGCGCGCGGTGATCGAGGTCAATCCGGACGCGCTGCGGGAGGCCCGGCGGCTGGACCGGACGCAGGGGCGGCGGGGGCCCCTGCACGGTATGCCGGTGCTGTTGAAGGACCTGGTGGAGACCGGGGACCGCATGCACACCACGGCCGGGTCACTGGCCCTTGAAGGGGTACGGCCTTCGCGGGACGCCACGGTCGCCGCGCGGCTGCGAGGCGCCGGGGCGGTGATCCTCGGCAAGACCAATCTCAGCGAGTGGGCGGGCGGGCTCTCGCTCACGCATCACGCCGGGTGGAGCGCGCGGGGCGGCCAGACCCGCAACCCGTACAAGCTGGACCGTTCACCGAACGAGTCCAGCTCGGGTACGGGCGTCGCCGTCGCCGCCAACCTGTGCGTCGCCGGCATCGGCACCGAGACCAACGGCTCGATCATCGACCCGTCGTCGGCCAACTGTGTCGTCGGCGTCAAACCGACCGTCGGACTGGTCGGCCGGGGCGGGGTGATCCCCGGTGTGCCGAGCCAGGACAGCGTCGGCCCGATGGCACGCACGGTCCGGGACGCGGCGATCATGCTCGGCACGCTGGTCGGGGTCGACGGGAGGGACCCGGCGACGACGGCGAGCCGGGGACACTTCCACCGCGACTACACCCGCTTCCTGGACGCGGAAGGGCTGCGCGGGGCCCGTATCGGCGTCCCGCGGACCGTGTACTTCGGGTACGACCACCACGCCGACGAGATCGCTGAACGGGCGATCGGTGTGCTCCGCGCGGCCGGAGCGGTGATCGTCGACCCCGCCGACATCCCCACGGCCGGGCAACTGGAGGACCTGCCCGGCTCGATGATCGTCCAGGCCTACGAGATCAAGCGCGCCCTGAACTCGTACCTGGCCGCGGCCGGCGGTGAACACCCGCGCGACCTGGCCGAGTTGATCGCCTTCAACCGCGCGCACGCCGACCGTGAACTGCGGTACGTACGGCAGGACGGGCTGGAGGCGGTCGAGAAGCTGGACTTCTCGGAACGGGAGTACCGGGACGCGCTGGCGATCAACCACCGGCTCTCCCGCGAGGAGGGCATCGACGCGGTGCTGCGCGAACACCGCCTCGACGCCCTCGTGATGCCCACGACCGGCCCTCCGGCCAAGATCGACCTGATCCGGGGGGACATGTACGGCGGCGGCGCCTCCACGCCCGCGGCCCTCGCCGGGTACCCCGCGGTGAGCGTGCCGGCGGGGTTCGCGTTCGGGCTGCCGGTCGGGCTGACGTTCATGGGGACGGCATGGAGCGAGCCGGTGCTGCTGCGCCTCGCGTACGCGTACGAGCGGGCGAGCCGGGTCCGGAGGCCGCCGACCTATCGGCAGCCGGACGTGGGATTCTGACGCCCGGTCCAAATCCGCTCCGGGGGACGTGGGCGTCGGTCATCAGGTCTCCTGGACGGCGTCCTCGGCCTCGCCGACGCTGCCGAGGATCCGGTAGGCGATCGAGAACAGCAGTGGCCGCAGCTCCTGGAACTCCTCCGTCCTGCTCACGCCGGTCAGCCGGTGAAGGACTCGGGGCCGAAACGGCCCCACGCGACGAACACCGCGAGGGCGAGGTAGGCCAGGTTCAGCACCACGAACGCGGACTCGCCCCGACGGCCGTGGGTGATCATCGCGCCGATCATCAGGAGGATCCAGCAGACGGCGGTCACCGGCACCAGCACCGGTGCGATGTCGAGCGCGGCGGTCAGGACCAGGCCCGCCGCGGCGAGGAGTTCGAGAACGCCGAGAGTCTTCACGAAGACCGTGCCGACCTCCGCGGTCCAGCCTCCGCCGTGGGCCGCGGCCAGCTTCTCCACGGGCACGAAGGTCTTGGCGACACCGCCGGTCAGGGCCACCGCGGCCAGCAGTCCGGCAGCGATCCACAGCGCGAGGTTCATCGTCCACTCCTTGATCGAGATGTGCCTGCACCTCACGGGACGAGACAGCCGGCCGCGCTGTGACATCGCCGGTCTCAGAAAGCGCGCAGACTCGCGAACACGGCACGCGCACGGGTGCCGTCCGGTGCCGCCCAGGCCCCGGAGACATGGCCGACCGTGCCCTCGGGTGCCGTGGGCCGCAGGACCCGGTGGAAGCGGAGGACCGTCCCGTCCGGGAAGGGGAGCTCGGTGCCGTCCTGGTCCTCGGTGACCTCTACGGGGCCGTCCGGGGCGAGGAGGCCGTCGCCGTCGTAGGAGTGGGTGACCTCGTGGTCGAGGGTGTCGCTGAGGCTCTGCGCCTGGGCGTGGACGCGGCCCTCGAACAGGGCGAGGAGTCCGGTGCGCAGGACCGGGTCGTGGACGCCGTCGTAGGCCCAGCGGGGGCCCAGCACGCCGTGCTCCATGGTGCCGACCAGGGCGTGGTCCGCGCCGGGGAGCGGGGCGGCACGGTAGGTGAGGGGGACCAGATAGGAGACCGATTCGGGGCCGGAGGCGTCGACGGCCACCATGAACTCGATCCCGACCTCGCCCGCCGGATCGTCCAGCCGGAACCCGCCGGCCCGGGTCAACTCCGGTGTGCCGGTGCCGACATACCAGGGGCGGGTGGGCAGCCAGGCGGTGAGCAGTTCCAGCTTCGTGGGCTTCAGGGTGGTGTTGTGGATGATCGCCATGCGACGGATTCTGTCAGTCGGTCGCGGGGGAACACATGTGCAATCTGCCTACGGCCGGAGCACGATCTTGCCGTGGGTGTGTCCGCGCTCCAGTTCGCGGAACGCGTCCCGTACCTGCTCCAGCGGGTAGACGCGGGCGATCGGCACCGTGAGGTCCCCGCGCGCGGCGAGCCGGGCGAGTTCGCCGAGTACGACCGCGCACGCCGCCGAGCCCTCTCCGTAGGTGCGGGCGCCGACCCTGGCCGCGGTCCGCCAGTCGCGGATCGTGTTGATCCGCCCGGGCCACACGCCCAACTCGACCGCCAGGTCCACGTATCCGTCGCCGAACGTGTCGATGAACGCGTCGACGCCCCCGCCGGCGGCCTCCCGGATCCGCTCGGCCACGCCCTCCCCGTACGCGACCGGGACGACACCGTGCTCCTTCAGCCAGGCGTGGTTGCGCTCGCTCGCCAGCCCGATCACCGTGGCGCCGCGCCGCCGCACGAGCTGCACGGCCAGCGATCCGACGCCACCCGCCGCGCCGGACACCACGACCGTGTCTCCCGGCACGGGGTCCACGGCGAACACGGTCGCGTACGCGGTCGTACCGGCCACATACAGGGAACCGGCCGCCTCCCAGGACAGCCCGTCCGGACGGTGGACCACGTTGACGTCGTCGACCACGACGAACTCCGCGTGGCTCGCCCTGGAATGGGTGAAGCCCAGCACCTCGTCGCCCACCGCGAACCCGCGCACCTGCGGGCCCGTCTCCACCACCACACCGGCCAGATCACTGCCCTGCCCGGAGGGGAACGTCGCCGGCCAGCGGTCGTGCCGGGCGCCCTCGCGGATCATCACCTCGCCCGGCTGGATCCCGGCCGCACGGACCTCGACCAGCACCTGCCCGGGCCCGGGCGACGGCCGCGCCGCCTCCTCCACCCGCAGTACGTCGATCCCGCCGTACTCGTGGAACCGGACCGCCTTCATCGCGTGATCACCGCGCTTCCTCACGGGGACAGGCCGGGCCGTTCAACGGCTGTGCGGCGGGCCCGTATTCCCCGCGGGAGCGCTCATCCGGCCTTGTACGGCTCGCCCAGGTCCCACGCCTGGTACATGGCCTCCGCGAAGGCCGCCGCGATCCTGTGTTCGCCGCTCGCGTTCGGGTGGGTGCCGTCGTAGGTGTCGTGGGCGATGTCCCACGACGGTGGGAGCGAGGCCGGCAGCAGGGGGGAGCGGGGCTCGTCGAGGTCCGCGATCGCCTTGGCCAGGAGTTCGTTGAAACGGGTGAGCTCGGCGGCGAAGGCGGGGTCCGCTTCCGCCCGGATGTTCGGGATCACCGGGAGGACGACCATGCGGATATGGGGGTTCGCCAGACGGGCCTCCGCGACGAAGGCCCGTACGTTCTCCGCGGTTTGTTCCGGGTTCGTGTAGAAGCCCAGGTCGATCAGGCCGAGGGAGACGAGCAGGACGTCCGCCTTGTGCGCCCGCACCGCCTCGCCGATCAGCGGAGCCATGTGCAGCCAGCCCTCGCCCCAGCCGGCCAGATGGGTCCGGGGAAAGTCCCGGTCGGCGTACTCGTACGACGTGGGGGCGTCGGCCGCCTTGTCGTACAGCGTCTCCCGCGGGCCCACGAGGGCGAACGGGCCGCCATACGTGTCGCGCAGGTGCTGCCACATCCGGTACCGCCAGGTGTGCTCGCCCGCGCTGCCGATGGTCATGGAGTCGCCGACGGGCATGAATCGCAGCATGCGCTCATCATCGGTGATACTTACCGGCGGGTAGCGGTTCTCGCGGATCTCCGCGCTGTGAAGATGACCACGCGCGACAGCGGTGAGGGGCGGATCCGCGGCGGGCGGGTCCGCGGCGGTTCGATTCGCGACAGCCCGACCCGTGCCGGTCAGTCCAGCCCGTCCTCCCCTCCCGGCGGAGCCGGATGGCAGGCTTGGGGCATGCGTCGACCCTTCGCTCTCCTCGCCGGGATCTTCCTCGCGGGCGCCTGCGTCCTGCCCGCCGCCGTGCCCGCCTCCGCCGACGACGGCGACGGGAAGGGGGACGAGGGGTTCACCATCAGCGACCCCCGGATCACCGAATCCAGCGGACTCGCCGCCTCCCGTCAGCACCCCGGCATCTACTGGACCCACAACGACCAGGACACCGGCGCCTACCTCTATGCCGTCGACAGCGCCACCGGCAAGACCGTCGCCAGGATCACCATGACCGGTGTGGGCACCCCGCGTGACGTCGAGGCCATCTCCATCGGGCCCGACAACCAGATCTGGGTCGGCGACATCGGCGACAACGACGGGGTCACCTGGCCGTACGTGTGGGTCTACAAGCTGCCCGAGCCGAAGGTCCTCAAGGACCAGTCCGTCAAGGCCACGCAGTACGTCGTGAAGTACTCCGACGGCTCCCGCGACGCCGAGTCCATGGTCGTCCACCCCAAGACCGGGCGCCTCTACATCATCGACAAGCACGAGGACGGCGGGCATCTGTACGAGGGGCCCGCGAAACTCTCCTCCTCCGGCACGAACCTCTTCAAGCCCGTCAAGGCCGTCGACCTGTGGGCCACCGACGCCGCGTTCTCGCCCGACGGCCGACAGCTCGTCGTACGCGGGTACTTCGGCGGTCTCTGGTACGACTGGAACGGCGGCGACATCAAGCGCAAGGGCCGGTTCAGCGTGCCGCTCGGGCAGGGGGAGTCCGTGTCGTACTCCGTCGACGGGACCAAGATCCTGCTCGGCATGGAGGGCACGGACAGCGAGGTGGAGGCGCAGGACGCGCCCGGCGACGGCGGCTCCGAGTCCCCTTCGGGCAGCGGGAGTTCCTCGGCCTCCGGAAGCGACGGGGGCGGAGCCTCCGGCGGCAACCTCAAGTTCGGCGCCCTGGCCGTGGCGGTCGTCGCCGCCGGTTTCTTCGGGCTGCGGCGGCTGTTCCGGCGTTCTTCCTGACGCGGGTTCGCCGACGAACACCTTCCATACCGCCGGTCCGGACGCCTAAGTGACGTCGAGCATCTTGACGTGTTCATGGGACCTGTCTTCCATGGGAGGTGCGGGTGATGGGAGCGCTCCCATCACGTTCCGGACCCGCGCCTCCCGAGGAGGAAGCAGCGACATGTTCCGCAGCTTGCGAAGAGCGCTGTGTGCGGTGGCGGCGGCGCTCCTGTTGCCGCTGGGAGCCGGAGGACTGCAGACGGCCCAGGCCGCCCAGGTGGCCGACGCCGGAGCCGGTTACTGGCACACCAGCGGCCGTCAGATCCTGGACGCGTCCGGGCAGCCGGTCCGGATCGCCGGGATCAACTGGTTCGGCTTCGAGACCGGCAACCACGTCGTCCACGGCCTCTGGTCCCGCGACTACAAGTCCATGATCGACCAGATGAAGTCGCTGGGCTACAACACGATCCGCATCCCCTACAGCGACGACATCTTCAAGTCGGGGACCGTCCCCAACAGCATCGACTTCTCCAGCGGCAAGAACGCCGACCTCCAGGGGCTGGGCTCCCTCGGCGTGCTGGACAAACTCGTGTCGTACGCCGGCCGGGACGGCCTCAAGGTCATCCTCGACCGGCACCGTCCCGACTCCGGCGGCCAGTCGGCGCTCTGGTACACGTCCGCGGTTCCGGAGACGACGTGGATCGCCAACCTCAAGGCGCTGGCGACCCGTTACAAGGGCCAGGACACGGTCGTGGGCATCGACCTGCACAACGAGCCCCACGATCCGGCCTGTTGGGGCTGCGGTGACACGGCCACGGACTGGCGGCTGGCGGCGCAGCGGGCCGGCAACGCGGTGCTGGGGGTCAATCCCGACCTGCTGATCTTCGTCGAGGGAGTGCAGACCTTCAACGGCGTCTCCGGCTGGTGGGGCGGCAACCTGATGGGGGTCGCCCAGTACCCGGTGCAGCTGAGTGTCGCCAACCGGGTCGTCTACTCCGCCCACGACTACGCGACGAGCGTGGCCCAGCAGAGCTGGTTCAGCGATCCGTCGTTCCCCGCCAACATGCCGGGGATCTGGGACAAGTACTGGGGCTACATCTTCAAGCAGAACATCGCCCCGGTGTGGGTGGGCGAGTTCGGCACCACCCTCCAGTCGACCGTGGACCAGAAGTGGCTGGCGGCACTGGTCTCCTATCTGCGGCCGACGTCGACGTACGGCGCCGACTCCTTCCACTGGACCTTCTGGTCGTGGAACCCCAACTCCGGTGACACGGGCGGGATCCTCAAGGACGACTGGCAGACCGTGGACACCGTGAAGGACGGGTACCTGGCGAGCGTCAAGGCGCCGGGCTTCCCCAGCTCGGGCGGCGGAAGCGACCCCGGTGACCCGGGCGGCGGCACGGCGGCCTGCATGGCCTCCTACTCCGTCAGCAGCGACTGGGGCGGGGGCTTCAACGCCGAGGTGAAGGTGACCAATTCGGGACCGACTGCGCTCTCCGCCTGGAAGGTCACCTGGACCTGGCCGGGCTCGCAGAAGGTCACCTCCATGTGGAACGCGTCGTACACCCAGACCGGCTCGACGGTGACCGCGGTGAACGCCTCGCACAACGGGGCCGTCCCGGTCGGCGGTTCGGCGAGCTTCGGGTTCGGGGGCGCGCCCGGGGGCGGAGGTGTGCCGAGTGTGAGCTGCACGGCGACGTGAGGCCCGTGTGACGGGGGCGCTCGGTGGGTGCCGAGCGCCCTCAGATCAAAGGAGTTTCAAATCTTTCGCTCAGATGATTCTCATCTGTGGGTTTTTTGCGGCAGGATCCGGTCAGGTCCGTGAAGTTGCCGGTCCCTTCCCAACCCCCCATGAGCTGAGAGAACTTCATGAGAAGAAGCGCAGTCGTACTGTGCGGCGCGACCGTCGTCCTGGCCGGGACGCTCACCGCCGTCCCCGCCGAGGCCGGTACGTCGCTCTCCGCGGCCACCGCCCAGGCGGCGGCCAAGGTCAGCTGGAAGAAGTGCGGCACGGAGGACTCCCCGACCCTGCAGTGCGGGTCGGTGAAGGTGCCGCTCGACTACGCCAAGCCGAAGGGGCGGCAGATAACCCTGGCCCTGTCCCGGGTCCCGCACACCGCGAAGAAGTACCAGGGCCCGCTGCTGGTCAACCCCGGCGGCCCCGGCGGCAGCGGTCTCGGCCTGGCCGAATTCGTCGCGGGCGCGCTGCCCAAGGCGGTCGCGTCCCAGTACGACGTCATCGGCTTCGACCCGCGCGGCGTGGGCGAAAGCAAGCCCGCCCTCGACTGCAAGCCGGGCTACTTCAACCCGGTGCGCCCGGACTCCGTGCCGAGCACGCCCGCCATCGAGAAGGCCAACCTGGAGCGCGCCAAGTCCTTCGCCGCCGCCTGCGGCCGCAAGTACGCGGACGTGCTGCCGTACATCAACACGATCAACGCCGTGAAGGACATGGACTCGATCCGTAAGTCCCTCGGCGCCAAGAAGATCAACTACTTCGGCTACTCGTACGGCACCTACCTCGGCCAGGTCTACGCCAAGCTCTTCCCGACCCACGTGCGCCGCCTGGTGCTGGACTCGATCGTCGACCCCGACGGGGTCTGGTACGACGCCAACATCTCGCAGGACTACGCCTTCGACGCCCGGCAGAAGGCGTTCATGGCGTGGATCGCCAAGTACGACTCCACGTACAAGCTCGGCACCGACCCGGCCAAGGTCGGCGCCAAGTGGTACGCCATGCGGGCGGCCCTCGCCAAGACCCCGGCCGGCGGCAAGGTGGGCGCCTCCGAGCTGGAGGACACCTTCATCCCCGGCGGCTACTACAACGGCTACTGGCCCTCCCTCGCCCAGGCGTTCGCCGCCTACGTCAACGACAAGAACGCCACCCCGCTCGTCAAGGCGTACGAGGGCATGGCGGCCATCGACGCCTCCGGTGACAACGGCTACAGCGTCTACACCGCCGTGCAGTGCCGTGACGCCGCCTGGCCGCGCGACTGGAACCAGTGGCGCAAGGACAACTGGGCCGTGTACAACAAGGCCCCGTTCATGGCCTGGAACAACGCCTGGTACAACGCGCCCTGCGCGTACTGGCCCACCAAGCAGCTGAAGCCGGTCAGCGTCGCCAACTCCAAGCTCCCGCCGGTACTGCTGTTCCAGGCGACGAACGACGCGGCCACCCCGTACCAGGGCGGCGTCACCGTCCACCGGCTGCTCAAGCACTCCAGCCTGGTGGTCGAGCAGGGCGGCGGCAACCACGGCATCTCGCTGAGCGGCAACGCCTGCCTGGACAAGTACCTGGTGAAGTACCTGACCGACGGCACCGTGCCGCGCGGCCACGGCACGGCCGACGCGGTCTGCAAGAAGCTGCCCGACCCGACGCCGTCGGCGCCCCAGTCGGCGAAGGCGGCCCTCAGCGGCACCTCCGCCCCGGCCCCCGCGCTCTCCGGCGGCACCGCCCTGCACGGGATCCTCGGCTTCCGGGGCTGACACCCACCCGCGCAGACGAACGAGAGGGCGCCCGGCATGTCGCCGGGCGCCCTCCTTGTCGTATGTCCGAGACGACTACAGCTTCTCGATCACGTAGTCCACGCACACCGTCAGGGCCTCGACGTCCGCCGGGTCGATCGCCGGGAACATCGCGACGCGGAGCTGGTTGCGGCCGAGCTTGCGGTAGGGCTCGGTGTCGACGACGCCGTTGGCGCGCAGGACCTTGGCGACGGCCGCGGCGTCGATCTCGTCCGAGAAGTCGATCGTGCCGATGACCTGGGAGCGCTTGGCCGGGTCCGTGACGAACGGGGACGCGTGCTTGCTCTCCTCCGCCCAGGTGTACAGGCGGGTCGAGGAGTCCTTCGTGCGGGCCGTGGACCAGGCGAGACCGCCCTGGCCGTTGATCCACTCCAGCTGCTCGTTGAGGAGGAACAGCGTCGCGAGGGCCGGGGTGTTGTACGTCTGGTTCTTGCGGGAGTTGTCGATCGCCGTGGGCAGCGAGAAGAACTCCGGGACGTGGCGGCCGGACGCGTGGATCCGCTCGGCGCGCTCGATGGCGGCCGGGGAGAACACGCCGATCCACAGGCCGCCGTCGGAGGCGAAGGACTTCTGCGGGGCGAAGTAGTAGACGTCGGTCTCGGCGATGTCGACCGGGAGGCCGCCTGCGCCGGAGGTGGCGTCGACCAGGACCAGCGATCCGGAGTCGGCACCTGCGACCCGCTTCAGCGGGGCGGCGACACCGGTGGACGTCTCGTTGTGCGTGAAGGCGTACACGTCGACGCCGGCCTCGGCCTGCGGCTCCGGGTGGGTGCCGGGCTCGGAGGAGATCACCGTCGGCTCGCCCAGCCAGGGGGCCAGCTTGGCGGCCTTCGCGAACTTCGACGAGAACTCGCCGAAGGTCAGGTGCTGCGACCTGTTCTCGATCAGGCCGTGCGTCGCGACGTCCCAGAACGCGGTCGAGCCGCCGTTGCCGAGGACGACCTCGTAGCCCTCGGGGAGGGAGAACAGCTCGGAGACGCCCTCGCGCACCTTGCCGACCAGGTTCTTCACGGGAGCCTGGCGGTGGGAGGTGCCGAGGAGGGACGTACCGGTCGCGGCGAGGGCGTCGAGCGCCTCCACCCGCACCTTGGAGGGGCCAGCGCCGAAACGACCGTCGGCGGGCTTGATGTCAGCGGGAATCCGGATCTCAGCCACGGGGGGAGCGTAGCCGTTGGGGAAACCTGGTCGAAACGTGGTCCGTCGGGTGAGACGGCGATGTTGACCCGGCTGGTTTGCTGGAGCCATGACGGATCTCGAGGCCGACCTGCGCAAGGCCGTCCGGGGCGACGTCGGTTTCGACGTCACCTCCCGGGCCCTGGTCACCATGGACGCGTCCAACTACCGGCGGGTCCCGCTCGGGGTCGTGGCGCCCGCGGACGCGGACGACGTGGCCGCCGCACTGGAGGTCTGCCGCACGCACGGCGTGCCCGTCGTGCCCCGCGGTGGCGGCACCTCCATCGCCGGACAGGCCACCGGTACCGGAGTCGTCCTGGACTTCACCCGGCACATGAACCGGGTCCTGGCGCTCGACCCCGAGGCGCGTACCGCCGTCGTCCAGCCCGGCCTCGTCCTCGACCGCCTCCAGGACGCCGCCGCCCCGCACGGACTCCGCTTCGGGCCCGACCCCTCCACCCACAGCCGGTGCACGCTCGGCGGCATGATCGGCAACAACTCGTGCGGCGCGCACTCGGTGGCCTGGGGCACCACCGCGGACAGCGTGGCGGAGCTGCACGTCGTCACCGCGCGCGGTGAGCGGCTGCGGCTCGGACAGGAGTGGGCCGGGGCGCCGCAAGGGCTGCGGGAAATGGTGGAGGGGGAGCGGGCGCGGCTGCGGACCGGTTTCCCCGCCCTGCCCCGCCGCATCTCCGGGTACGCGCTGGACGCCCTGCTCCCGGAGCACCGAGCCGACGTCGCCCGGTCCTTCTGCGGCAGCGAGGGCACCCTGGGCGTCCTCACCGAGGCCGTCGTACGACTGGTGCGGGCGCCACGCGCGCGTGCGCTCGCGGTGCTCGGGTACGCGGACGAAGGCGCGGCCGCCGAGGCGGCGGCAGGGCTGCTGGTGCACCGCCCCCTGACGGTGGAGGGCATGGCGGCCGACCTGGTGCCCTCGGCGGCCACGCTCCCGCGGGGCGGCGCCTGGCTGTTCGTGGAGACGGGCGGGGAGTCGCCGGCCGAGGCACGCGCGCGTGCGGAGGAGATCGTGCGCGCGGCCGACGTCCTGGACGCACTGGTGGTGACCGACCCGGCCGGGCAGCGGGCCCTGTGGCGCATCCGCGAGGACGCCAGCGGTACGGCGACCCGGATGCCGGACGGCTCGGAGGCGTGGCCCGGCTGGGAGGACTGCGCGGTGCCGCCGGAGCGGCTGGGCGCGTATCTGCGGGACTTCAGGGCGCTGATGGTCGCGCACCGGTTCCGCGGGACGCCGTACGGCCACTTCGGCGACGGCTGCATCCATGTCCGCATCGACTTCGACCTGCTGACGGAGACGGGGATCGGGAGGTTCCGCCGCTTCTCCGAGGAACTCGCCGAACTGGTCGTGGCGCACGGCGGATCGCTGTCAGGGGAGCACGGGGACGGGCAGGCGCGGGCCGAACTGCTGCCGAGGATGTACGGCGACGAGATGGTCGGGTTGTTCGAGCGGGCGAAGGCGGTGTGGGACCCGGACGACCTGCTCAACCCGGGTATGCTGGTCCGCCCGGCGCCCCTGGACTCCAACCTCCGCTTCTCCGTCCTGCCCCGCGAACCCGTCGACGTCGCCTTCGGGTACCCGGCCGACGGCGGTGACTTCTCCGCCGCCGTACGACGCTGTGTCGGGGTCGCGAAATGCCGTACGACGTCGGCGACCGGGCCCGCCGTGATGTGCCCGTCGTTCCGGGTCACCGGCGAGGAGGAGCACTCCACGCGCGGGCGTGCCCGGCTGCTGCACGAGATGCTCGCGGGCGAGACGGGCGGCCTGGTGACCGGCGGGTGGCGGTCGACGGAGGTGCGCGACGCACTCGACCTGTGCCTGTCCTGCAAGGGCTGCCGGTCCGACTGCCCGGTCGGGGTGGACATGGCCACGTACAAGGCGGAGTTCCTGCACCACCACTACGCCGGGCGACGGCGGCCCGCCGCCCACTACAGCATGGGTCGGCTGCCGCAGTGGCTCCGCTGGGTGGACCGGCTGCGGCTGGCTCGGCTGGTCAACGCCCTCGCCGCGGTACGGCCGTTGGCGGCCGTCGCGAAACGGCTCGGCGGGATCGCGGGTGAGCGGGAGATTCCGCGGGTGGCGGCGGAGACGTTCAGCCGGTGGCTGCGGCGGCGGAACAGGGAGCGGATGCGGGGGTGGATGGCCGAGGCGCGGGCGGGAGGGAGACCCGAGGTGCCCCGGAAGACGGTCTTCCTGTGGCCGGACACCTTCACCGAGCACCTCTCGCCGGACGTCGGCCGGGCGGCGGCGCGGGTGCTGGAGGCGGCCGGGATCGAGGCCGTCGAGCTGCCGAGGCGACCGTGGAACGTGCACCGGTCGGCGGACGGCGGGGTCGAGGGCGTCGGCGTATCCTCGCCCGCGTCCTGGGGCCGCCCCCGGGTCCAGGCCTGCTGCGGCCTCACGTATCTCTCCACAGGCCAACTCGACCGCGCCCGGGCGGTGTTGCGCCGCACGCTGGACCTGGTGGAGCCGTTCCTGCTGCCGGAGCCGGACGACGTGGCGGAGGGGCCGGTGTTCGTCGTCCTGGAACCGAGCTGTGCGGCGGCCCTCCGCACCGACCTCCCGGAACTGCTGCACGACGACCCGCGTGCCGCCCGTCTCGCCGCCCGGGTCCTCACCTTCGCGGAGGCGCTGGAGCGACTCGCCCCCGACTGGAGGCCACCGGCCCTGAACCGTCCGGTCGTCGGCCAGACCCACTGCCATCAGCACGCGGTCCTGGGCGACACGGCCGACCGGCGCCTGCGCGAGGCAGCCGGACTCACCGGCGACCTGACCGGCGGCTGCTGCGGCCTGGCGGGCAACTTCGGCTTCGAGAAAGGCCACTTCGAGGTGTCGGAGGCCTGCGCGGAGGAGCAACTGCTCCCGACGGTCCGTCAGGCCCCGCCGGACACCGTGGTGTTGGCCGACGGCTTCTCCTGCCGCACGCAGCTGGAACAGCTGGCCGGGGTACGGGGGAGGCATCTGGCGGAGGTGCTGGCGGAGGGGCTGGGGCGGGAGTGAACGGTGCGCGACCGTCACCCTCGCCGACCTCCCCGCGACCTCCGGACGCCTGCACGACCAGTACGTCCCGGGGCCACTTCGCACCGGCCCGCCAGGGCTGAGCGCCCGCGAGCGCGGGCAGGGTGGGGCCATGACCGACCCCACTCTGCACCGCGTCGCCGTCCTCTCCGACATCCACGGAGTCCTGCCCGCACTGGAGGCCGTCCTCGCCGAGCCGGAGGTGGCCGCCGCCGACCGGATCGTGCTGACCGGGGACATCACCGCGGGACCCCAACCGGCCCAAGTCCTCGACCTGTTGAGGAAACAGGGCGGACGGGTGCTGTGGATCGCGCAACGCGGACCGGGAACTCGTGGAGTACCGCAGGGGGCAGCGGGACGAGATCCCCGACCCGATCGGCCCCTTCGCCGCCGCTCAACTCACCGACGAACACGTCGAGTTCCTCGCCTCCCTCCCCATCACGGCCACTCTCACGGTGCGCGGCCTCGGTGAGGTTCTCTTCTGCCACGCCACGCCCCGTGACGACGAGGAAGTCGTCCTGGTCGACACCCGCCCCGACCGCTGGGCGGAGGTCTTCGAGGACGTCCCCGAGACCGTCCGCACGATTGTCTGCGGGCACACCCACATGCCCTATGTCCGGCTCGCGCACGGCCGCCTGGTCGTCAACCCCGGCAGCGTCGGCATGCCGTACGGCCGCCCCGGCGCCCACTGGTGCCTGCTGGGGCCCGGAGCCGACCTGCGGGTGACGCCGTACGACATCCCGGCGGCCGTCGGGAGGCTGGTCGCGGAGTGCGGGTATCCGGAGATCGCCGAGTGGGCCGACCACTACCTCAACGCTCGGGTGACGGACGCGGAGGCGCTGGGGGTGTTCGGGCCACGGGACGGCAGGGGCCGTGCGGGCCGTCGGGCGGGCCGGACTGGTTCGTAGGGCGAGACGGTGGGGCGTGGTCCGGGGGGCGTTGCGATACTCCGGCCGTGGAAACCAGTACGCCTCTCACGGAATGGACCCTGCGGCCCGCGCGACAGGCCGATGTCGAGGTCATCGTCGAGCTGAGGGCCGTGGTGATGCGCCCGGACCTGGAGCGGCTGGGGCGGTTCGACGAGCACCGGGTGCGGCAGCGGTTCCGGGACGCCTTCGTCGCGCCGCACATGTCGGTCATCGTGGCCGAGGGCCGTTTCGCGGGCTGCGTCGCGCTGCGGCCCGCCGACGACGGGCTGTGGCTGGAGCATTTCTTCCTTGACCCGGAACTCCAGGGCCGCGGTCTCGGCTCGGCCGTCCTGCGCACCCTGCTCGCCCGGACCGACGCCGACGGCGCGACCGTCCGCCTGAACGTCCTCCAGGGCAGCGCGGCCCGACGGCTGTACGAGCGGCACGGGTTCACTCGGGAGACGGAGGACCCGGTGGACGTCTTCATGGTGCGGGAGCCGCGCACGGGCTGAGCGGAGCGGATGACAGAGCGGTCAAACGAGCGTCCAGATCTGGTTGTCCCTGCCGTTGCACTCCCAGAGGACCGCGTTCGTTCCGGACGCGCCTCCGAAGATGTCCACGCACTTCTGCGACTGCCCGGCCAGCAACTCCGTGCCGTCGAGGCGGAACTGCTGGCTGCCGCTTCCGTCGCAGTCGGCCAGTTGGATCGCGGTGCGGTCGTCGGTCGCTCCGCCGGCCACGGTCATGCACTTCCCGGCCGACCGGATGATCCCGGACCCGATCAGCCAGCGCTGCTGCGCCGAGCCGTCGCACGTGTCCTGGAACAGCTGTGTGCCCTCGGCCCCGTTGCCGCGGCTCAGGCACTTCCCCGAGGCGGCGACCTTCAGGGCGCGGCCGGTCGGAGCGGCCGTGGAGCCGGACCCGCTCTTCGTGGAAGTGTCGTCGGTGCCGGGATCCGCCCCGGTGTCTGCCCCGGGGGAGTCGGCCGCAGGCTGCGACGGCGAGGGGGCGTCGGTCGGCGGCGACGAGGCGTCGGAACCGCGGGAGTCGGACGGGGAGGGTGTCCCGGACGGCGACGGTGACGCAGCTGGCGTTCGCGGCGCGGTCTTGTCCTTCGCCGCGGTCGTGACGGCCGGTGCCGGGGCGCTGGTGCCGCCCTTCTCCAGGGTCTGTGTGACCAGCAGCGAGACCGCGATCAGTACCGCCGCGGTGACGGCCGTGCCGAGCACGACCGGTTTCCGCCATCGTGCCGATCGCGGTGAGCGCGGCGGCGGACCGTCCGGGGCGGCTCCGGCAGCGGATGCCACACGCTTCCCGTCAGACCTCCGCGTTTCCGGTTCGGGAGTGGGTTCGGGCTTCGGCGCGCGCTCCGGAAGGGCGCGGGGGTCGGCGACCGGGGCGGGCACGGAGGCATGGCTTTGGGCGCCCGCTGTGGGTGCGGTGGCCGCCGCTCGCAGGAGACGCTCGGCCTCCTCCGCCGAGAGCCGCTCGCTGGGCTTGCCGGCGATCAGGCCGTTGATCAGCGGGGTGAGCGGTCCGGCCTGCCTGACCTCGGGCACCGGGCCCAGCGCGATGGCGTACATGGTCTCCGTCACCGAGTCCCGGAGGAACGGTGAGTGGCCGTCGACCGCCTGGAAAAGTGTGGCGCCCAACGCCCACAGGTCGGCCTCCGGGCCCGGTCTTCCGCCGGCGAGGCGCTCGGGGGCGATGAAGTCGACCGACCCCACGAGCTGGCCGGTGACGGTGAGCGTCGAGGTGTCGGAGGCCTGGGCGATACCGAAGTCGGTCAGGACGACCCGGTCGTCCTCGGTGAGCAGCACGTTGGCGGGCTTCACGTCCCGGTGCAGGACCCCGGCCCGGTGCGCCGCCCGCAGTCCGGCGAGCACGCCGAGACCGATCCTGGCGGCCTCTTCGGGCGCAACCGGGCCGTGCGCCCGGATCACGTCCAAGAGGGTGGTGGAGGGGACGTACTCCATGACGATGGTGGGCAGCCCCTCGTCGTCCACCACGTCGTGGACGACGACGACATTGGGGTGGCTGATCCGGGCGGCGCTGCGGGCCTCCCGGCGGGTCCGCTCGAAGAGGGTGGCGAGATCGGCCTCGGAGAGGTGGGGCTGGGGGTGGAGCCTCTTGACGGCGACATCGCGGCCGAGGACGGTGTCGTGGGCGCGCCAGACGGTGCCCATACCGCCTCGGCCCACGCGGTCGAGGATGCGGTACCGGCCAGCGATCAGCCGTTCTTCGTCAGACACCGTGGTTTCCTTTTCGCTGCTGCGGGGCTGCGTCGGTCAGAGGGGCCACGGGGCGCTTCGGACCAAGGTTCTCCCCCAACGGCACCTGATCTCCGGCCCGTTGAGGGGCGCGCTGTGTCGAGCAAGTAATCATACTTTCAAGCGAGAGCGCATGTCCGAGCCCGACATGCCGACGCAGCCACCGTTGCTGACGTCCCCGCCGGACGGCCGATGATCAGAACCTTCCGCCGCCCGGAACGCGTCCCTGCCTGGACCGGCCACAACATCAGCCACCCGAAGGAGCCGTCCGCATGCCCCTGCGCATCAAGCCCGTCTCCCGCGACGAACACGACAGGGCGCCGCCGCCTACGGCTTCCGCGAACCCGGGTGACTCTCAGATCTCCCGGGCAACCGTCCGGCATTCGGGACAGCTGTATAACCGGTTCACACACCTGTCGAAGTCCATTACCGTGGACTTCGCAGTGCATCGTGATGGACAAACCCCGAGCTGATCCCTGGACGCCCCGTGACCACCTCCAACGCAGCCGCCCCCTCGTCCCCGACCCAGGTCGCCGACCCGTTGGCAGGCGCCCCGCGCCGCCGCGGCGCGCTCGGTCCCGTCGGTCTGGTCCTCGCCGGTGGTATCTCCGTGCAGTTCGGCGCCGCTGTGGCCGTGACCCTGATGCCCAGGGCCGGTGCGCTCGGAGTCGTGACCCTGCGACTGATGGCCGCCGCGGTGGTCCTGCTCGTCGTCTGCCGCCCCCGGCTGCGCGGCCACTCGCGCACCGACTGGGGCACGGTCCTCGCCTTCGGTCTCACCATGGCAGCCATGAACGGCCTCTTCTACCAGGCCGTCGACCGCATCCCCCTCGGCCCCGCGGTCACCCTGGAGGTCCTCGGCCCCCTCGCGCTCTCCGTCCTGGCCTCCCGGCGCGCGGTCAACGCCGTGTGGGCCGGACTCGCGCTCGTGGGTGTCTTCCTGCTCGGCGGCGGAGGCGGCGGGGGCTTCGGCGACCTCGACCCCACAGGTGTCGCCTTCGCCCTGGGCGCGGGCACCATGTGGGCGTCCTACATCGTCTTCAGCGCGCGGACCGGCCGTCGCTTCCCGCAGGCCGACGGCCTCGCGCTGGCGATGGCGGTCGGCGCGGTGGCGTTCCTGCCGTTCGGCATCGTGGAGTCGGGCACCAGGCTCCTCGACCCGGTGACCGTGGGCCTGGGCGCGGCGGTGGCCCTGATGTCCTCCGTCCTGCCCTACACCCTCGAACTCCTCGCCCTGCGCCGCCTGCCCGCCTCCACCTTCGCCATCCTCATGAGCCTGGAGCCGGCCCTGGCCGCCCTCGCGGGCTTCCTGATCCTCGACCAGACCCTGTCCGCGCTCCAGGCACTCGCCATCGCGTTCGTGATCGCGGCGAGCATGGGGGCGGTCCGGACGCAGGTGGGACGGGGCAAGGCCACCACGCCGTGAGCTGATCAGCCCGCCGTTCTCTCCCACACCGAGACGTGGGTGCCGCTGTCGCTGGTGAAGGGCCGTCGTCCCCAGTCCTCCCACCGCTCCCGCAGCCGCATCCCGGCCAGCCGGGCCATCAGGTCGAGCTCCGCCGGCCAGACGTACCTGAAGGGGATCGAGCGGAAGGAGCCCCGGCCGTCCTCCGTGACCGTGACGTGGTGCGAGGCCATCGCCTGGGTGGCGACGTCGTAGGTGTCGAAGCCGACGCGGTTCGCGCCGACGTGGAACGGCACGGCGTTCTGTCCCGGCGGGAGTTTCCGCAGCTCGGGGACCATGACCTCGACGACGAAGGTCCCGCCGGGCGCCAGGTGCCGGGCGACGTTGCGGAAGCAGTCCACCTGGGCGTCCTGGGTCGTCAGGTTCATGATCGTGTTGAAGACCAGGTAGGCGACCGAGAACTCACCGGGCACGCGGGCCGTGGCGAAGTCCCCGATGGTCACCCCGATCGCGTCTCCGCCGGGCTTGCCCCGCAGCCGGTCCGCCATCGCCCGCGACAGCTCGATCCCGTGCACCTCGACTCCGCGTCCCGCCAGCGGCAGCGCGATCCGTCCGGTGCCGATGCCGAGTTCCAGTGCCCGCCCGCCGCCGGCGAGCTCCGCCAGCACGTCCACGGCGGGTTCCACCGCTTCCTGCGTGAACATCGCCGCGGCCGACTCGTCGTAGGTCGTGGCGACGGGTTCTCCGAAGTAGCCGTCCTCATCGGTCATCGGGGGACGGTACTGCGGGGGCGGGGGTGAGTGCGCGTGAATTCCCGGGTGGGGCAGGTCGGTTGGGAGGAGGCCTTCAGGGCGGATACGCGCGCGCGTGGCGAAAGCCCCGGTCGCCGCCGACGCGGGTGGTTGCAGCAGGTGGTGGGGGCGCCCCTGCCCGGCCGCGACGGAGTTCACCGACGGCCGACGACCAGCTGACGACTGGTCGGCGACCGGCTGACGACCAGCCGACGGCCTTTCCACCGACGCCCGAGTCCCAGGGAGGGCTCGACGCCGAGAACGGTGTCGGTTCAGCCCGTATCAGCCCGTGTCAGGCAGGTTCGGCCGCGGTCGGACGGCCACTCGATCGGATCAACTTCCCTGTCGCGGTCGCGGTCGCGGCGCCAGCGTCACGGCCCGCTCTCCGTATAACCCTGCCGTGCCAGGACGAAGCCGGCGACCTCCACGGCGTTGAACGCCCCCAAGGGCACCGCGACCGCGCACCACCACGGGGAGACGGCATCGAAGGCGCCCGCGATCAGCAGCACCACGCACCCCGCACCTGAGAACCCCGCCGCGACCAGCTCCAGCCATCCCTTCGCGCGCAGCCCGTACAGCAGGCTCCGGGACCTCGACTCCATGCTCGCTCCGTCGGTGCGGGACCGGTGTGTCCGGCTGACCCGCGCACAGTGCGTTCTGTCCGGGCCCGCCGCCGACGACCGTACGGTTCCGCCGGGACCGGCACATCGGGGAAACCACGTACCGGACCACTTGTCCCCGCACCGCGCGGTCCCGTGCCCTACGCCGCCAGCCCCACCGGCGCGGCGCTCGCGCTCCGCCCTCGCCGTACGCCCCTGTCCCGGCGCACGGCGAAGACGTACACGCGCAGGACCGCGAAGCGGCCCACGCCCGTGAGGCCGGACGCGCCGAGGTAGACGATCTGTTCCGTCAGCAGGCCGGGGGACGACTGCGCCAGGTGCAGGATGCATACGGCGATGCTGGTCACCGCGTACGCGGCGGTGGCCGAGCCCGCCGACTGCCAGTGCTCGCGCCACCCGGCACCGCGTCCCGTGCCGAAGGTGAAACGGGCGTGGAGTTCGGTGCACAGCAGGGTCGAGACGAGGGTGATGGCCGCGTTCGCGACCGCCCACGGCATGGTCCTGGCAAGCAGCGGTACCGCCAGGCCGGAGAGGACTCCGACTCCGCCTCCGAAGACCACGAACCGCAGGAAGGCGACCACGGGGCCGGGGGCGACCGAAGGTGCCGTCCCGGGCTGCGGCGCGAGCGACGACTTCATGGCGGCCCCCCCTTTGCATATCGTCGTTTCTGTTGATGGAAAGGCTACGTTGCGTTCATGGTTGCGGCAACTGATTTACGGCAGAGTGCAGGCATTAGCACAGCTCAAGCCTGGAATTTCATTGCAACGGACGTGGAGGTAACGCAACGGATTCCATGTGATCGTTGCAATGAGAAGGGGGTGAATGCCACACGGGCAGGCGGAAATCAATGCAAGCACGCTTGCTTGTTTTCTGACCCCCTGCCATCCTCACCCCATGGCCGACCCGACCCCCGTCATCGACGACCTCTGCGCGGAGAGCGACGAACTCGACCTGCTCGTGGCCGAGTTGAGTCCCGAGCAGTGGGCGCTCGCGACGCCCGCCGCAGGCTGGACCGTCGCCCACCAGATCGCCCACCTCGCCTGGACCGACCACTCCTCCCTGCTCGCCGTCACCGACCGCAAGGCCTTCTCCCGCGAGGTCGAGAAGGCGCTCGCCGCACCCGGGGACTTCGTGGACAACGGCGCGCGAGAAGTCGCCGGAAAGCCTCCGGCGCGGCTGCTCGCGTACTGGCGTGCGGGCCGCGAGGACCTGGCGGAGGCTCTGCGTGCGGCGCCGGAGGGGGCCCGTTTCCCCTGGTACGGCCCACCCATGTCCACCGCCTCCATGGCCACCGCCCGCCTGATGGAGACCTGGGCCCACGGTCTGGACGTGGCGGACGCGCTGGGCGTGACCCGTACCCCCACCGACCGGCTCAGGCACATCGTCCGCCTCGGCGTCCGCACGCGTGACTTCGCCTTCGGCACGCACGGACTGACCCCGCCGTTCGAGGAGTTCCGGATCGAACTCACCAGCCCGAGCGGTGAGTTGTGGACCTACGGCCCCGAGGACGCCGACGACCGCGTCACCGGGCCCGCCCTCGACCTCTGCCTCCTGGTCACGCAGCGGGCCCACCGCAGCGACCTCGCCCTGCGCGCGGAGGGCGAGGACGCCGACCGTTGGCTCGACATCGCCCAGGCCTTCGCAGGCCCACCGGGCACCGGCCGCCCGGCGAAGGGGACGGTCACCGGAGGCGCGGCGGATGTACCTGCCCCCGGTCGCCCGGCGGAGCGGGCGGCTTCTGGAGGCGCGGCGGAAGTACCTGCCCCCGGTCGCCCAGCGGAAGGGGCGGCTCCCGGAGGCGCCTCGGATGCACCTGCCCCCGGGCACCCGGCGAAGGACACGGCCCCCGGAGACGCGGCGAAGGTCACGGCCCCCGGAAACCCGGCGGAAGTACCCGCCCCCGGGCACCCGGCGAAGGACACGGCCCCCGGAGACGCGGCGAAGGTCACGGCTCCCGGAAACCCGGCGGAAGTACCCGCCCCCGGGCACCCGGCAAAGGACACGGCCCCCGGAGACCCGGCCGAAGCACCCGCCCCCGGACCCCCCACTGAAGAGGCCGCCGGATGACCCTCCGTGTCGGCAACGCCTCCGGCTTCTACGGCGACCGCTTCGACGCCGTGCGCGAGATGCTCACCGGCGGTGAACTCGACGTCCTCACCGGCGACTACCTCGCCGAGCTGACCATGCTCATCCTGGGCCGCGACCGGCTGAAGGACCCCGGGGGCGGATACGCCCGCACCTTCCTGCGCCAACTCGAGGACTGCCTCGGCCTCGCGCACGAGCGTGGCGTCCGGATCGTCGCCAACGCGGGCGGCCTCAACCCGGCCGGACTGGCCTCCCGTATAAGGGAGTTGGCGGACCGGCTCGCTCTGGGGACGAAGGTCGCCCACGTCGAGGGCGACGACCTCACCGCACGCCACCCCGGCAGCCTCGCCGCCCACGCCTACCTCGGCGGCTTCGGCATCGCGGCCTGTCTGCGGGAGGGCGCGGACGTCGTGGTCACGGGACGGGTGACGGACGCGGCCCTGGTCACCGGACCCGCCGCCGCCCACTTCGGCTGGGGGCCGGGGGAGTACGACCGGCTCGCGGGGGCCGTCGTCGCCGGGCACGTCCTGGAGTGCGGGACACAGGCGACCGGCGGCAACTACGCCTTCTTCGCCGAAGCCGGACAAGCACGCGACCTTCGCCGCCCCGGCTTCCCCCTCGCCGAACTCCACGAGGACGGCACCGCCGTCATCACCAAACACCCCGGCACCGGCGGCTTCGTGGACGTCGGCACGGTGACCGCCCAACTCCTGTACGAGACGCAGGGCGCCCGGTACGCGGGCCCCGACGTCACCACCCGCCTCGACACGGTCGAGCTCACCCAGGACGGCCCCGACCGGGTCCGGATCTCCGGCGTACGCGGTGAGGCCCCGCCCCCCGCCCTCAAGGTCGGCCTCAACCGGCTCGGCGGCTTCCGCAACGAGGTCGTCTTCGTCCTGACCGGCCTCGACATCGAGGCCAAGGCCGCACTGGTGCGGGAGCAGATGGCCCCCGCACTCGCCAAGGTCACCCACGTCGGCTGGGACCTGGTCCGCACCGACCGTCCGGACGCCGGGACGGAGGAGACGGCGAGCGCGCTGCTGCGGCTGGTCGTCCGTGACGCGGACCAGGAGCGCGTGGGCCGTGCGCTCAGCGGGGCGGCCGTGGAACTGGCGCTCGCGAGCTACCCCGGGTTCCATGTGCTGGCGCCACCAGGGAAGGGCTCGCCCTATGGGGTCTTCGAGGATGTCTACGTCCCCCATGGGGCCGTGGACCATGTGGCCGTCCTCCACGACGGACGACGGATCCATGTGGAACCGGCCCCGGAGACCGTCGTACTCGACCGTCCACCGGCACCGCCCCTCCCCGCCCCCCTGTCGCCCCTTCCCGCCCCCTTGCCGCCCGGACCCACCCGCCGCGCCCCCCTCGGCCTCGTCGCCGGGGCCCGCAGCGGCGACAAGGGCGGCAACGCGAACATCGGGGTGTGGGCGCGGACCGACGAAGCCTGGCGATGGCTCGCGCACACGCTCACCGTCGACCTCCTGCGTGAACTCCTCCCGGAAACAGCGCAGTTGCCGGTCACCCGCCACGACCTCCCCCGCCTCCGCGCCCTGAACTTCGTCGTCGAGGGAATCCTCGGCGAGGGCGTCGCCGCCCAGCACCGCTTCGACCCGCAGGCCAAGGCCCTCGGCGAATGGCTGCGCTCCCGCCACCTGGAGATCCCGGAGGCCTTGCTGTGACGATCATCAACTCCGGCCTGGACACGGCTGGTTCCGACTACCGGGCCCACCGTGACGCCATGCTCACGAAGCTGGACCAGCTGACCGCCGAACACGCCAAGGCCCTGGCCGGCGGGGGCGAGAAGTACGTCCAACGGCACCGCAAGCGCGGCAAGTTGCTCGCCAGGGAACGCATCGAGCTGCTCCTCGATCCCGACACGCCCTTCCTCGAACTGTCCCCGCTGGCAGCCTGGGGCAGCGACCCCGAGTACACGGTCGGCGCCTCCCTCGTCACCGGGATCGGGGTGGTGGAAGGCGTGGAGTGCCTGATCACCGCCAACGACCCGACCGTACGCGGGGGCGCGAGCAACCCGTGGTCGCTGAAGAAGGCACTGCGGGCCAACGACATCGCCCTCACCAACCGGCTGCCCTGCATCAGCCTGGTGGAGTCCGGCGGCGCCGATCTGCCGTCCCAGAAGGAGATCTTCATCCCGGGCGGCGCCGTCTTCCGTGACCTGACCCGGCTGTCCGCGGCCGGCATCCCGACCATCGCGGTCGTCTTCGGCAACTCCACCGCCGGCGGTGCCTACATACCCGGCATGTCCGATCACGTGATCATGGTCAAGGAGCGGGCCAAGGTCTTCCTCGGCGGTCCGCCCCTGGTGAAGATGGCCACCGGCGAGGAGAGCGACGACGAGTCCCTCGGCGGCGCCGAGATGCACGCGCGCGTGTCGGGCCTCGCGGACCACTTCGCCGTGGACGAGCAGGACGCGCTGCGCCAGGCCCGCCGGGTCGTCGCCCGCCTCAACCACCGCAAGGCGTACGGCGATCCGGGCCCGGCCGAGCCGCCCAAGTACGACGAGGACGAACTCCTCGGCATCGTCCCCGGCGACCTCCGCACCCCCTTCGACCCGCGCGAGGTGATCGCCCGGATCGTCGACGCCTCCGACTTCGACGAGTTCAAGCCGCTGTACGGCACGAGCCTGGTGACCGGCTGGGCCGAACTGCACGGCTATCCGATCGGCGTCCTGGCCAACGCCCAGGGAGTCCTGTTCTCCGAGGAGTCCCAGAAGGCGGCCCAGTTCATCCAGCTGGCCAACCAGCGCGACATCCCGCTGCTCTTCCTGCACAACACCACCGGCTACATGGTCGGCAAGGAGTACGAGCAGGGCGGCATCATCAAACACGGCGCGATGATGATCAACGCCGTCTCGAACTCCAGGGTCCCGCACCTCTCCGTCCTCATGGGAGCCTCGTACGGCGCCGGGCACTACGGCATGTGCGGCCGCGCCTACGACCCCCGCTTCCTCTTCGCCTGGCCCAGCGCCAAGTCGGCCGTCATGGGCCCCCAGCAGCTCGCCGGCGTGCTCTCCATCGTCGCCCGCCAGTCGGCCACGGCCAGGGGACTGCCGTACGACGAGGAGGGCGACGCCGCCCTGCGCGCCATGGTGGAGCAGCAGATCGAGTCCGAGTCGCTGCCCATGTTCCTGTCCGGGCGGCTCTACGACGACGGCGTCATCGACCCCCGCGACACCCGGACGGTACTGGGACTGTGCCTGTCCGCGATCCACACCGCCCCCTACGAGGGCGCCCGCGGCGGCTTCGGCGTCTTCCGGATGTGAGGGACCCATCAGTGATCACTTCTGTGCTCGTCGCCAACCGGGGCGAGATAGCCTGCCGGATCTTCCGCACCTGCGGTGAGTTGGGAATCCGGACGGTCGCCGTGCACGCGGACCCGGACGCGAACGCCCTCCACACACGTGTGGCGGACACGGCCGTACGACTGCCGGGCGCGGCCCCCGCCGACACGTATCTGCGCGCCGATCTGATCGTGAAGGCGGCCGTGGCGTCCGGCACCGACGCCGTGCACCCCGGCTACGGCTTCCTCTCCGAGAACGCCGACTTCGCGCGCGCGGTCCTCGACGCGGGCCTGGTCTGGATCGGGCCGCCACCGTCCGCGATCGAGGCGATGGCGTCCAAGACACGCGCCAAGGAGCTGATGGGGCTGGCGCCCCTGGGCGAGGTCGGCGAGGCCGACCTGCCCGTGCTGGTGAAGGCGGCCGCGGGCGGCGGCGGCCGCGGAATGCGCGTCGTGCGCCGGCTGGAGGAGCTGGACTCCGCTCTGGAGAGCGCCCGCGCCGAGGCCGCGAGCGCCTTCGGTGACGGGGAGGTCTTCGTCGAGCCGTACGTCGAGAACGGCCGCCACGTCGAGGTCCAGATCCTCGCCGACACCCACGGCACGGTCTGGGCACTCGGCACCCGCGACTGCTCCCTCCAGCGCCGCCACCAGAAGGTGATCGAGGAGGCCCCGGCCCCCGGCCTGCCAGACCAACTCACCCAGGAACTCAGCCGGTTGGCAGTGAAAGCGGCACGCGCGGTGGACTACGTGGGCGCGGGCACGGTCGAGTTCCTGGTCTCCGGCACCGAGGCCCACTTCCTGGAGATGAACACCCGCCTCCAGGTCGAACACCCGGTGACGGAAGCGGTGTTCGGGCTGGACCTGGTGGCGCAGCAGATCCGGGTCGCCGAAGGCCACCCCCTGCCGGAGGACCCGCCACGCGCGCATGGCCACGCCGTGGAGGCCCGCCTCTACGCCGAGGACCCGGCGACCGGCTGGACCCCGCAGACCGGCACCCTGCACCACCTCGCCCTCCCCGCGTCCGTCCGCCTGGACACGGGTTACGAGGACGGCGACGACATCGGCGTCCACTACGACCCGATGCTCGCCAAGGTCGTCGCCCACGCCCCCACCCGCGCGGAGGCGCTCCGCAAACTCGCGGGCGCGCTGGAGACGGCGACGATCCACGGCCCCGCCACGAACAGGGATCTCCTGGTGAACTCCCTTCGCCACCAGGAGTTCACGACGGCCCGCATGGACACCGGCTTCTACGACCGCCACCTGCCCGAACTCACCGAATCGGCCCCGGACTTGCTGGCCCCCCTGGCGGCGGCCCTCGCGGACGCCCACGGCCGCTCCCGCTTCGGAGGCTTCCGCAACCTGCACTCGGCCCCGCAGACCAAGCGCTACGAGATGGCGGGCGAGGAACACGAGGTCCGCTACCGCCACACCCGGGAGGGCCTGGAGGCGGACGGGGTCCGGGTGATCCAGGCGGACGCGGGCGGGGTCGTCCTCGAAGTGGAGGGCGTGCGGCGACGGTTCGAGGTGGCCAGGTACGGCGACCAGCTGTACGTGGGCAGCACGGCCCTGAGGGCCCTGCCCCGCTTCCCGGACCCGACGTCCCAGCACGCCCCGGGCTCCCTGCTGGCCCCCATGCCGGGAACGGTGGTGAGGGTCGCGGACGGCCTGAGGGAGGGATCCGCGGTGGAAGCGGGCCAATCCCTCCTGTGGCTGGAGGCGATGAAGATGGAACACAAGATCACGGCCCCGCACACGGGAACGCTCACCGAGCTGAATGCGGTTGTCGGCCAACAGGTAACGGTCGGTTCTCTACTGGCGGTGGTCCGAACTGCGTAGGGGCGCGGGGCTGCATCAATTTGCGGCTACCGCCGCGCGGGCGCGACCAGCCACAACGAAGGAGCCACATGCCCACGATCGAAACCGACGAGCACAAGTCCCTCCGCGAAGCCGTATCCGCCCTGGGCAAACGCCACGGCCGTAGTTACGACCGAGAGCAACTCTGGGCCGAAGCAGCCAAACTCGGCTACCTGGGAGTCAACCTCCCCGAGGAATACGGAGGCGGAGGCGGCGGGATAGCCGAACTCTCCATCGTCCTCGAAGAACTCGGCGCGGCCGGCGCCCCCCTCCTGATGATGATCGTGTCGCCCGCCATCTGCGGCACGGTGATCGCCCGCTTCGGCACGGAGTCCCAGAAGCGGGACTGGCTCCCCGCCCTCGCCGACGGCACCCGCACCATGGCCTTCGGCATCACGGAACCCGACGCCGGCTCCAACAGCCACCGCATCAGCACCACGGCCCGCCGCGACGGCGCCGACTGGCTGCTGACCGGCCGCAAAGTCTTCGTCTCCGGCGTCGACATAGCCGACGCCACCCTCATAGTCGGCCGCACGGAGGACTCCCGCACCGGCCGCCTCAAGCCCTGCCTGTTCATCGTTCCGCGAGACGCCCCGGGCTTCGGCAGGCGCCGTATCGAGATGGAACTGGAGGCCCCGGAGAAGCAGTTCGAGCTCACCCTCGACGACGTGCGGCTCCCCGCCGAGGCGCTGGTGGGAGACGAGGACGCGGGCCTCCTGCAACTCTTCGCCGGTCTCAACCCCGAGCGCATCATGACGGCCGCCTTCGCGATCGGTATGGGCCGCTACGCCCTCTCCCGGGCCATCGCGTACGCCCGCGAGCGCACGGTGTGGGACACCCCCATCGGCGCCCACCAGGCCATCGCCCACCCCCTCGCCCAGGCCCACATCGACCTCGAACTCGCCCGTCTGATGATGCAGAAGGCCGCGCACCTCTACGACGCGGGCGACGACGCGGCCGCGGGGGAGGCCGCCAACATGGCGAAGTACGCCGCGGGGGAGGCCTGTGTGAAGGCGGTCGACCAGTCGGTCCACACCCTCGGCGGCAACGGCCTCACCCGGGAGTTCGGGATCGCCTCGCTGATAACGGCCGCGCGCGTGGCTCGTATCGCACCGGTGAGCAGGGAAATGATTCTCAACTACGTCTCCCACCAGACCCTGGGCCTGCCCAAGTCGTACTAGGCCGCCTTGGAAGCAGGCCGTCTTGGAGGAACCGTGTTCCGCAGCGAGTACGCAGACGTCCAGCCCGTGGAACTGCCCATCCACGAGGCGGTGCTGGCACGCGCCGCCGAGTTCGGTGACGCGCCCGCCCTGATCGACGGCACCGACGGCACCACCCTCACCTACAGCCAACTCGACGCGTTCCACCGCCGGGTCGCCGCCGGCCTCGCGGAAGCCGGCGTCGCCAAGGGGGACGTGACGAGGACAACGAGGTCCCGCGCGCCTACGTGGTCCGCCAGCCGGCCGCCGCCGAACTCTCCGAGGGCGAGGTCATGATGTACGTCGCCGAACGCGTCGCCCCCTACAAACGGGTCCGCCAGGTCACCTTCATCGACGCGGTGCCCCGCGCCGCCTCCGGCAAGATCCTCCGACGACAGCTGAGGGAGCGCGCATGACACTGATCGGCCGTACACACGCGCGTGGCGTGCGGACCCTGACCCTGGACTCCCCGCACAACCGCAACGCCCTGTCGGCGGCCCTGGTGGGGGAGCTGGCCGCCGCGCTCACGGACTGTGCCAAGGACCCGGACGTCCGCGCGATCGTCCTCACCCACACCGGCAACACCTTCAGCGCCGGCGCCGACCTGAAGGACCCCCCGGACCCGGCCGCCCTGGTCGGTCTCCTGCGGCAGATCGTGGAGCTCGGGAAACCGGTCGTCGCCCGCGTCACCGGCCATGTCCGCGCGGGCGGCCTCGGCCTCCTCGCCGCCTGCGACATCTCGGCAGCCTCCACCGAGTCCACCTTCGCCTTCACCGAGGTGCGGATCGGTCTCGCCCCCGCGGTCATCTCCCTGCCGCTCCTGCCCCGCACCGACCCCCGCGCCCTCGCCCGCCACTACCTCACCGGCGAGCGCTTCGACGCCGCCGAGGCGGCCCGCATCGGCCTGGTCACGGCGGCGGGCGACGACGTGGACGCCGTACTCGAACCCGTCCTCGACGGTCTGCGGCGGGCCGCCCCCGAGGCCCTGGCCGCAACGAAACGGCTGCTCACGGCTAGGGTGCTGGAGACCTTCGACCGGGACGCGGCCGGCCTGACCGCGCTCTCGGCACAGCTGTTCGCCTCGCCGCAGGCGCGCGAGGGCATGACAGCCTTCCTGGAACGACGGGATCCTTCATGGGTGGTGTGACCACGATCGGCGACCGGGCCGAACGCAGACCCAAGCAGGACCGCAGCCGGGCCACCCGGCAGCGCCTCCTCGAAGCCGCCGTGGCCGCACTCGCCGAACACGGCTGGGCCGGCTCCACGGTGACCGTCGTCGCCGAACGCGCCGGAGTCTCCCGCGGCGCCGCCCAGCACCACTTCCCGACGAGGGAGGACCTCTTCACGGCAGCCGTCGCATACGTGGCGGAGGAACGCTCCACGGCCCTGCGCGCCCTGTTCCCGCTGGGCGCGCAGGGCGACCGGCGCGCGGTCGTCTCCGCCCTCGTCGACCTCTACACCGGGCCCCTCTTCCGCGCCGCCCTCCACCTCTGGGTGGCCGCCTCCAACGAGGAGCAACTGCGCCCCCAGGTCACGGAGCTGGAGGCGAGGGTCGGCCGCGAGACCCACAGGGTCGCGGTCGACCTGCTCGGCGCGGACGAGTCGAAAGCGGGCGTCCGAGAAACGGTCCAGGGCCTCCTGGACATGGCAAGAGGCCTGGGCCTCGCGAACCTGCTGACGGACGACAAGGCCCGACGGGACAGGGTGGTGACCCAGTGGACAGCACTACTGAACGAGGCTCTGCGGTAGCTGCCTTTTAGGGGCGCGGGGCTGTATCGATCTGCGGCTCCGCCGCGCGGGCGCGTCAAGCCACAACGCACCCGCAGCCGCCCACGCACCCCCAGCCACCCCTCTCAGTGGGCGATGCCCCCATACCCCTCGATGTCCCGAGGATCACGAGCCGAGGGCCCCACATACCGCGCGGACGGCCGCACCAGCCGCCCCGTCCGCTTCTGCTCAAGGATGTGCGCCGACCACCCGGCCGTCCGCGCGCACGTGAACATCGACGTGAACATGTGCGCCGGGACCTCGGCGAAGTCGAGGACGATCGCCGCCCAGAACTCCACGTTCGTGGCGAGCACCCGGTCGGGCCGGCGCGTGTGGAGCTCCGCCAGCGCCGCCTTCTCCAGCGCCTCGGCGATCTCGAACCGCGGCGCCCCCAGCTCACGGGCCGTACGACGCAGCACGCGCGCGCGGGGATCCTCGGCCCGGTACACCCGGTGCCCGAACCCCATCAGCCGCTCACCGCGGTCCAGGGCCTGCCTGACGTACGCCTCCGCGTCCCCGGTCCGCTCGATCTCCTCGATCATCCCGAGCACCCGGGAGGGCGCACCCCCGTGCAGCGGCCCGGACATCGCGCCCACCGCCCCGGAGAGCGCGGCGGCGACGTCCGCGCCGGTGGAGGCGATCACGCGCGCGGTGAACGTCGACGCGTTCATCCCGTGCTCCGCGGCCGACGTCCAGTAGGCGTCCACGGCGGCCACGTGCTTCGGGTCCGGCTCGCCCCGCCAGCGGATCATGAACCGCTCGACGACGGACTGCGCCTTGTCGATCTCCCGCTGCGGCACCATCGCGTTGCCCTGCCCGCGCGCGGACTGGGCGACGTAGGAGAGGGCCATCACGGCGGCCCGGGCCAGGTCCGCACGCGCCTGCTCGGCGTCGATGTCGAGCAGCGGCTTCAGACCCCACACCGGGGCGAGCATGGCAAGCGCCGACTGGACGTCCACCCGGATGTCACCGGAGTGCACCGGGATCGGGAACGGCTCGGCGGGCGGCAGACCGGGATCGAAGGCGCCGTCGACCAGCAGCCCCCACACGTTGCCGAACGAGACATGGCCGACCAGATCCTCGATGTCGACGCCCCGGTACCGCAGAGCGCCGCCCTCCTTGTCCGGTTCGGCGATCTCCGTCTCGAACGCGACGACTCCTTCAAGACCGGGTACGAATCCGGGGTCGAAGTCGGACATCAGGCGGCTCCTCGTGATGTGTTCGACGGATGACGTCACGATATCCCCGAGTGCCACCTTTGGGGAGCCCGTGCGGCACTCAGTGCCACCAACTGTGGCCGGGCCGTCCGTACGGCAGGATGACCGCGTGACCGACGCAGCAAACGCCGTCTCCCCGGACCCCGCGTCCATGCGCGAGCAGTACCGCGCACAGGGCCTCGCCGAGACCGACCTGGCCGCCACGCCCGTCGGACAGTTCGCGCGCTGGTTCCAGCAGGCGGCCACCGAGGCCCACCTGTTCGAGCCGAACGCCATGGTCGTCTCCACCGCGGACGCCGAGGGCCGCCCCAGCTCCCGCACGGTCCTGCTCAAGCAGTTCGACGAGCGGGGCTTCGTCTTCTACACGAACTACGACTCCCGCAAGGCGAGCGACCTCGCGCGCAACCCGTACATCTCCCTGCTCTTCCCCTGGCACCCCATGGCACGCCAGGTCATCGTCACCGGCCTCGCCCGCCGCACCGGCCGCGACGAGACCGCCGCCTACTTCCGCACCCGCCCGCACGGCTCCCAGCTCGGCGCCTGGGCCAGCGCGCAGTCCTCGGTGATCGAGACACGCGAGCAGGTGGACACCGCCTACGCCGGCCTGGCCGCCCGCTACCCCGAGGGCGAACAGGTCCCGGTCCCCCCGCACTGGGGCGGCTTCCGGGTGGCCCCGCAGACGGTGGAGTTCTGGCAGGGCCGCGAGAACCGCCTCCACGACAGGCTGCGATACGCGGCGGAGCCGGACGGAAGCTGGCGGGTGGAGCGGTTGAGTCCGTGAAGAAGCGGCTCGACGCGGCCCTACGCCCGCCCCACCACCCCGCCGAGATCCAGCGCCGCGGCGATCCGCACCGCCACATCCTCCGCGTACACCGCGTCACCGCGCTCGAACTGGCCCCTCCCAGCGCCGCGCAGGAACGTCACGACCCCGAGCGTCCGGCCCCGGCTCCGCAACACCGCGCACAGGGCGTGCACCACGTCCCCGGGCCACTGCCGGGCCGAGGCCCACTCCCGGGCCCGGTCCGCCGACACCGTCCCCACACTCGCCCGCACCGACCCCGCGCGGTCCACGCACTGCAGCGCCGGATGCCCCTCGCCGTACCGCACGGGCAGCCCGGCCGCGCCCGACGCCTGCATGCTCGGCCCGGGTGCCCCGGAGGGCGTCGCCGCGACCCGTACCAGCCGGACAGGACCGGAACCCTCGCCGTCGGCCACCGCGCCCCCGCTCACCCGGTCTATCAACGCGTGGTCGGCGAACCCGGCGAGCGCGAAGTCCAGATGGACGACGGCGGCCTCGGACGGATCCTCGCACTCGGCGGCCGCCCGGGCCGCCCGGTGCAGCTGGTTCGTCCTAAAGCGCAGCAGCGAGGCCTCCTGCTCGCTCTGCTTGGCCTCGGTCACGTCCTGGAACAGCCAGCCGACCCCCAACGGCACGGGCTCCTCAGCGAGCGGCGAGGCCAGCCGTACGAAGCCGCAGCGCCAGCAGCGCCGCTTCTCCCCGTCGGGCGTCCGCACCGCGACCCAGATCTCGGCCGGCGCCGGCGGCGCGCCCTCGGCCAGCACATGGGTGAGCGCGCTCTCCAGCTCCTCCACGCCCTGCGCGAGCAGCTCCCCGAGGGGCCGCCCCAGCACGGACGTACGCCCGACGCCCAGCGACCGGGCCGCGTGCGCGTTCACCGCGGCGGGCCGCAGATCGGCGTCGACCAGCACGACACCCCACGAGGCGTCCTCGAACAGCGCCTCGCTCAGCGCGATGGACCGCTCCAGGTCGATCTGCGTGTGCACCTCGCTGAAGGCGCAGTACACCCCGGCGGGCTTCCCGTCAGGGCCGCGCACGGCCGCGGACTGGGTCCGTACGAGCACCCGTCCGCCGTCCTTGGTCAGCAGCGCGAACTCGTGGACCTGCCGTCCGGGCGCCTGCATGGCGGACATCAGCCGCCCCTCGACCTCCTCGGCGTCCGCCGGACGTACGGCCCAGCCCGCGAACCCGTGCCGTCCCACGGCCTCGGCCGCGGTCCATCCGAGGATCCGCTCCGCCTCACGGTTCCAGTGCGTGACGACACCCTCGGCGTCGAAGGCGCACAGGGCCGCGTCCATCCCGTCCAGCAGCGCGGCGAGCAGGTCCGAACCGCCCGGGCCGTCCGGACCGGGCCCGTCCGGGCCCAGCTCGTCGGTGGTCCCACTACGCCGTGAAGCACTCACCTGGACCCCCTGCCAGCTGCCGCGTCCGTACGTACCGCACGTCGGTTCGCTCACTAACAATCATTCAACTCGAACGTGACGCAGCACACACCGGGTTCCCGCAAGATTGAGGGAATCGTTGTACGCCGGAAACGCTCCGAATCCGCTCAAACGACCCTACGGTCCGGCTCCAGCCGCAGGTCGATCCACTCGTCGCTCTCGCCGTCCAGTACATACCGGTCGACCTCGACGAACCCTCGCGCCTGTGCGAACCGCGTCCCGTCCCCATTGACGGCCAGCACACATGTCTCGATCACCCTGGCGCCGAGCACGCGCGCATGATCAAGACCCTTCTCGTACAGGGCGGTCCCGAAACCCCTCCCGCGGTAATCGGGCAGCACGCGCGCGATGACGGTCGCCACCGCGTCGTCGCCCTCGGGCGGCCGGACGGTCGAGCACCCCACGAGGGTCTCCCCGAGGTACGCGTTCTCCAGCCGGTACCGCAGAGCGCGCTCCCGCACGTCGTCGAGCCCCATGGCGGCGGGCGGAACGATCACGTTGTGCACGTACCGCCACTCCTCCGCCATCTCGTCCCCTACGACGGGTTCGATCCGCAGGTCAGCCACGATCACCACTCCCCCTCCGCGCGTACGCCTCTGTTCCTGTCCTCGTCCTGGGATCGGCGAGGCCACACATGAGCATCGAGGCAGCCGGCCCGGCCTCCCCGAAACAGCGGCGCGGGACAGACCGGCAGGACTCGACGTCATCCCGTTCGGGCAACTACAGCACTCGGCCGGAGCCCTGAGAGCCGACATCCCGGAAAACCGGTTGATCGGCGCCGGAACAGTTCCTAGTGTGTGACGCACGCCGAAGGGAGGTGATCGGGTAAATGACTGAAACCCGGACGCGCGAGGTGGCTGCGGGCTAACGGCCTGCCACCACACACAGTGCGGTGCCGGACCCGCGTGTACGAGATGCACGCAGCCGGCCAATTCAACGCAGTCACCCGACCCGCGAGCTCGCCGGTAACGTCCGGCCGGCTCCCCCGCCGCGAGGCGGAGGGACCAGAGCTCGCGGGTCGTCTGCGTTCAGCTACCGCCGGTAGAAGATCCGGTCCCCGTACTCCTCGAAGACCCGCTCGTTCCACGCCAGCCCGCCGTCGACGTTCCCCGACCGCAGCAGCGGCGGCTCGATGCCCCGCTCCGCCAGCGCGCCCGCCGCCGTGGCCATCACCGCCTGGAGCAGCGCCGAGGTCACGACCGTGGAGGCCGGGGCGAAGGGGGCCGGGACCGTGTCCAGGGACAGCTCCGCGTCGCCGGGGGCGATCTTCGAGTCGAGGACGATGTCGCAGTGGTCCTTGAGGAAGGTGCCCGAGCTGTGGCGGGGCTTCGTCTCCCTCGTGTACGCGACCGACGTGACGCCGATGACCTTCACGCCCAGCGAGCGCGCGGTCGACGCCATCTCCACGGGGAGCGCGTTGCGGCCGGAGAGGGAGATGATCACGAGGGCGTCTCCCGTGCGCAGGGGCGAGCAGTTCAGGACCGCGCTCGCGAGGCCGTCCACGCGTTCCAGGGCGGAGCCCAGGGTTGCCGGAATGACGTCGACGCCCACGGCGCCCGGCACGGTCAGCAGGTTCATGAGGGCGAGTCCGCCGGCCCGGTAGACCAGGTCCTGCGCGGCGAGCGAGGAGTGCCCGGCGCCGAAGGCGAACAGGCGGCCCCCGGCGGCGACGGTGTCGGCGAGGAGCGCCCCGGCCGCGGCGACGGCCTCGCCCTCCTCGTCGCGGACCCGCTGCAGCAGTCCGATCGCGGCGTCGAAGAACTGCCCGGCCAGCTTGCCGTCGCCGTGTGCGGAGCCCGTCTCGCCCATGCGTCATCAACCCTTCGTCGCCGTGTCGCGGATCACCGTGCGGTCTGGACCAGTGGGATGTCAATACGGCCGCGAGCCTGCTCGTAACCGCTTGGTTGCACCGGCGCGGCACGCTTGTCAGTGGTATCCGGCAGAATTGACGCCAGGGCCAGCGCACACGCCGGAAGCTGTCGTGCTTCCGGCAGATCTCATCAAGGGGCACGTATGTCCGGACTGATCGACACCACGGAGATGTATCTCCGCACCATCCTCGAGCTGGAGGAGGAAGGTGTGGTCCCCATGCGCGCCCGGATCGCCGAGCGGCTGGACCAGAGCGGGCCGACGGTCAGCCAGACCGTGGCGCGGATGGAGCGCGACGGACTGGTGTCGGTCGCCAGTGACCGGCATCTGGAGCTGACGGACGAGGGCCGGCGGCTGGCCACGCGCGTGATGCGCAAGCACCGGCTCGCGGAGTGCCTGCTCGTCGACGTGATCGGCCTGGAGTGGGAGCAGGTCCACGCGGAGGCGTGTCGCTGGGAGCACGTGATGAGCGAGGCGGTGGAGCGCCGGGTGCTGGAGCTGCTGCGCCACCCCACCGAGTCGCCGTACGGCAACCCGATCCCGGGTCTGGAGGAGCTGGGCGAGAAGGACGGCGCCGATCCGTTCCTGGACGAGGGCATGGTGTCGCTGGCCGAACTGGACCCGGGTCTCGACGGGAAGACGGTCGTCGTACGCCGTATCGGCGAGCCGATCCAGACGGACGCGCAGCTGATGTACACGCTGCGCCGGGCGGGTGTGCAGCCCGGTTCCGTGGTGAGCGTGACGGAGTCGCCCGGCGGGGTGCTGGTGGGCAGCGGCGGTGAGGCGGCCGAGCTGGAGTCGGACGTCGCCTCGCATGTGTTCGTCGCCAAGCGCTGACCGGTCGCGCGGTGGCGGAACCGGTTCTCAATTGCCGGTGTCCGTGAGGCGGTTGTGGCCTTTCCGGGGCTCGTCGAACCCAAGATTCAGTGCGCGGAATCGCAGCGCTTCGACGCTTCCCGTGCGAGGCTGTCGCGTGAGGCATATGACCTGAGGGGGCGGGCAGATGTGCCGTAGACGTATGGATGGCCCCGGCACCTTTCGGCGCCGGGGCCTGTCCTCCCCAGTGTTGACCCGGAGCCCCGAGCTCCCAGGGTCATCCCCTTCGGACCGATGTCCCCGAGCGGTCCGCCTCCCGCTGAAGATCTCCCCTCGGCGGCGGCGATCATTCCTTGCGCGAGGTCACTCGAACGAGGGGTGTTGCCGGGCGAAACCCCATTTTCGAATACGCATTCGATAATCTGGGGTGACGGGGCGCGCAGGATGTGCGCTACAGAGATGTGAGGCAGAGAAGCGGCAGACGGGGCAGACACGGCAGGCAGGCACAGCGGTCCGGGGAGCTAGGGGGGTGCCAATGGCGCGGCGCATCGACGTGACCGGGGCGGGCGGCGTACGTCTCGCGGCCTGGGAGTTCGGTGATCCTCCCAAGACCGACCCGGCCGACCGGGCGGCTCCGGCCGACTCGGCTGACCCGGCGAGGGGAGCCGCGGAGAAACGATCACCCGGGGTGCTGTTACTCCACGGCCTGATGGGCCGTGCCTCGCACTGGGCGTCCACCGCCCGCTGGCTGTCCGAGCGCTACCGGGCGATCGCGCTCGACCAGCGCGGCCACGGCCAGAGCGACAAGCCCCCTCGGGCCTCCTTCACCCGTGACGCCTATGTCGAGGACGCCGAGGCCGCCCTCGAACAACTGGGACTCGCCCCGACCGTTCTCATCGGCCACGCGATGGGTGCCCTGACCGCCTGGCAGCTCGCCGCCCGGCGACCCGACCTGGTCCGCGGGGTGATCATCTGCGACATGCGGGCCTCCGCCCTCGGCGGCGCCTCGCAGCGGGAGTGGGGCGAGTGGTTCAAGGCCTGGCCCGCCCCCTTCGCCACACTCGCCGACGTCCGCAAGTGGTTCGGCGAGGACGACCCCTGGGTGGAACGCCCCAACCCGGCGCGCGGCGAGTTCTACGCCGAGGTGATGACCGAGTCCCCCGACGGCTGGCGCCCCGTCTTCGAGCCCGAGCAGATGCTTCAGTCCCGCGAGACCTGGGTCTACGACGCCCACTGGGAGGAACTCACCCAGGTCAGGTGCCCCGCCCTGGTCGTCCGCGGCCTCGACGGCGAGCTGGGCCGGGCCGAGGCCCAGGAGATGGTCCGCGTCCTGCCCCGCGGCGAGTACGCGGAGGTCGCCGACGCCGGCCACCTCGTCCACTACGACCAGCCGGAGGCGTGGCGGGCAGCCATAGAGCCCTTCCTGGACAGCCTGGACGCCGAGGACGGCAAGGACGCCACTGACACCCCGGACGCCGCCACCGACACCAAGGACACCGGCCGGGAACCCTGACAACGGACGACCCCCGGCGGATCAACTCGACACTGTCGGCGAATCCTGGGACTGAACGTGGGTCTGGCCGGTGCCTCGGAACGGACCGCGGGCGTTGGGCCCCTACGCGTCGTCCCAGGCCATCGAGCTCATCCTCCAGCCGGCAGGTGTCAGGACGAACTGGGTGGTCTTGCAACCGGAGCCCTCGAACCACTCGCCGTTGAGGAAACCGGACTTGCGGTATTCGCTGAACCGGTGCGCGATCGACCCGAAGACTTCGGTCCGATCGGCGACTTCCCACTCGGAGAACTCCGTCAGCGTCCCGTCGGTGAGGATTTTCTCCCGGGGCTCGACGAACCCGTCGAGGTCGTAGATCACAGGCACGCCCCCGACGTTTTTGATGATCATTCCTTGTGGAATGAACACCTCTCGGACAGCTTCGACGTTCGGCCGGCTGCCACCGGTGTTGGTGAAGGCGCCGAGGAAAGCACGCATCAGCTTGTCGAGCTCGGCCTTGACGTCGGACACGGGTACTCCTCCAAAGGGCGAACGCCTCGCGCCTGATCGTCGCCTACTGCCGGCATGTCGGCCACCATCACGGCACTGAACCGATTTCGCCAACAGTGTCGATCAACTTCACCGGGGCCCGGTCGGGTGACGTCCGCGCACACCGACGTGCGCACGCCGGCGCCCGCAGGCCCCTACGTCAGGCGCCCGCGTCAGCCCTTGCTGACCGCCATCAGGATCTCCGGCAGCAGCCGGGCCGTCCGCGGCGCCGCGAGCCGCAGTCCGCCGTAGGTGATCACCGCGCCGTAGACCGCGCCGACCGGCAGCAGCAGCCAGCTCCACTCGTCGCCGTCCGCGCTGACGTTCGCCCAGATGGTCAGGGCGATCACCGGCGCGCTCAGCAGGGCGGCCGAGACCATGCCGCCGACGACGGCGGCAGCGGCGAGACCGGACTGCCCGGGGGCCACGTTCTTGTAGCCCTCCTGCGGAATGGAGTACGGGAAGCGCGCCGACGACCACGCCCCGGTCGCCAGCATCGCCCCGAGCAGCGCGAAGGACAGGCCGAGCACCTCGGGCAGCTTCGGCCAGTCGCCGATCAGCGCGGTCGTCAGGACGGTGACGAGGGTGGCGTACGGCAGGGTGATCAGCAGCAGCGCCAGGGCACGCGCGCGGAGTTCGACGTAGGCGTCCCGGGTCGAGGAGATCGTCATGGCGACCATCCAGAACGCGGACGTGTCCTGCCCGAACTGGTTGTACATCTGCACACCGAGCATGCCCGCGGCGAAGCAGGCGAAGTAGATCGAGCCGGTGCCCTGCACCGCGTTGAACACCGGCACGATCAGCCCGATGGCCAGCGACGTCACCCACGCGGCCTTCGTCTTGGGGTCGCGCCACACATAGCGCAGGCTGCGTTCCATGACGGTGCCGGTGCGCCCGGCGGGCAGCAGACGGGCGAGCCCGGTCGAACTCCGCTGCCGGGCCGCCCCCGCAGCGGAGGGGAGCGTGGAGCCGTCGGGCGAGGTCATCAGCCGGGTCAGATGACGGGCCCACAGGGCGAGCAGGCCCGCCAGAGCGGCGGCGGACAGGGCGAGTTGCAGGACGGCGATGCCGTACGACCCCTCGCTCACCGAGTCGACGGCGCCGATCGCCGACGCGGGCGGGATCCACTTCAGCACCGCCGTCGGCCCGTCCAGCTGCCCCAGACCGCCCGAACCCAGGCGCTGCGCCCCGAAGTTCACGACCTGGGCGCCGACGGCGATGATCAGCCCGCTCAGCACCGCGAGATCACGGCCCTTGCGGCTGGTCAGCAGCCGGACGTTGGCCACGGCGACCGTGCGCGCCAGGGCCACGCAGACCAGCAGTGCGAGCCCGGTCCCGAGGACGCCGACGACGTAGGCCGCACCGCCGTGCGCGACCGAGACGACGGAGCCGACGAGCAGGCAGAGCGTGAACACCGGCCCGATGCCGACGAGTGAGGCCGCGAGGAGGGCCCGTACGAGGGGTCGGGGCCGCAGCGGCAGCATCACCAGGCGGGTGGGGTCGAGGGTCTCGTCGCCGCCGGGGAAGAACAGCGGCATCACGGCCCAGCCGCCCGCCAGCACGGCGACCAGCGGGACGACGACGGACACGGCGTGCTCGTCGCCGCGCAGGGCGATGAGCCCGAGCAGCTGGAGGACGGAGAAGAGGAGCACGGCGACCGCCGAGGCGATGTAGGCGGCCCGCCGCCCGCCGGACTGCCGCAGCCCGTTCCTGAGCAGGGACAGCTTCAGCCGTACGACGACCGGGGTGATGTCCTCGGTCATCGCGCCCCGCCGCCCAGCCAGTCGAGGTCGGCACCGGTGTTCTGCCCGTGGGCGCCCACGAGTTCGAGGAAGGCGCGTTGCAGCGAGGGCGCGGTGCCGCGCACCTCGTCGAGCGGCCCGTGGGCGCGGATGCGGCCGGCGGCCATCACGGCCACCCAGTCGCACAGCGACTCCACGAGCTCCATCACATGCGAGGAGAAGACGACGGTGGCGCCGGATGCGGTGTACCGCTCCAGGACCCCCCGGATGGTCTGCGCGGAGACCGGGTCGACGCCCTCGAACGGCTCGTCGAGGAACAGCACTTCGGGATTGTGCAGCAGCGCGGCCGCCAGCCCGATCTTCTTCCGCATCCCGGTCGAGTAGTCGACGACCAGCTTGTGCTGGGATCCCGCGAGATCCAGTACGTCGAGCAGCTGGCCCGCCCGCTTGTCCACCTCGGCACCGGGCAGCCCCCGCAACCGCCCGCTGTACGCGAGCAGTTCACGCCCCGACAACCGCTCGAACAGCCGCAGCCCCTCGGGCAGGACCCCGATCCGTGCCTTCACCTCTACGGGATCCCGCCACACGTCGTGCCCGACGACGGAGACGGAGCCCTCATCGGGCCGCAGCAGCCCGGTCACCATGGAGAGAGTGGTGGTCTTCCCGGCCCCGTTGGGCCCGACGAGACCGATGAACTTCCCGGCAGGCAGTTCGAGATCAATCCCGGCAACGGCGATCTGCTGCCCGAACCGCTTCCAGAGCCCACGCACACTTACGGCCGACGTCATGAAGGTCAACCTTAGGCGTGCGCGGCCGTGATCGATGAGGCGGCTCCGCCGCGCGGGCCCGTGTCAGCGGTCTCTGCCGCACGCGTAGGCAAGCGGCGAGATCAACTCCTCGGCGTCCGGCAGCCAACGGTTGGCGGGCGTCGGACGGCAGGCCCACTGCACGGCCCCGGAAGACCCGTACCGGGTCGGAGGTGCCGCGACGAACGACCCCTCGCCCAGCACCACGAGGTCGAGCGACGTGGGAGCCCACCCCAGCTTGCGCACGAGATCCGGCACCTTGGCCGACGCGCCCGGCAACACGAAGAAGTGCATCCGACGATCGGGCGTCAGCGTCACGGGACCGAGCGTCGACTCCATGCGCTCCATGCGAGCCAGCGCGAGAAAACCGGCAGTGTCCCGGACGGAGATCGCGTCGAAGGTCCGTCCCGTCGGCAACAGGATGGAAGCGGCCGGCTGCTTGGACCACATCCGGCGCGCGACCGTCGCACTGCCGGTGGCCTGCGTCGCCCAGTCCTCCCGCGCGGGATGCGCCCCGGGTGCGGCGCACGCGCCGTCCCCGCAGGAGCAGCGCTGCACTCCGTCGACGGGTTCCAGCCAGGTACCGGGGAAGACGTCCCAGTGGCGCTCCTCGGCGTAGCGTACGGCTGTCTCCAGCAGCGATTCCCCGCGCTGCTTCGGAATCTGAGCGGCCTCGGGGCCCGCGATCGTCTCTTCCACGCTCAACACAACTCCCGCGCCCACCTCGGGTTACGGCCAGGCTCCGGCGCCGGACCGACTTCTGACTCGCGGCGCCCGCCACGCATGCTCACCGTGTTGCCGAAAGGTCCGAGCAGCTGTGCCACGAGGACCTTTCGCCGCCTTGCGGTCGCATGCGCCGGACGCCGCGAGGCCCGCCCTCAGGGCGGACGAAGCGGGTCCGACGCCACGACCTGCGCGCGCGGGGGAGGAGCATGGGTTCGGCATCTGGGGCGCATGGATGCACGTGTGGGGGCGCGCGAGAGGAACCGGGGCGTGAGCTGGGTAGCCACGAGAGGGGCAGGCTTCTGCCTTTACCCCGGCAATCCTCGCATGCCTCGCATTTTAGCTGTCTCCACGGGGCATTGATCTTCACGGCCGGAACTTTTCGTTCACACCGACCTGGTCCGGAAAGTGGAAGACACGTCAACTCGGTGCGTGGGCAGGCACCGCAGCCACAGGGGGTACGCCATGGCCGCAAGGCCTCTCGTCGCGCGGCAGCCGAACGAACGGCTGCAGGCGCTCATCCAGGAGGCGGGGTGCTCGAACGCCGGGCTCGCCCGCCGCGTCAACATGTGCGGTGCCGAACACGGCCTCGACCTGCGCTACGACAAGACGTCCGTGGCCCGTTGGCTGCGCGGACAGCAGCCGCGGGGCAGGGCGCCCGCGATCATCGCGGAGGCCCTCGGGCGCAAGCTCGGCCGTACGGTCACGATCGACGAGATCGGCATGGCCAACGGCAAGAACCTCGCCTCCGGTGTCGGGCTCCAGTTCTCGCCGACGGTACTGGGCGCCATCGAGCAGGTGTGTGAGCTGTGGCGCAGTGACGTGGGCCGCCGGGACTTCCTGTCCGGTTCCTCCGTCGCCGCGTCCGCGCTGGTCGAGCCGAGCCGCGACTGGCTGATCTCCTCGCCCGACTCGCAGGTCGCGCGCGCGGCGGGCCCCCGGGTGGGGCAGTCCGACGTGGCGGCCGTACGGGCGATGACCCAGGCCCTCGTAGACCTCGATCACCAGTACGGCAGCGGGCATGTGCGCCCGGTCGTCGTGCACTACCTCAACAGTGTGGTCTCCGGACTGCTCGCCGGGTCGTACCGGGAGGCGGTCGGGCGGGACCTGTTCGCCGCCGTCGCGCGGCTGACGGAACTCGCCGGGTACATGGCGATCGACACCGGTCAACCGGGCCTGGCCCAGCGGTACTACATCCAGGCGCTGCGGCTCGCGCAGGCGGCCGGCGACCGCGGATACGGCGGCTATGTGCTCGCCGCGTCCATGAGCCACCTCGCCGCGCAGCTCGGGAACCCGCGCGAGATCGCCCAGTTGGCGCGTGCGGCGCAGGAAGGGGCGCGGGGTCGCGTGACACCGCGCGCGGAGGCCATGTTCCACGCGGCGGAGGCCCGCGGGCACGCGCTCATGGGCGACGCGCGGGCCACCCAGGCGGCGTCCGGGCGGGCCGTGCACGCGCTGGAGGCGGCGGACCCGTCCACCGGCGACGACCCGGCGTGGATCGCGCACTTCGACGAGGCGTATCTGGCCGACGAGTTGGCCCACTGCCACCGCGACCTCGGCCAGGCCGACGCCGCGGCGCGGTGCGCGCAGGAGTCCCTGGACGGACTCCCCGAGAACAAGGCCCGCCGCCGGGCCATCGGGTACGTCCTGCTCGCCACTGCGCAGGTGCAGCAGCGCGAGATCGAACAGGCCTGCAACACCGGCCTGAAGGCGGTGGAGTTGCTGGAGAGCGTCCGCTCCAACCGGGGCGCGGAGTACCTCGACGACTTCCAGCAACGCCTTGAGCCGTTCCGGGACGAGGCGGTGGTACGGGAGTTCGGGGCCCGGCTGGACCTCCAGGCGGCGGCGTAGAGGGGGTCTTACACAGCGGATCCGGGCCCGGAACCGTCACATGATCACCAGAGAACTGTTACTGCGGTCACAGGGGCGCAGGTCACGACCTGTGCTACGTGCACCGGGCTCGGAGGACCCGGTAGCGTGAGCCGACGATTCCGAAGTTCCCCCATAAGTAGGAGTCCCGGTGACGCAGAGTGGACAGGGCGAGCAGCCCTCGGCGCGCGAAGCGCGCGAAGGCATCGTGCTGCCCTCCGACGGCGGGGAACCCCTGCTGCCGGGACGGACGGGTGGGTACGGCGATCCCCCGCAGGGCGGTTACGGCGATCCCCCGCGGGGCGGCTACGAGGACCCTGCGCAGGGTGGCCCGCCCGACGGGGCGTACGGCCGGCCCTCCGGTGACCAGGGGTACGGCCAGCCGCCCGGCGGACAGGCGTGGGGCACCGCGTGGGGCCCCGAGCAGACCCCCGCCCAGGACTGGTCGCAGCCGGCCACCCAGACCTGGGGCACTCCGCAGCAGCCCCAGTCCCAGCCGCTGCCCGCGCAGGAGGGCCAGGTGGCGGCCTACGGGGCTCCGGGTGGCGGTGTTCCGCAGCAGCCCACGGGTCCGGCGTACAACACCGATGAGCCGACGTCGTACTACCTGCCGCCGGTGGGTCAGCCGCTCCCGTCGGCCCCGGCCCCGCAGTCCCAGCCGCTGCCCGCGCAGGAGGGCCAGGTGGCGGCCTACGGGGCTCCGGGTGGCGGTGTTCCGCAGCAGCCCACGGGTCCGGCGTACAACA
>NZ_JBVIHJ010000007.1:99849-149090 GCF_055570355.1 Streptomyces sp. NPDC031225 | reverse complement strand
ACACCGATGAGCCGACGTCGTACTACCTGCCGCCGGTGGGTCAGCCGCTCCCGTCGGCCCCGGCCCCCCAGTCCCAGCCGCTGCCCGCCGACGAAGGCGCCACGCAGTTCATCCCGCCGGTCGCGGCCGGCCCCGCCCCCTACGAGGGGGCCACCCAGTACATCCCGCCCGTCCGCCCCGGCGCGCTCCCGCCCGAGGTGTCCGCCGAGGCGGCCCACTACCCGAGGCAGGCCCCGTACGGCGCGCAGCACGCGGCCCCGTACCCGCCCGCCGCCCCGGCCGGCTCCGATGCCGACGCGACGCAGTTCATCGCCCCCGTGCCCGGGCACGACCCCGGTGCGGCCTACGGCGGGGACCGGCAGCCGCCCTCCGAGTTCGACAACCTCTTCCGCGGATCCGGCGGCGACGGCGGTCCCGCGTCCACGCAGCAACTGCCGCGCTTCGCCCAGCCCGAGCCTGTGTCGCTCGGGTACGGGGGCCGGCAGCCGTCGTACGCCGCGCAGCAGCCGCCGTACGTCCCGCCGGGCGGCGACGACTATGACGACCACGGCGACCAGGGCGGGGGCAGGCGATCGCGGGTGCCCGTCATCGCCGCCGTGGGCATCGGCATCGTCGTGCTCGGTGTCGGCGCGGGCGCGCTGCTCGCCGGGAACGGGGGCGGGGGCGACGACGGGGGCGACAAGAACCAGACCGTGTCGGCGACGGCCCCCGCGAGCGACGGGTCCGCCTCGCCGTCCACGGACGCGGCGAAGACACAGGCCACCGAGCTGGACAAGCTGCTCGCGGACAGCGGCAACAGCCGCTCCTCGGTGATCAGCGCGGTGGCGAACGTGAAGTCCTGCAACAACCTCCCCCAGGCCGCCAAGGACCTGCGGGACGCGGCGACCCAGCGCACCGAGCTGGTGACCCGGCTGAAGGCGCTCTCCGTGGACCGGCTGCCGAGCCACACCGAGCTGACCGCGGCGCTCACCAGGGCCTGGCAGGCGTCCGCGTCCGCCGACAACCACTACGCGGCCTGGGCCGACCAGTCGGCCGGCAAGAAGGGCTGCAAGAAGGGCCAGGCCCGCACCACCGGCCAGACGGCGGCAGGCAACCGGGACAGCGGCACCGCCAGCACCGAGAAGGCCAGGGCGGCCCGGCTGTGGAACGCCATCGCGAAGAAGTACAGCCTGACCGAGCGCTCGGCGACCCAGCTGTAGGTGCCCGGGTGGGGGTGCGGCGCGCGCCCCCACCCGGTCAGTCGAGGTCGGCGTTCCTGAGCGTCTTCGTCGCGTCGGTGAAGCCCTGGCGGGCCGCCACGAGCTGGCCCTGCCGCACGACCTGGAGCGTCACGTTGGCGTTCACCATGCGCGGGAAGCCCACCGAGGCGAGGTCGTCGGATGCGCTCCAGGTGGCCCGGGTGGCCCACCGCAGGGTCGGCGTCAGCCCGCCGGTCGGCACCTTGAGCCCGTCGTTGAGGGCGCCGCGGATGCTGTCGGCGGACACCTCGCCACCGCCGAGCGACTCGACGGCCTTCCGGAACACCGTGTAGGCGATCCAGGTGGTCTGCACACCCGCGTCCGCCGAGTCGATGCGGTTGTCGCCGAAGGCCTCCTTGCTGATGACCTTCTTCATCGCGGCCCAGCGGGCATCGCCCTCCACCGGGTACCAGCCACTGATGTACGACCCCTCGTACGGCCCCGACGCCCCGCCGGACGCGTCGATCACCGTCTGGTCGACGCTGCCCATCGCCATGGCCGTGCGCACCGCGGGGTAGTCCTTGCGGGCGCGCCGGAAGGAGTCCATGAAGGTGCTGGTGCGGTCGCCGAGCGCGGGCACCACACACCCGTCCTTCGCCGAGCCGGACGCGGAGCCCGAGGTGGCGGAGGCCGAGCTGTCGAGGGCCTTCGTCGACTGCGCCGAGTACTCGGTGGCGTCGTCCGCCGCCCGCACGTCGCTCGCGGCCCTGTGCCCGCCGGTGGTCAGCCCCGAGTCCAGCAGCACGGGCAGCTCGTCGCCCGCGATGGTGTCGGGCCGTACGAGGGTGACGGCGCCGCAGGCCGAGGCGAGCTCCTTGCCGAGGCCGGCCAGCAGTGTGGGCTGACCGCCGTTGACGGGGTAGGACAGCGGGCTGGTGAACTCGGCGTTGGTGACGCCGTAGCCGCCGATGTAGGGGATGCCCGCGCCCTCCAGGGGCGGGAAGAACGAGTCGCCGTACTGGCTGTAGGAGCCGACGACCGCGACGACGTTCTCCTTGACCGCGCGCCGGGCGCACTTCGCGGCGGCCACCCCGTTGTTGTGGTCGTTGCAGGTCAGGACGGTGAGCTTGTGGCCGTTGATGCCGCCCTTGGAGTTGATCCAGCGGGCGTAGGCCTGGGCGAAGGCGGGCATGCCGGGCTTGTTGGTCGCGTTGGTGTCCGTGGGTGCCCAGGTCATGACCTTGATCGAGGTGTCCCCGGAACCCCCCGTGGTACCTGGGACGACCCCGCAGCCGGCGGCGAGCGTGGCACACGCCAGCAGCGCTCCCGCCGCTCGGACGGTGGCTCTGACGGGCCGGTGGTGCTCGGGGAGGAAGGTGCTGCGGATGCGTCGCCTGCCGGTCATGGGCACACACGCTTCCGTCACATCGCCAACTCGGAAGTGACTCTCGGTCAATGAAGGGTGACGTAAAGGTGAACAACGGGGGGCTGTGAGGTACATACGTGGGAAGAACGTACGATCGATGACCGTGCAAGGTTCGGAGAACTCTTCCCGTCGCGGCCGTCGCTCCCCCACCATGGGCGGCATGCCACTGAACGACATGCCGTGGTGGCGCTGGCGCAGCAATGTGCGCTCCGCGCTGCACATGCTCTCCGACCCAGGGTTCCAGCAGAGCGTCTGGCTGGCCGGCGTCGAGGGGTACGGGGACGTCACCGACGCCGTGTACCGCCTCGTCGAGGACACCTGGCTGGACAGCTGGTCCGCCGAGAAATACGTGGGCACGATCTTCCGGGACTCCCAGGAGGCCGCCCTCGTCGACACCGCCGTCCTGCGGGTGCTGCGGATCATGCACCAGGTCGGGCCCGACGCCCCCGTCTCCGTATACATGGAGAACCCGGGGTGGCCGGACGCCGTGCGGGCCGCCCGGGACGCGCACGTGCGGATGGCCGCGGCCGACGGGGACGACCCCGAGGCGCCGCCGCGCACGCTCCAGCTGCTCCAGCTCATGACCCGGTCCGCGTGACGGACGCGATGTCTCCGGCACCGGTGGATATGCGACCCTGTCCTGCATGAACGAGCAGTCCGCCCCCGCTGAGCAGTACGTCCTGACGCTGTCCTGCCCCGACAAGCAGGGCATCGTGCACGCCGTGTCGAGCTATCTCTTCATGACGGGCTGCAACATCGAGGACAGCCAGCAGTTCGGCGACCACGACACGGGTCTGTTCTTCATGCGCGTCCACTTCTCGGCGGAGTCCCCGGTGACGGTGGACAAGCTGCGGGCGTCCTTCGCGGCGATCGGTGACTCCTTCCACATGGACTGGCAGCTCAACCGGGCCGAGGACCGGATGCGGGTCGTGCTCATGGTCAGCAAGTTCGGGCACTGCCTGAACGACCTGCTGTTCCGCGCCCGTATCGGGGCCCTCCCGGTGGAGATCGCCGCCGTGGTCTCCAACCACACCGAGTTCGCCGAGCTGGTGAAGTCGTACGACGTTCCCTTCCACCACATTCCGGTGACGCGGGAGAACAAGGCCGAGGCGGAGGCGCGGCTGCTGGAGCTGGTGCGGGAGCAGGACGTCGAGCTGGTCGTGCTCGCCCGGTACATGCAGGTGCTGTCCGACGACCTGTGCAAGCAGCTGAGCGGCAGGATCATCAACATCCACCACTCGTTCCTGCCGAGCTTCAAGGGCGCGAAGCCGTATCACCAGGCTCACGCGCGGGGTGTGAAGCTGATCGGCGCGACGGCGCACTACGTGACCGCCGACCTCGACGAGGGGCCGATCATCGAGCAGGAGGTCGAGCGGGTGGCGCACGACGTCACGCCGGACCAACTGGTGGCGATCGGGCGGGACGTGGAGTGCCAGGCGCTGGCGCGGGCGGTCAAGTGGCATGCCGAGCGCAGGATTCTGCTGAACGGGCGCCGGACGGTCGTGTTCGCCTAGGAGCGCGGGTCTGTCCGTCGTAGGACGGCTGCGGGCCGTCTGTGGCTGGTCGCGCAGTTCCCCGCGCCCCTTGGGCACCTTCGGTGCGTCTGCCTAGGGGCGCGGGGCTGTTTCGATCTGCGGCTCCGCCGCGTGGGCGCGACCAGCCCCCACCGGCCCCGAGTGGATGCACCGAAGGTGCTTCAAGGGGCGCGGGGAACTGCGCGACCAGCCCCCACCGGCCCGCAGCCGACGGCGCTACATCCGGCTCAGGCTCGCCGCCGCCCGCAGCACGTCCCTGATGGCCTCACGATCACCCAGTTGACCCGCCGCAGCCTCCGCAGGAGACACGTGGCCCGCGGCGAGGTGGCAGAACTCGACCCCGTCCAGCGCCACATGGGCGACCTCGTGTGCCGCCGAACCCACCGCCGCGGGGGAGTCGAGGGGGATCAGCCACTCGCCACCGCCCAGGCCCTCGATCTCCAGCCGCAGACTGCGCCCCGGTTCCCCGGCAGGTGCCAGGTGCCGTCCGGGGACAGGTGACGCCAGCCCCTTCTGCCGCCGCTCCGCCAGCACTCCGGGCAACACGCGGGCCGCCAGGTCGATCATGCGGTTGAGGTGGCGCGGGGACGGGGGCTGGTAGGGGTAGTCGACCGCCTCCGCGATGTCCTCCGCGTGGACCCAGCACTCGAAGGCGCGGTCCAGCATCGCGTCGTGGAGGGGGAGTTCGAAGTCGCCGTACGCCACCGCGAGCTTGCCCGCGGTGCCGCCGGTGAAGGACACCGTGCGGACGAGGTCGTGGCTCTGCTCGCGCCAGGGGGCCCGGACGGAACGGGTCGGCGGGAAGTGGGACGCGCGCCAGTACGCCTCGGTGCGGCCCGCCGGGGTGGGCGCGACCGCGGGGACCTCGCCCATCGGATCGTCCAGGCCCAGGGCGACCGCGACGAGACCGTCGACGGACAGCAGGTGGGCGATGACCCCGGCGACCGTCGTACGGCGGCTCGTGGCCTCGTCGGCGTCGAACCAGCGCAGCCTGACCGGGGCGTGCCACTCGGCGTCGCCGAAGTCCTGGAGCAGCGCGTCGAGTCGGGCGGTCTCGGCGTCGTACGGCATGGCCCACCCGGGCAGCGGGATGCGCGGCGGGCGCCGGTCGAGGCAGCCGTCGAGGACGCGGGTGCGCAGGCCGGGGTCCAGGTCGAGGCTCTCCGGGCGCTGGAGCAGTCCTACGGCCCCGCGCAGCCGCAGTGCCTCGTCGGCGCAGGAGCCGCAGTCGCCGAGGTGATCCTCCACGGCGGCCGTCTCCTGCGCGGAGCAGGCGGCCAGTGCCCACGCCCCGAGCAGTGACTTCAGCACACGGTGCTCCAGAACGAGGGGAGCGGGATCGGGCAGTTCGTCCAGGGCGGGCAGGGGAAGGCCGGTGTCCTCCACGGAGGCCCGGGGCAGGGGTATGCGGGCCGGCCGGCCGGGATCGGGACCCTGGTTCTCGGGTTCTTCGTGGTCGTCGTGTTCCTCGGAACGGTCGCTCACGCCGCGCCCCCGTATCCCGGCGGAGCCCCCGGCGCTCCGGTGTCGTGGGCGGTGGACAGGAGTTGGAGGCCGAGGCGCAGGCGGCGCCGGGCCTCGTCCTCGGTGACGCCGAGGTCGGCGGCGGTCTGGCGGTAGTCGCGGCGCTGGAAGTAGGCCAGTTCCAGGGCGGCCCGCAGCGGGGTGGGCATGGCCTGGACGATGTAGTCGGCGCGGGCCGCGACCGAGGCGCGATGCACCTTGCGCTCCAGCTCCTCGGTGTCGGCGACCGCGCCCTCGCCGCCCTGGGTGAGTGCGGCGGTCTCGGTGACGCGCAGCCGCTGCACGGCCAGGCGGTGGGTCAGACCGGCGACCCAGGAGCGCAGCGGGCCCTGCTTGGGGTCGTAGGCCTCGGGGTGCTCCCAGACGTGGATGAAGACGTCCCGGGTGATGCCGTCGGCGGCGCGTTCGTCTTCGAGCACTCGGTGGGCAAGCCCGTACACGAGTGAAGCGAAACGGTCGTAGAGCTCACCGAGCGCGGCCGCCTCACCGCGTGCGAGCCGCTGCTGCATTTTGCGGTCCCAACGGGGCGGTGCGTCCTTCTTCGCCATGCGGCCCCCTCACCCCTGGAAGTGTCCGAGTCAAGCCTGCGCCCACTGTCTCCTCGAATGTAGTCGGCACCTCCGGCAGCGCACGCCCCTTTGTTCCAATGCGCGCCCCCGAGGGGCCTCAGGTGGTAGTGGACCTTGTCCACCCGCGCACTCGTTGATCAGACTCGATCGAACAGGATCGAAGTCGACTAAAACAAGCCTCTTGCGAACGATTCCCGTTTCTCGGTCGGAGTTTCAGGGAACGGCCGCTGGGCAGCCGCGCTGCAAGGAAGCGAAGGAAAGGCTTCCGGTTGTTCTCCGGCGAGCGAGGGGCATGGTGGTGGCGTTCAATGTGACCGGCGACGAGCAGGGCGACTGGGCCGTGCTCAGTGTGTCGGGCGAGCTGGATCTGGTGACCTCTCCGGTGCTCCGCCAGCACGTCCACGACGTGGTGGCCGAGGGGCGCCACAGTCTCGTCCTGGACCTCTCGGAGGTCTACTTCTGCGATTCCAGCGGCGTCGGGGTCCTCATTGCCTCCCGCCGTCTGATCCGCTCCTGCCAGGGCGAAATGCGTCTGATCCTCCCGGAACAGGGCGCCGCCGAGGGCTCCCACGTCAACCGCGTCCTCGGCGCCCTGGGTGTGCGCCGCCTGTTCGAGGTCCACCCGGACCTGGACTCGGCGACCGACGACGAGGCGAAACCCCTGTCCGCCTGAGCGCGCCGGCCCTGTACGCCGGTACAAGTGGGCCCGCACGGCTGTGACCTGGGGCACCCCGACTGCCACACCGGTGTCCCGAAATTCCCCCGGTCCTGGCACAGGCGCCGTCTTCCGGCCCGCGGGGCGCCGCTCGCGTCGTACGCTCCGTGCGAGACGCACCCGATGTGATGTGAGGCGGTCCGAAAAGACATGGTCAGCAGCGAGTACGAGCGCAGTATCGCCGGCCGGTTCGCCACCTTCGACCAGGACGGCAACGGCTACATCGACCGCGAGGACTTCAACGTGGCGGCCAAGGCGCTGCTCACCGAGTTCGCCACGACGGCACGCTCCGACAAGGGGCAGGCGCTGTACGCGGGCGCGGAGGCGTTCTGGCAGGGCATGGCCGGGATCGCGGACCGGGACGGCGACCAGCGGATCACCCGGGACGAGTTCGTCAACGGCGCCCTGAAGCGGCTGCGCGACAACCCGGACCGGTTCGCCGAGATCGCCCGCCCCTTCCTGCACGCGGCGCTCGCCGTCGCCGACCAGGACGGCGATGGACGCGCCACCGTCGAGGACACCGCGCGTGTGCTCACCATCCTGGGCGTGGGCGAGGACATCGCGCGGGCCGCCGCCGCGTCCCTGGACGCCGACGGGGACGGCAAGGTCGGCGAGGCCGAGATCGTGCCCGCCTTCGCCCGTTACTTCACCGTCCCCGAGTAAAGCTCCCTGAGCTTGTACTTCAGGACCTTCCGCAGGGCCTCGTTGCGCGGAAGGGCCTCCACCACCTCCAGCTGCTCCGGCAGTTTGTGGGGGGACAGGCCCTCCGCGCGCAGATAGGCGGTCACGGCGTCCAGGGTCAACTCCTCGGCGCCCTCGGGCTGTTCCACGACGGCACACACGCGTTCCCCGCGCTCGGTGTCCGGCAGCCCGATCACCGCCACGTCCCCGACGGCCGGATGCGCGGCCAGCAGGTCCTCGATCTCCTTGGCCGAGATGTTCTCGCCCTTGCGGATGATCACGTCCTTGAGCCGTCCGGTGAGCACCAGGTGGCCGGTGTCCTTCACGAACCCCAGGTCGCCCGTGCGCAGGAACCCGTCCTCGTCGAAGGCCTCCGCGGTCTGCGCCGGGTCCAGATACCCCTGGCAGACGGCCTCCCCCTTCAGCCGCACCTCCCCGTCCACGATCCGCACGGACATCCCCTCCGGGGGCCGTCCCTCCGTCGTAGCCAGGTTCTCCACGGTGTCGTCCGGCGCCCCCATCGTGATCATCGGCACCTCGGTCATGCCGTACCCGTGGGTGAGCTGCGCCCCCAACTCCCGTACGACGGCGTGGTAGATCTCCGGCGGCTTGGGCGCCCCGCCGCCGGCGAGCAGCCGCAGGCTCGGGATGATCCGCACTCCCGGCTGCTTGCGCTGCTCGGTGAGGAACATCGAGTAGAACGCCGTGGACCCGCCCGCCACCGTCACCCCGTGCTTGCGGTAGCCCTCCAGCGCGTCCGGGAGCGCGAACTGCTCGAACATCACCGCGGGGAAGCCGTACAGCAGCAGCATCACGGTGTAGTCGGGGCCCGCGATGTGCGCGTACGGGAACGCCATCGACCCCACGTCGTCGGCCGTCAGCCGCAGCGCGTGCGCGAGGCAGGAGCCGCCCGCGATCAGTGAACGGTCCGTGTGGAGAACGCCCTTGGGGTCGGAGGTGGTCCCCGAGGTCCAGTAGATCCACCGCACGGAGGTGCCGTCGGCGGGCGGGGCGGGCAGGACCTCCGGGTCACCGTCAGGGAGGTCGTCGTACGCCTCGAAGACGCCCCGGGCGCCGAGCCGCCGTGCCATCTCGGTGTGGTCGAAGCCGCGCCAGACGCCCGGCACCGCGAAGAACTCCGCCTTCGACTCCCTGAGGGCGAAGCCGACCTCGCGGTCCCGGTAGAACGGGATGACCGGCGACTGCACGGCGCCCAGGCGGGCGAGGGCGAAGGAGAGCAGGGCCGTCTCGATCCGGGTGGGCAGCTGCCAGGCGACGACCGTTCCGGGGCGTACGCCCATGCCGTGGAGGCCGGCCGCCACCCGCTCGGCACGCGCGCGCAGTTCACCGAAGGTGAGGGTGCGGTCGTCCTGGAGGAGGACCGGGCGGTCGGGGGTCAGGTCGGCGCGGCGGGCGAGGAGATCCCAGAGGGTGCGGGATGCGCTGAGCGCGTGGGCGGTGTCGGTCACGGCGGCCCCCTTGTGGAACTGACGGGTAGTCAGATCGTGGGCAGAGCGTAGGGCTCGACGCCTTGTCGGTCCAGGGGTGCGGGGCCTAGCCTTCGTCCACGAGCGCTGTCTGACGGGTCATCAGATAGGGGGCTGCCGTGGATCTCGCGTACACGCCGGAGGAGGAGGAGTTCCGGGCACGGCTGCGCGAGTGGCTCGCCAAGGCGCTCCCCGCGTTGCCGCCGAAGCCGTCCCCGGAGGACTGGCCGGGGCGCCGGGCCTACGACCTCGGCTGGCAGCGCATGCTGTACGACGCCGGGTACGCGCATGTGCACTGGGACGCCTCGCCGACCACCCGGCTGATCTTCCTGGAGGAGACGGAGACCGCGGGCGCGCCGTACGTGGGCGCAGGATTCGTGGGACTGCTCCACGCGGGGCCGACGATCGCCGCCGAGGGCAGCGCCGCGCAGCGGGAACGCTGGCTGGCGCCGATCCTGCGCGGCGAGGAGGTCTGGTGCCAGGGATTCAGCGAACCGGAGGCCGGGAGCGACCTGGCGTCCCTGCGCACCCGCGCGCGCAGGGACGGCGACGACTACGTGGTGACCGGCTCCAAGATCTGGACCTCGCACGCCGAGGTCGCCGACTGGTGCGAGCTGCTGGTGCGGACGGACCCGAAGGCGCCCAAGCACCGCGGGATCACCTGGCTGGCGATGCCGATGTCCGCCCCCGGCGTGGTGGTGCGGCCCCTGCGGACGCTCGCCGGGTCCGCCGAGTTCGCCGAGGTGTTCCTCGACGAGGTGCGGGTGCCGGTGGCGAACCGGGTGGGGGACGAGAACGACGGCTGGCGCGTGACCATGGTGACGCTGTCCTTCGAGCGCGGTACGGCCTTCGTGGGCGAGGTGGTCGCCTGCCGTCGCGTGCTCGGCGAACTCGCCCGTACGGCACGGGACAACGGGCGCTGGGACGATCCGGTGCTGCGGCGGCGACTTGGACGGCTCAACGCCGACTTCCGGGCGCTGTGGCGGCTGACGCAGTGGAACGTGAGCGAGGCGGAGGCGAACGGCGGGGTGCCCGGCGTGGGGGGGTCGGTCTTCAAACTGAGCTACTCGCACGCGCGCCAGGAGCTGTACGACACGGCGGCGGAGGTCCTGGGCCCTGAGTCACTGGATCTCGAACGGCCCTGGGTGCTCGACCGGTTGTCCTCCCTGTCGTACACCATCGCGGCCGGGACCTCGCAGATCCAGCGGAACATCGTGGCCGAGCGGATTCTCGGGCTGCCGAAAGGGCGGTGAGCGCCTGATGGGGTGCGGGGTGCTTGTGGGCCGACGGGTGCGGTCCCGTACCCCTGAGGTGGCCGACGCGGCCTGTGTGGAGAAGGGGCTGTGACATGCGGTTTCAACTGACCGAGGATCAGAAGGCCTTGCAGGCCGGCGTGCGGGAGATGCTCGCTCGGCGGTTCGACGGCGATGCCTTGCGGGCGGCCGTGGACTCTCCTGGGCTGGACCGCGCGCTGTGGCGGGAGCTGGGAGCGGCCGGGTTCTTCGCGCTGCGGGTGCCGGAGGCGGACGGCGGGGTCGGACTCGGGTCGGCGGAGGCCGTGTTGGTCTTCGAGGAGGCCGGGCGGGTTCTGCTGCCGGGGCCGCTGGTGGCCACCCACCTCGCGGCGGGGGTGGTGGACGGGGCTGCCGAGGGGGAGACCGTCGTCACGGACGTCGACGGCGGCGGGCTGGTGGAGTGGCTGGAGGAGGCGGACGTCGTACGCGGCGACGCCTTTGGGGCCGTACCCCTGAAGTCGGTCGATCCGCTGACGCCGCTGCACCGGGTGCCGGGCGCACGTGCGGGGGCGGCCGATCCCGTCGCCGTCCTCCTCACCGCCGCCGAGCAGCTCGGCACCGCCACGCGCGCGTGTGAGCTGGCCGTGCAACACGCCAGGACGCGAGAGCAGTTCGGGCAGCCGATCGGGGCCTTCCAGGCGGTCAAGCACCTGTGCGCGCAGCTGCTGGTGCGGGCGGAGACGGCGCGGGCCGCGGTGTACGCGGCTGCCGTGACCGGGGACCCCACGGACATCGCCGCGGCCCGGCTGCTGGCCGACGAGGCGGCCGAGCGGGGGGCCCGGGACTGTCTTCAGGTGTACGGCGGAATGGGGTTCACCTGGGAGTGCGAGGTGCAGCTGCTGCTGAAACGGGCCTGGGTGCGGGCCCGACGGAGCGGTGGCGGCGCGGGGAGCGAGGAGGCGCTCGCCGCCGATCTGCTGGTCTGAGCCGCCGCCGCCCGGAGTGGATGTCGCGGATTGTGGCATACCGGAATCACGGAGCGTTGATATCGGGTTGTGTCCTATGTGTGACTCGTCACGTCCTGGAGTCGGCGGCCTGCTCCGGTACCTTGTGTGAGATGCGAGTGGTTCGGAGCATGAGCCATGCCGGTGTTGCCGATGGGGCGGCCCCGGACCCGGCGATGCGCGCCGCAGATCGCAGGGTGGGAGGGCCTTCGTCCGCCGCCTGTTCGACTTCCCGGGGCGAGCGTCGCACAGTATCCCGCACGGGTACTCCTTCGCGCTGGAATATGCCCGAAGCGCTTGTTGGCGTGACTGTACGTCAACCATGCTGTCCAGTAAGGGATTCACGTTGCGTAATCCCGGCTTTGGTCATTGCTGGTCGTTGTTCCTGGTCATGCAAAAAATGGCTACGATCGTGGCCCTCGTGAGGCGCGAGGCCATGTGCCCGCCGGTTCGGATGGTGTGAGCGGTGCAGGTGCTTCAAGTGCAGCTGGAGATCCGGCCCGACCCCGCAGAGGTGGGTCGAGCTCGGCGGTGGGCCCGCTCGCGACTCGCCGTGTCCGGGATAGGGGCGGACGAACCACTCGCCGAGAACCTGATCCTGCTCGTGTCCGAACTGGTCACCAACGCCGTGGTGCACACCGGTCGGCCGGCCGTCCTGCGGCTGTCCCTGCCGGACGCGACGGCCGAGGCGGCCACCGTCCGCCTGGAGGTGGCCGACCGCAGCGGCCGGGCCCCCGTTCCGCGGTGCGTGGACGGCGACGCGACCGGCGGCCGCGGCCTCGCCCTCGTCGACGGACTCGCCGACCGCTGGGGCTGGAGCCGCGAGGGCGGCGGCAAGAGCATCTGGTGCGAACTGGACCGCTGTGCGCAGTCGCAGAAGGCCGCGGAGACCTACGACATCGACGCCTCGGCCTATGAAGGGCTGGCGTTCGAGGCCGTGTGACCGGCGCACGGTCGCAGAAACCGCCGCCTGCCTCGCCCTGCGACGGCCCGGTGCGCCGGGGGATGCGCCGATGCGCGGCCCGGACCGACAAGTCGTGGGCAACAAGTCCCCGTTGACGTGTTGACTCACCGTGTTTGACTGATCACGCTGGAGTGGGCGGTCCGCCGTGAGGGGACGCCGAGGGCTTCGGTGACGGAGGTCCTCGACGGGCGCGGGCCGTGAGCGGTGTCGATGTCCCCCGGGCAGGGGGGAGTCGATGACGGCGGCGCGCGGTGCCGAGCTCGGGGCGGGTCCGCGCGCCGCCGGCCGACGTCCTCACAGAACGGCCACCGGGGCCACCGGCGTTCCGGTGCCGCCGACGAACGGCTCCGGCATCGCCGACAGCAGGAACGCGTAGCGGTTTTCTTGTCCACAGGCTGTGGACAACTCTTCCAGGTTCCAGTTCTGGCCCTGGAGCATCCCCATCTCCACCAGGTCCAGCGCGTGCACCGGCAGCCACAGGTCCTCGACCTCGGGCGGGAAGATCTCGAACGTGAGCGTGTCGTTCGCGACCGCCGCGACATCGCGCGCGTGGAACCACTCCGGAGTGCGCACCGACAGGCCCGGCGACGGATAGGCGTAAGCCTCCTTGTCCCCCGCGAGATACACCTGGATCTGCCCGGTCCGTACGAGCACGACGTCACCGGCACGCACGCGTGTGCCCGCGAGATCCTCGGCGGCGTCCAGGTCCTCGGGGGTCACGGCGTGCCCCCCGTCCAGCCGGTCCACGCCCCGCGCGCGGGCCACGTCCAGGAGAACCCCGCGCGAGACGACGTGCCGTGCCTTGTCGATACCGGCGAACCCGGCGCCGCCGTGCGGGGTGATGGTGCCGGCCGGGCGCCCGTTGTAGAGCACGCCCGAGTGCGAGACATGGGTGAGCGCGTCCCAGTGCGTGGCCGCCTGGAGGCCCATGGTCACCGCGTCGTCGCTGCACGCGACCGTGCCCGGGCCGAAGATCTCCTGGTTGATCTGCACCATGGCGTGCAGGGGGTTGACCCGGCCCGGCATCATCCCGGTCTGCACGCCGTCCTGCTGCAGGGGCAGGGCGAGAGGGATGCGGCGACCCGTGCGCACGGTTGCGGCGGCCTCGCGGACGACCTCGTCGGTGATCAGGTTCAACGTGCCGATCTCGTCGTCGGAGCCCCAACGCCCCCAGTTGTTCACGCGCTTGGCGATGTCGTGGAACGCGGCCGGAAGTGACATCGGGCCCTCCCCGGGGCTTGTGTCCGCACATCTGACGGGTCATAAAATCTAACGGTCCGTCAGAAACCGCGGGAAGGGGCCGGGCATGGGGAACTTCTTGGCAGGCAGGGTCGTCGCCGTGACGGGCGCGGGACGGGGCATCGGGCGGGCCGTCGCACTGGCCGCCGCGGGCGAGGGTGCGCGGGTCGTCGTCAACGACTACGGCGTCGCCATGGACGGGGCGTCGCCCGCGAGCGAGGTCGCCTCGGGCGTGGTGAAGGAGATCGAGGCGGCCGGGGGCGAGGCCGTCGCCGTGGCCGACGACATCTCGACGATGGCGGGCGGGCAGCGGGTCGTCGACACCGCGCTGTCCTCGTACGGGCGGCTCGACGGTGTCGTGTGCGTCGCCGGGATCCTGCGCGAGCGGATGCTGTTCAACATGTCCGAGGAGGAATGGGATCCGGTGCTCGCCACCCATCTGAAGGGGACGTTCACGGTGTTCCGGGCGGCGTCCGCGGTGATGCGGAAACAACGGGCGGGGACGTTGATCGGGTTCACCAGCGGGAACCATCAGGGGTCGGTCTCGCAGGCGAACTACAGCGCGGCGAAGGGCGGGATCATCTCGCTCGTCCGCAGTGCGGCGCTCGGGCTGCACAAGTACGGGGTGACCGCCAACGCGGTGGCGCCGGTCGCGCGTACGCGGATGTCGGCGAACGTGCCGATGGAGCTCTCCGAGATCGGGGAGCCCGAGGACGTGGCCGCCATGGTGGTCTACCTGCTGTCGGAGCGGGCCCGCGAGGTCACCGGGCAGGTGTACACGGTCGCGGGGCCGAAGATCGCGGTGTGGGCCCAGCCCCGGGAACTGCGTGCCGCGTACGCCTCCGGCGGGTGGACGCCGGAAACGATCGCGGAGTCCCTGCCGGGGAGCGTCGGTGTCGATCCGATGCCGATGCTGGAGCGGTTGGCGGAGATGGAGAGGGCGGCGCGGGGTGGGGCGCGGCCCAATGCCGGATAGGCCGGGGGGTGCGCGTTGTCGGCGGCTGCGGGTCGGTGGGGGCCGGCCGCGCGGTTCCTCGCGCCCCTGGGTGGGTCCTCGCCAGGTGGGTTCGGTCGTGCGCCGGATGTCGGTGCCGTCGAGCGGTTCCCCGCGCCCCTGGGTCGGGGTGCGCTTGGTTGGTGGGTGCGGGTCCGTGGGGGCCGGCCGCGCAGTTCCCCGCGCCCCTGGGTGGGTCCTCGCCAGGTGGGTTCGGTCGTGCGCCGGATGTCGGTGCTGTCGCGCGGTTCCTCGCGCCTCTGGGTGGGTTGGTGTGGCCGGTGTGCGGGCGTTGGGAGGTCGCTGTGGAGTTCGGGTTCATGGCTGAGGACGAGGCGTTTCGGGGGGAAGCACGGGAGTGGCTCGCCGGGCATGCCGACGGCTCCCAGGACCGTCGTACCTGGGAGCGGACCCTCGGCAAGTCCGGTTGGATCGGGCTCGGTTGGGACGAAGGCGGCTACGGCAACCGGACCGCCACCCTCACCCAGCAGGTCGCCTGGGCCGAGGAGTACGCGCGGTCGGGGGCACCGGCGCGGTCCGGGCACATCGGGGAGAAACTGCTCGCGCCCACGCTCATCGCCCACGGCACCGACGAACAGAAGGCCCGCTTCCTCCCTCCCGTAGCCGCCGGGGAGGAGCTGTGGTGCCAGGGGTACAGCGAACCCGGGGCGGGCTCCGACCTCGCCGGGGTGCGGACCAGGGCCACGCGCGGCGAGGACGGGACGTATCGGATCAGTGGGCAGAAGATCTGGACGTCCCTCGCTCATGAGGCGGACTGGTGTTTCGTGCTCGCCCGGACCGACCCGCAGTCCCGTCGCCATCACGGACTGTCGTTCCTCCTCGTTCCCATGGACCAGCCGGGACGCATCGAGGTGCGGCCCATCCGGCAGCTGACCGGGACCAGCGAGTTCAACGAGGTCTTCTTCGACGGGGCGCACGCGCGCGCGGAGCATGTCGTCGGGGGCGAGGGGCAGGGCTGGCGGGTCGCGATGAGCCTGCTCGGGTTCGAGCGCGGGGTGTCCACGCTGGCCCAACAGGTGGGTTTCGCACAGGAGTTGACGCAGGTCATCCAGGCCGCCGTGCGCACCGACGCGATCGCTGATCCGGCCGTGCGCGCCCTGCTCGTGCGCCAGTGGGCCGAGTTGCGGACCATGCGGTGGAACGCCCTGCGCACGCTCGGGGGTTCGGGCGACGCCGGGGCCTCCAGCGCGGCCAAGCTGCTGTGGGCGGGGTGGCATCAGCGGCTCGGGGAGCTGGCGATGCTCGTGCGGGGCGCGGAGGCGGCGGCCGGACCCGACTGGTCCCCTGCCGCGCCGTACGAACTCGACGCCCTGCAACAGCTGTTCCTGTTCTCACGGGCCGACACCATCTACGGCGGTTCGGACCAGATCCAGCGCACCATCATCGCCGAGCGCGTGCTCGGTCTGCCCAGGGAACCCAAGGGGGTCGTCTGATGCGAGGCGTGCTGTTCGACGGGAGGCAGATCCAGGTCGTCGACGATCTGGAGGTGCGGGACCCGGGACCCGGGGAGGTGCAGGTCGCGATCTCGGCGGCCGGGCTGTGCCACAGCGACCTGTCCGTGGTGGACGGGACCATACCCTTCCCGGTTCCGGTGGTGCTGGGACATGAGGGCGCCGGCGTGGTCGAGGCGGTGGGGGAGGGGGTCACGCATGTCGGGCCCGGTGACCACGTGGCGCTGTCCACGCTCGCCAACTGCGGTGCCTGCGCCGACTGCGACCGGGGGCGGCCGACCATGTGCCGCAAGGCCATCGGGCGGCCCCAGAAGCCCTTCTCGCGGCGCGGGGAGCCGGTGTTCCAGTTCGCGTGCAACTCCGCCTTCGCGGAACGGACGGTCGTGAAGGCCGTTCAGGCGGTACGGATCCCGAAGGACATCCCGCTGACGTCCGCCGCGCTCATCGGGTGCGGGGTGCTGACCGGGGTGGGGGCCGTGCTCAACCGGGCCCGCGTGGACCGCGGGGAGAGCGTGCTGGTGATCGGGACCGGGGGCATCGGGCTCAACGTCATCCAGGGCGCGCGGATCGCGGGTGCCTCGCGGATCATGGCGGTGGACGCCAATCCGGCGAAGGAGGCGATGGCCCGGCAGTTCGGCGCGACCGACTTCCTGACCTCGGTGGACGGGGTGCGGGAACTGCTGCCGCGCGGAGTGGACCACGCCTTCGAATGCGTCGGCCGGGTCGAACTCGTGCGTGCCGCCGTCGACCTGCTGGACCGGCACGGGCAGGCGGTCCTGCTGGGAGTCCCGGCGGCGGGCGCGGAGGCGTCCTTCGTCGTGTCGTCGATGTTCCTCGACAAGGCCATCCTGGGCTGCCGGTACGGCTCCTCAAGGCCGCAGCGGGACATCCCGCTGTACGCGGACCTCTACCGGCAGGGCCGGCTGTTCCTCGACGAACTCGTCACGGAGACCTACCCGGTCGAGGACTTCGAGAAGGCGGTGGCCGACGCGGAGGCGGGGCGGGTGGCCCGGGGGGTGCTCACGTTCTAGGCCGCCGGTACGGGTGTTTCCGCGTACGGGGTGCCGACGGGCCCCGCGAAGCAGCCGCCCCCGGCCCGGAAGGTGCGGCGATACGCGGTCGGGGTGACCCCGAGGGCCGTCTGCAGGTGCTGGCGCATCGACTGGGCGGTGCCGAAGCCCGCGTCGTGGGCGACCTGGTCGACGGAGAGGTCGGTGGACTCCAGCAGGTGCCGGGCGCGCTCCACCCGCTGCTGGGTGAGCCACTGGCCGGGGCTGACGCCGACCTCCTCGCGGAAACGGCGCGTGAAGGTGCGCACCGACATCGCCTCCTGTCCGGCCATGTCCCGCAGCTGGATCGGCTCATGGAGGCGGCCCAGTGCCCAGGCGCGGGCCGAGGTCGTGGTCGACTGCTGCGGGTCGGGCACGGGCCGGTGGATGTACTGCGCCTGCCCGCCGTCGCGGTGCGGCGGTACGACGGTGCGGCGGGCCACGTCGTTGGCGACCGCAGTGCCGTGGTCGCGGCGAACCATGTGCAGGCACAGGTCGAGCCCGGCGGCGACGCCCGCGGAGGTCAGGACGTCCCCGTCGTCGATGAACAGGACGTCCGGGTCGACCCTGACCTGCGGGAAGAGCTCCTGGAGTCGGTCGGAGTCGGCCCAGTGCGTGGTGGCGGGGCGGCCGTCGAGGAGACCGGCGGCGGCCAGGACGTAGACGCCGGTGCAGATGGAGGCGAGCCGGGTGCCGGGGCGGATGTGGGCGAGGGCGGCGGCCAGTTCGTCGGTCAGCACGCCCTGCTCGAAGACCGGGCCGAGTTCGTACGACGCCGGGACGATCACGGTGTCGGCGGTGGCCAGGATCTCCGGGCCGTGCTCGACCTGGATGGCGAAGTCGGCGTCGGTCCGCACCGGGCCCGGCGGGCGGATCGAGCAGGTGACGACGTCGTACAGGAAGCGCCCCTCGGCGTCCCTGGGGCGGCCGAAGATCCGGTGCGGGATGCCCAGCTCGAAGGGGAGGACACCGTCCATGGCGAGGACGACGACGCGGTGCGGGCGGAAGTCCGGCTCACGACGGTCATCACGGTCCTGGCTCATGGCCCGATCCTAACGAACGATGTCCTCCGGGCCAATGGATTCGGGGCGGCGCAGGACGGAAGCTCTATGTCGTGACCCAGACAACCGAGGCCGTCGACCGGGCGCCCCAGCCGGAGAAGCCGCCGACCCGCATCCACCGGGCATGGTTCGTGGCCGCAGTCACCTTCGTGACGATCATCGGCGCGGCCGCCTTCCGCTCCCTGCCCGGCCTCCTCATCGATCCTCTGCACGAGGACTTCGGCTGGTCGCGCGGCACCATCGGCGCGGCCGTCTCCGTGAACCTCGCGCTGTACGGCCTGACCGCGCCCTTCGCGGCGGCGCTGATGGACCGCTTCGGCATCCGCCGGGTGGTCGCGGTCGCGCTGACCGTGATCGCGGTCGGCTCCGGCCTGACCGTGTGGATGACGGCCGCCTGGCAGCTGATGCTGTACTGGGGCCTGCTGGTCGGTATGGGCAGCGGCTCGATGGCACTGGCGTTCGCCGCGACCGTCACCAACCGCTGGTTCACCGAGCGGCGCGGCCTGGTCACCGGCATCCTGACCGCCGCCTCCGCCTCCGGCCAGCTGATCTTCCTGCCGGCGCTGTCCTGGATGGTGGAGAACCACGACTGGCGCCCGGCCGCGATCACCGTCGCCCTCGCCGCCCTCGCGGTCGTCCCCTTCGTGTGGCTGCTGCTGCGCGACCACCCGGCCGACGTGGGCCTGCGGCCGTACGGCGCCAAGGAGTTCGTACCGAAGCCGGAACCGGTGCAGGGCGCCGCGCGCCGGACGGTGACGGTCCTGTCCCGGGCCGCCCGCACCGGCACCTTCTGGCTGCTCGCCGGCACCTTCGCGATCTGCGGCGCCTCCACCAACGGCCTGGTGCAGACCCACTTCGTGCCCGCCGCACACGACCACGGCATGCCCATCACGGCCGCCGCCTCGCTGCTCGCGGTCATCGGCGTCTTCGACGTCGTCGGCACGGTCGCCTCCGGCTGGTTCACCGACCGCTTCGAACCGCGCCGCCTGCTCGCCGTGTACTACGCCCTGCGCGGTGTCTCGCTCCTCTTCCTGCCCATGCTGCTGGGCCCGTCGGTCCACCCGCCGATGCTCTTCTTCATCGTCTTCTACGGCCTCGACTGGGTCGCCACCGTCCCGCCGACCATCGCCCTGTGCCGCGAGCAGTACGGCGACGACAGCGCGATCGTCTTCGGCTGGGTCCTCGCCTCCCACCAGGTCGGCGCCGCCCTCATCGCCTTCCTCGGCGGTGTCGCACGGGACGTGTTCGGGTCGTACGACATGGTCTGGTACGCGTCGGGAGCGCTGTGCGCGGTGGCGGCGCTGATGGCACTGGTGATCCGGCGCAGGCCGGCTGCCGCTGTCCTCGCGGTGGCCTAGCGGCGAGGAGTCCGTCGGCGAGGGGACCGGGATACGCGCTGAGGGTCCGCAGGCGGGGCAGCCCGATGAACGAGCGGTCGCCGCGGTGCCTCAGACGAACCGCCCGTTGTGGAACAGCAGCGGCGCCTCGCCCTCGCCCGTTCCCAGCGCGTCCACCCGCCCCACGATGATGAGGTGGTCCCCGCCGGTGTGGACGGCGTGGATCGTGCAGTCGATCCACGCGAGCGTGCCCGCGAGGCGGGGGGAGCCGGAGACCGGTGCCGGATCGTGCGCCACGCCCGCGAACTTGTCCGCGCCGCTCCTCGCGAACCCCCTGCACAGGTCGCCCTGGTCCGCGCTCAGGACGTTCACGCAGAAGACGCCCGCCCGGGCGATACGCGGCCAGGTCGTCGACGTACGGCCCACCATGAAGGCGACGAGCGGCGGGTCGAGGGAGAGGGAGGAGAAGGACTGGCAGGCGAAGCCGGCGGGGCCCTCGCCGTCCGCCCCGGGTGCCGTCACCACGGTCACGCCGGACGCGAAGCTCCCCAGCACACGCCGGAACTCGGCCGGGTCGACCGGTGCCCGCTCGTCCTCGCGGACACACCTCAACTCCGGGCGGGGCAGCGCCTCGACGGCGAGGGCCTTTCCGGACCGGAGGTAGCGGACGGCCGCCTCCGCCATTCCTGCTTGTCCCATCACCTCTCCATTGAAGCTGACGGTGTGTCAGATGAAAAGGGGTCGGGCACGCGCGCGTGAGGCCGCACATAGGGTGCGTTCATGGGGTGGGGGAACGTACGGCTCAACGAGGCCGCCGCGGTGTGCGCGGCGCAGGTTCCGGCGATCGGTCTGATCTGGTGGACCGAGGTCAGGCTGGGCGACGACTACGCGTACGCGGGCGCGTACGGGTTCCTCTCCGTGTTCGCCCTCGCATGCCTCCTCGTCGTGATGCCGCTGATCCTGCCGGTCCTCGGCCTCGCGCACGCGGTGGCCCAGGTCGTGCCGGCGCAGGCACTGGCGCGGCTCGTCGTCAGCCGCGCGCGGGGGCCCGTGTGGGCCTGGAACCTGGTGTGCGCGGCAGGCCTCGGTGTGGTGTGGGCGGGCCTCGCCGGGCTGCTGTGGGGGTGGCCGTTCCTCACCACGGCACCGCTCCTCGCGGCCCTCGGCCTGCTGCCGATGCTCGGCCTGGGCCGGCTTCGCAGACGTGTCCGTAGCTTCTGGGGCGTATGGCTGCCCGCCCTGTTCGCCTCCGTCGGGCTGTTCCTGCTGGTGTTCGTCGGCGGGGTGCTGGCCTCGCTCACGGGGATCGTCGAGGAGTACGAGCCTCCGCACCTGTCCGCCGCGCAACTCGCCGGGGAATGGCACGGGGCCGACGACGCGGTGCTGCGGCTGCGTGAGGACGGGCGGGCCGACCTCACCGCCCTGCCCGCCGAATCCGGCACGGAGGTGGACGAGTCGGCGGACCCGACGGCCTTCACCGTGTGCGACGGCACCGGCACCTGGCTGCTCGACGACAAGGGCGGCTACGACCCCGACACCGACGGCCCCGAGGGACGCGCCGGAGTCGTCGTACGGTTCGACGGGCGGTGCGGGCAGGAGACGTACTGGAGGATCGGCGGGACGGCGGCCGAGCCCGAGCTGTTCGTGCCGTTCGGGGACCCGGACGCGCCGGACCTGCGGATCCTGACCCGGGACTGAGTCTCAACGGCCCCTGAACCGCGGGCTCCTGCGCTCCACGAAGCTCGCCAGGCCCTCCTTCGCGTCCGCCGTCGTCATGTTGATCTCCTGAGCGGTGGCCTCCGCGGCGAAGGCGGTGCTGCGGTCGCTGTCGAGGGAGGCGTTGACGAGCTGTTTCGTCAGGGCGAGGGCGCGCGTCGGGCCGGTGGCGAGACGGGCCGCCCACTCGCGGGCTGTCTTGTCCAGCTCCCCGTCCGGGACGACCCGGTTGACCAGGCCCAGGCGTTCGGCGTCCGGGGCGGAGAGCGCGTCGCCGAAGAACATCAGCTCCTTGGCGCGCCGGGGCCCGACCAGGCGGGGCAACAGGTAGGCGCCGCCACCGTCGGGGACCAGGCCCCGGCGTACGAACACCTCGATGAACCGCGCCGATTCGGCGGCCAGGACGAGGTCGCAGGCGAAGGCCAGATGCGCGCCGATGCCGGCCGCGGTGCCGTTCACCGCCGCGATCACCGGCTTCTCGCAGTCGAGGACGGCGGCGATCAGCCGCTGGGCGCCGAGCCGGATCACGCGGGCCACGTCACCGGCGACCGGGTCCCCCGCGCCCGCCCCGCCCCGCAGGTCGGCCCCCGCGCAGAAGCCGCGCCCGGTTCCGGTGAGGACGACGGCCCGTACGTCCGGGTCACCCGAAGCCTGCGCCAACAGCTCGATGATCCGGTCCCGTTGGCCGGGGGCGAGGGCGTTCAGGGCCTCGGGCCTGTTGAGGGTGATGTACGAGACCTGGCCGTCGAGGGTGTGCAGGACCTCGCTCACCGGCACACCACCAACGCGTCCAGCGCCACCGCCCCCTGCCCCCGGGGCAGCACCATCAGCGGGTTGATGTCGAGCTCCGCCACCTCGTCCCCGAGCTCCAGCACCATGCGCTGCACGCGCAGGACGACCTCCACGAGCGCGTCGAGATCCGCGGGGGGCCGCCCCCGGACCCCGTCCAGCAGGGCCCGCCCGCGCAGGTCCTCCAGCATGTCCCGGGCCTGCTCCTCCCCGAAGGGCGGCACGCGTACGGCGGTGTCGCGCAGCACCTCGACCAGCACCCCGCCGAGCCCCACCGTCACCGTCGGCCCGAACAGCTCGTCGTGCGCGGCCCCGACGACCATCTCGACGCCCCGCTCGACCATCTGGCACACCAGGACCCCGTCCAGCGGGACGTCCTCGTAGCGGGCGATGTCGGTCAACTCCCGGTAGGCGTCCCGGACCTGGCTGGCCGATGTCAGGCCGATCTTCACCAGGCCGAGCTCGGTCTTGTGGGCGATCCTCGCCCCGGACGCCTTCATCACCACCGGGTAGCCGACCAGGCCCGCCGCGCGTACGGCCGCCGCCGCGCTGGTCACCAACTGCTCGCGCGGCACCCGGATCCCGTACGCCCGCAGCAGCTGTTTCGCCGCGTGCTCGCTCAGCTGCTGGCCCGGGCGCATCAGTGCCTGCGCCTTGCGGAAGGAGGGCGAAGGGGTGCGCGGGGCCTCGTCGAAGGGAGAGCGGTAGCCGGTGACGAAGCGGTGGTGGGCGAGGTAGGCGCGGACCGCGGTGATGCAGTTGCCGACCGTGCGGAAGGTGGCCACCCGGGAGGAGCCCAGCAGCACCTCGCGGTAGGCCGGTTCGGTGCCGACGGGCGAGCCCCACACCACGCACACCAGCTTGTCGGTCTGCTCGGCCGCGTCCACCAGGTCCTGCACGAGCCGGTCGCTCAGGGGCGGAAAGGGTCCCGTGACCGGGCAGATCAGCACTCCGACGGCGGGGTCGGCGAGGATCGCGTCGATGATCTTCCGGCCCCGCCAGTCGCCGACCGGGTGCCCGCCGTTGTCGACGGGGTTGGCCACGCTCAGGAACTCCGGTATCCACTGGTGCAGTTCGGCCTGCTTGGCTTCGGACAGCGGCGGCAGCCTCAGCCCCGCCTCCGTCGCCAGGTCGGCGAAGTGCGCGCCGGTGCCGCCCGAGATCGAGTAGACGACGACCCCCTCGGCGACCGGCGGCTTCGCCCGGGCCAACAGGGTGGCGGTGTCCTGGAGTTCGTCGAGACCGTCGACGCGGATCACGCCGTACTGCCGCATCGCCGCGTCCACCACCGCGTCGGCGCCGGTCAGCTTCCCGGTGTGGGAGGCGGCCGTGCGGGCGCCGGTCTCGGTGCGGCCCACCTTGACCGCGACCACCGGCATCCTGCGGCGGGCCGCCCGGTCTGCGGCGAGCAGGAAGGAGCGCCCGTCCTTGAGGCCCTCGACGTAGCAGGCGATGGCGCCGACCTCGGGCCGCTCGGCGAAGTAGGAGAGGAAGTCGGAGGTCTCCAGGTCGGCCTCGTTGCCGGTGGGGGCCCAGTGGGTGAGGCGGATGCCGAGTTCCTGGAGGGCGAAGACGGGGCGGCCCTGGTGGCCGGACTGGGTGATCAGGGCGATGCCGGGACCGTCGAGATCCTTGCGGAACGACGAGAAGGCGTTCAGGTTGGTGTTGGGGCCCAGCAGGCGCATCCCCGACTCCGCCACCGCGGCCGCGAGACGCTCCTGGGCGGCCGCCCCCTCCTCTCCGGTCTCGGCGAAGCCGGAGGCGAAGGCGACCGCGAACTTCACCTTGGCCTCGGCCAGTTGCTCGATCACGGGGAGGGGGTCTGCGACCAGCAGGACCGCGAGGTCGACCTGCTCGGGCAGATCGGACACGGCGGCCACACAGGGGATGCCGAAGACCGCCGGACGGGTCGGGTGCACCGGGTGCAGCCGGGCGCCGACCCGGTCGGCCCAGTCGATCAGCTGCCGGGTGACGCCGGTGTTCGGGCGGCCCTCGGTGTCCGAGGCCCCGATCACGGCGACCGACTCCGGCCGGAAGAAGCGGTCCAGATCGGGGACGTCGGCATACAACGGCCGCCCGCTGACGTCGAGATCGTCGACGTCGGCAGGCCTGCCGTGGACGGCGGGCCCGGGTTGCTCGCCGCACGCGATGACCCGGGCCCGGCGGGAGTCGGTGGTGAGGGTGCCGTGGGTTGATCCAAGCATCGGTCCGCCCGCTCCTGTGTGACAGCTCCATTAACTGACGCTCTGTCAGATTACAGAACTGACGGGATGTCAGGAATGGGTGTGCACACAAAAGGAGCGGACCGGCGCCCCCCGGGCCTACAGCACGGCCAGGACCTCCTTGGCCACCCGCTCGCCCGAGCGCACCGCACCGTCCATGAAGCCGTTCCAGTGGACGGCGGTCTCCGTCCCCGCCCAGTGGATGCCGCCGACGGGGGTGCGCAGGGCGGGCCCGTACTGGGTCAGCACACCGGGGGCGCCGATGGAGACGGGGCCGCCGCGGGTGTAGGCCTCGTTGTTCCAGCGTTGCAGGACGAAGGAGGTGGGGGAGGCCGCTTTCGAGCCGAAGTAGGTCACGTAGTCCTTGAGGACGGCCGCCTTGACCTCCGCCTCGCTCGCCGCGTCGTACTTGCGGGCCTCGTCGGCCTCGATGAAGCCCATCAGGGCGCCGTAGGAGGCGTCCGGCGGGGAGTTGTCGAAGGTCGAGCTGACCACACCGGTGTCGCTGACGACCTGGCCGTTGAGGCCGTCGGCCCGCCAGAACGGGGTGTCGTAGATCGCGATCGCCTTGCCGACCGAGGCCATCGGGAGGCGCTGGGTGAGCTGGTCGCGGGCGGCGGGCAGCAGCGGGTCGTAGGTGATGCGGGCCGCGAGCGGCGGCGGTACGGCGACGACGACCCGCTTGGCGGTGACCGTGACGCCGTCGGCCGTGACGACGTACTTCGAGCCGGACTTGGTGATCGTGCGCACCGGGGCGTTCAGCACCACGCGGTCGCCGAGGGTCGCGGCGAGCTTGATCGGCACCTGCTGGGAGCCGCCGACGAAGCGCTGCTCCTGGGCGCCGCCCGCGGTCTCGGTGAGGCGCTCCAGGGTGCCGGGCGTGGTCTCGTTGCCGGCGGCGGCGATGTAGAAGAGGACGAACAGCAGGGAGAGTTCGCGGGGTTCGGCCGAGAAGATCGACGTGCAGGCCACGTCGAGGAGGAACTTGGCCGACGGGATCACGGCGTTGGCGCGCAGCCAGGTCTCGAAGGTCTGCCGGTCCCACTCCTGGGCCTTCGCGGCGGTCCAGGGCGCGTCGACGGGGATCGTCTTGGCCATGTCGTCGAGGGAGGCCTGGACGATGGCCGCGTTGGCGAGGCCTGCCGCGTCGATCGGCGGGACCGAGCCGAGGAGGCCGTCGGTGGCGTAGGCGGTCTTCTTGCCGTCCTTGTAGAGCAGGTTGTTGCCGGTGTTGTAGGTGGGGAAGGTGCCCACTCCGAGCGAGTCTGCAAGGGCCTTGATGCGGTCCTGGGTGGGGCCGATGAACTCGCCGCCGCCCTCGGTGACTCCGCCGTTGGCCAGGGGCAGGTTGAGCACCCGGCCGCCGACCCGGTCGCGGGCCTCGAGGACGGCGACCGTCTTTCCGCCCGCGACCAGGTCACGGGCCGCGGTGAGTCCGGCGAGGCCGCCGCCGACGATCGCGACGTCCACGTCACGGGTGGCGGCGAAGGCGGGAGAGGAGGCGGTGCCGGTCAGGGTGACGGCACCGGCCGCGGCGGCGGCACCGCCGAGCAGGGAGCGCCGGGAGAGCGGGGGGAGCTGTCTTTCGCGTGCCACGTGCATCCTCCGTCGGGGGAGAGCAGGTCGGTCGAGCCGGAAGTGATCCTGAAAGATGAGCAGGTTTCACATTCTGGCCCCGCATGTGGGCACAGGACAACGCTCCTGTCACATCTTGCGCACACGTAACAGGAGCTTTACTGAGGGGAGTTGGGGGTCTCTACGTCATCCCGGGAGCCGGGAGAGCGATCCCGAACCGTCTCTGACGACGGCCTTCGCGATCTTCTCGGCGTCGATCGCCACCTCGCGGAACGTGCCGCTGATGGGAGTTGTATAGCCACTGAAAAAGAGTCCGCGGGCATTCTGTGGGGCCAGGGCGCCGTTGACGACCGGGCCGCCGCGCGCGTCGAGGACGTCGAGATGGCCGACCAGCCCCTCCAGGGAGCGGGCGTAACCGGTGGCCGCGATCACCGCGTCCGGGCCGATCCGGGTGCCGTCGGCGAGGAGCACCTCGCCCTCCTCGAAGCCCTCCACGGCAGCGACGACCTCGATCCGGCCCTTGCGGATCGCGTCGATGAGGCCGACGTCCTGGACCGGGATGGCGCCCTCCTTGGCCCGGCTGTAGAGGCCGGTGTCGGGACGGGGCAGGCCGTGCGCGGACAGATCGGGCACGCTGAGCCTCGCCATGGGCCTGGCCAGCCGGTCCACCAGGCCGACCGGCAGCCGCCGTACGAGGACACCCGTGTACTGGGCGGCCCAGCCGGCCGTGGAGCGGCGGACGATGTGCGGGGCGGTGCGCACGGACAGCCGTACGCGCGAGGCGCCGCCCTCCACCAGGTCGACGGCGATCTCCGCGCCGGTGTTGCCGACGCCGACGACGAGCACGTCACGGCCGGCGTAGGGCGCCGGGTTGCGGTACTCGCCCGCGTGCAGGAGCTCGCCCTTGTACTCCTCGCGCCCGGGCCAGTCCGGCACCAGCGGGGTGTGGTTGTAGCCGGTGGCGACGACGACCGCGGCGCCGGTCAGCTCACGGCCGCCGGTGGCGTGCAGCAGCCAGCCGGTGCCGTCGGGGGTGCGCTCGACGCGCGAGACCTCGACGCCGGTGACGGTCTCCAGTTCGTGGATCTCGGCGTACTTCTCCAGGTAGCGCACCACGTCGTCGCGGGACACCCAGCGCCCGAAGCGGCGTGGCATCGCCAGTCCGGGCAGGGCCGAGAGGCGGCGGGTGGTGTGCAGGTGCAGCCGGTCGTAGTGGCGCCGCCAGGACGCTCCGACGTGCTCGGACTTCTCCAGGACGACCGCACGGACACCCCGGGCGCGCAGCGCGTACGCGACGGAGAGCCCGGCCGGGCCGCCGCCGATGACGTACACGGGGCGATCGGGCTGGTCGGGCTGGTCCGGGTGGTCTGCGGGTCTGGAGTGGGCCATGAGCGCGAGCGTAATCAGACAGCGCGTTGATGGGTCTCGGTCAAGACGGGAATTGGTTGCGGATCGATCACGCCTGTAGGAGGCACGGGTGGGGCTCGTGACGTAGGTCACCTGGTTGTGCGCGTACGGAAAAGGCCACGGCGCCGGGTCCGCGGATGCGGAGCTCGGCGCCGTGGCGGGCGGCGGCCGGAAACCGACGGGAAACCGGGGCCGCGGTCGGGGTGTCCTCGGGGGTCGGTGGCTACTTCTTCCCCGCCTTCTTGGCCTTCTTGTAGCCAGTGACCTCGGCGATCCAACTGATGAAGTCGCCCGGGTCGGTGTTGGCGCCGTGGCCCTGGTCCCAGTAGTAGAGGTGGTTCACGTCGTCGCCGAGGTTCTCGGCCGCGGCGGCGAGGTTCGCGGCGATCGTCAGCGAGGTGTCCGAGTCCTTCGTGCCGAGGCGGATCCACCAGTGCTTCGAACGGTTGGCGTCGGCCTTCTCCGTGAGGTGGTGCATCGGGTTCATCAGGTCGAGCTTCGCGGGTATGTCGCTCGCGACGCGCTTGGTGCTCAGGCCGGTCGTGTCGTTCTTCGTGCCGTACGCCGTGAAGTGGCGGGTCCCGGTGGTGCCGGCGCCGAACTCGTTGTTCTCGCCGGCGGACAGGTCCCAGGCGTCGAAGGAGGGCGCGCCCTTCTTGCGGGCGCCGACATGGGTGAGGAAGTCGGCCCAGGTGAAGCCGGCCCTGCCGCCGGACCAGGTGATGAAGGTGTTCGCGGCGAGATAGGTCTCGCGGTCCGCGTCCGAGAGGGCGGCCAGGTAGGTGGTGGCCGAGGGCTCCAGGTACTGCTTGACCAGGTAGTCGTCGTAGTTGCGGGCGGTGAGCGTGCCGAACCCGGAGCCCTTCAGGCCGCGCAGCCGCAGCTTCGCCTGGTACTCGGCGAACTGCGACCGGAGTTCCCTGGACACCGTCTGGTCGACCTGCTTGCCGGTGCTGAGGTCGTTGGTGCCCCAGCACCACTCGTAGGCCCCGTCGGCGTGCTCCAGGTCGATGATCGGGCACCAGGCTCCGGTCGCGAAGATCGCGTCGGAGGCGTCGGCGGCGCCGATCTCCTTGAGGTACTTGTCGTAGATCGGGCTGTCGCCGGACGCGCCGAGCAGGGAGGACAGGGCGCCGCCCGCGCTGGTGCCCGCGGAGACGATCCGCTCGACGTTGCCGGGGATGCGGCCCTTGTTGGCCCGCACGTACCGCACGGCGGCCTTGAGGTCGACGATCGCGGCGGGGGCGGTGCCGTAGTACTCGCCGGCGGAGTTCTTGAGGGTACGGCCGCGGGCGCCGGGCTCGACGACGACGTAACCGGCGGCCAGGGCCAGGAGTTGGTTGGCGTTCATGGCGCCGCCGGTGGCGTTGGTGTTGCCGTTGGCACCCGGCGCCGAGGCGGAGGGGCTCGCGGTGGGAGCCCCGCTCGGGGTGCCGCCGCCCGCGCCGCCGCCCATGCTCGCGCCCCCGATGCCGGTGGCGTCCGCCACGGAGGACGGCAGGTACCCGCCGACGGAGTTCGCGAACAGGATCGGGGCGTCGCTCGCGTCCACCGCCGTGCCGTCGATCTCGACCGGCACGCTGACGTTCAGGGACTGGTAGGTCTCGTCGACCGGCTTGGCGACGTAGGTGATCGCCTTCCAGAAGTGGTAGGTGACCGCGTGTTCGGCGCCCTCCGTGTCCGTGACCGTCGTCGTCAGCTCCGTGTAGGCCTCGGGGTCGAAGGCGAGGCTGCCGGCGCTGCTCCCGGAGGAGCCGGCGGTCGCCGCGCTCGCATTCAGGGCCAGCCCTCCGACGGCCGCGAACCCCGCCGTCGCACCGATGCCGATGACGACGTTCCTGCGCTTGACTGCCCTGTGCTTCACGGTTCGCTCCCTCGGCGGTTTCGGCTTGCGTCAGTGAACGTAGACGACGTGTGGACAAAATTGCCAACAATCCCGGGGTATTCACGGGCGACCCACAGCTTCATGGCGGGCGCACAGGTTTCCCTCATGCGGCCTCACCCGGAGCCGCCGCCTTTCGCGGTTCCACCACCTTCCCGGAGCAAGGGATCTGACGTACCGTCAGATTTCATGGACACGATCTGGCTGACCGGCGCGCAATGGCTGGCCGTCCTGCGCATAGGCCTCGGCCTGTGGTGGCTGGAGAGCTGGCGGCACAAGGACAAGAGCACGTGGTTCGAAGGGGGCGGCATCACCTGGGCCGCGGACATCGCCGCCAAACACCGCTGGACCCCGGTCCGCAGCGGCTTCGGCGTGCTCGTCGCACCGCGCCCCAGGACGATGGCGTACGTCGTCGCCTACGCCGAACTCGCCCTGGGCGCAGGCCTGATCCTCGGCTTCCTGACCCCGCTCGCGCTGGTCGGCGGCCTGCTCCTGAACGTCCTCTACTTCACCCTCATGATCCACGACTGGGCCGAACAGGGACAGAACGCGATGATGGCCCTCATCTCCGTCGTGGCCCTGTTCGCGATGTCCTGGCAGGCATGGTCGCTCGACGCCGCCCTGGGCCTCTTCCGATGAGCGCCCGCCACGACCTCCCGGAGGCCGACGCCTTCACCCACACCTTCTGGCAGGCGGCCGCCGAGGGCGCTCTGCTGCTCAGGCGCTGCGACACCTGCGCGCGGATCCACCACTACCCGCGGGAGTTCTGCCCGCACTGCTGGAGCGAGGACGTCTCCTGGTGCACCGCGACGGGCCGGGCCACCCTCTACACCTGGTCCGTAGTCCACCGCAACGACCTGCCGCCCTTCAAGGACCGCACCCCGTACGTCGCCGCCGTCGTCGACCTCGCCGAGGGCCCCCGGATGATGACGGAGATCGTCGACTGCGCGCACGAGGACCTGCGCCCGGGGATGGACCTGGAGGCCGTCTTCCCGGACGGCGTACCGAAGTTCAGGCCACGCGGGCAGGCGTCGACGGCTTGAATGGGCCGATGCCCCGAGCCGACGACCACCCCCGTGCACACCGCCCCTTCCCGGACCTGCACGGCCACGGCCTGCGCCTGTGCGCCTGGAACCCCGACGCCCACGCCGAGTTCTGGCTCCGGGGGACGATCGACCCGGAGTTCGCCCGCTGGAACACCCCGCTCGTCCCGGTCGACGACCTCGTCGACGCCCGCGAGTCCCTGCGCCGCAAGGCCCGGCTGGCGGCGGACGGCACGAGTGCCTCGTACCGGATCACGGACGCGTCGGGCGGTACGACACTGGGCCACATCGGCGTCAACGTCATCGACCACGTCCTGCGCAGCGCCCGCGTCGGGTACTGGGTGCTGCCCGAGGCCCGCGGCCGGGGCATCGCCACCCGCGCCCTCCGCCTCGCCGCGCACTGGGCCCTCACCGACCTCGGCCTGCACCGCCTCGAACTCGACCACGCCCTCGGCCACGACGCCTCCTGCCACATCGCCGAACAGTGCGGCTTCCGCTACGAGGGCACGCTGCGAGGCGCGATGTTCGAGGCGGGCCGGCGCGACGCGTTCCGCGACATGCACATGCACGCGCGACTGGCGACGGATCCGGAGCCGACGTAATTCGAAGGCGTCAAGCCCGGTCGCGCAGGAGCATGGAGCATGCGCCCCGACGACTGGCACACCACCGAAGACCTCGACGAGTTCCTCTGCCGCGCCGGAGACTTCCTGCGTTCCCGTCCGGACCTGCACACCGTCCTGCTCACCGTGACCGAGGTCCTGCGTACGCGGGGGCTCCAGGCGTACGGCAGGGAGGCGCCCTTTTTCGGGCTGCTGGAGGAGGGCGGGGAGGTCAGGGCGGCCTGCTTCCGGACGCCGCCGTACCGGCTGTTCCTCACGCCCCTCACCGACGCGCAGGCCGACTCCCTCGCCGTGCACCTGGCCGGCCGCCCGCTCCCCGGGGTCAGCGCGGAGGCCGGGACCGCAGCGCTCCTTGCGCGGGCCCGGGAACGGCACACCGGCGCCACGGCCCTGCTCCACCAGCGGCTGCGGCTGTACCGGCTGGACACGCTGACCGTGCCCGAGCCGGTGCCGGAGGGGCGGGCGAGGATCGCCGAGGAGGGTGACCGGGAGCTGGTGGTGCGCTGGTTCGGCGAGTTCAGCAGGGACATCGGCGAGAGCCAGGGCGTGCGCGCCGAATCCTGGGCCGACGCCCGCCTCGCCTACGGCGGGGTCGCCCTCTGGGAGGCCCCCGACGGCACCCCCCTCTCCATGGCCGGCCTCACCCCGCCCGTCGCCGGCCAGATCCGGGTGGCGCCCGTCTACACCCCGGACCCGCTGCGCGGACGCGGCTACGCCGGTGCCGCCACCGCCGAGGTCAGCCGGCTTGCCCGGGAGCGCGGCGCCGACGAGGTGCTGCTCTTCACCGACCTGGCCAACCCGACCAGCAACCGCCTCTACCAGCGCATCGGTTACCGGCCGGTGGCGGACTTCGCGGTGTACGACTTTCAGGGCCAGAGCAGTTCCTGAGCCCAACGCCCCTGCGTGCGCCGGTAGATGAGCCGTACGTGCCGTCGTTGCCCGTCGCCCTGGAAGAACTCCACCTCCTCGGGTGCGAGCCGGTACAGGGTCCAGGACGGGACGGGTGCGGTGGGTTCCCGTTGTGCCTGCTCCCAGGCGTCCTCGGACGCTCGCGCCAACTCCGCCAGTGAGCCCAGGACTTGGCTCTGCCGGCCGGTGAGCGCAGCCGCGAGGGCTCCGGTCGAGCGGGCGTGCAGATCCGCCTGGCCGTCCTCGGAGGGTGCGGCGGTCACCGGCCCCCGCACCCGCACCTGCCGGCCGAGGACCGGCCAGTAGAAGCCGAGGGCGGCATACGGCCGGGCCGACAGGTGTCCGCCCTTGCGGCTGTGGGCGTGGCTCGCGAAGGCCCAGCCGTCCGCGTCGGCGCCGTGCAGCATCACGGTCCGTACGTCCGGCCGGCCCTCCGCGTCGGCCGTCGCGAGGGACATGGTGTGCGGCTCGGTCTGGCCGGCGGCCACCGCGTCCGCGAACCAGGTGGTGAACAGCTCCAGCGGGGTCGCGGGCGCGGTGCCGGGGTCGAAGGAGGGCAGGGTGGTGACCTGCGGGTCCCACACCCGAAGTGACCTCAGCAGCTCGTGAAGATCCGTTGCCATGCCTCAGACGGTACCGAGGTCGCACGTCAGCCGTCGTTCGGGCCGCAGTCGGCTGATCACCCCTCGCCGTGGTTCCGAGGGAGGACCGGATATTGGTCGCCCAGGCGCAGACCGAGGGGGATGACCTTGGTGACGCGGGACAAGCGGATCCCGCAGTACGAGGTCCGAGTCATGCCCGTGCGCCCAGGGCGTCGCCCTGTGATCCGTCCTCAGTTCCGCCCCAGCACCACCGTCCCCGACGAGCAGAACCAGCCTCCCGTCCCGGACGCCACCGCGAGCCCGGGTGCCGAGCCGTCACGGCGTCTGACCTGCCGGCCCCCGGCCTCCCCGCGCAGCTGCCGTACGGCCTCCACGAGCAGGAACAGCCCGCGCATTCCCGGGTGTTGGGCGGACAGCCCGCCGCCGTCGGTGTTCACGGGCAGGTCTCCGCCCTCGACCTTCAGGCGTCCCTTCTCCACGAAGGAACCGCCCTCGCCCTTCGCGCAGAAGCCGAGGTCCTCCAGGGTCACCAGCGTCATATAGGTGAACGCGTCGTAGATCTGGGCCAGTTCGATCTCCTCGGGGCGGACTCCGGCGCGTTCGAAGGCCAGGCGGCCGCTGACCGCCGCCGGGGACACCGTGAAGTCGGGCCACTCGGACATGCTGACGTGCGAGACGTACTCGCCGGTGCCGAGCACCCAGACGGGCGCGGTACGGCAGTCCCGTACGTACTCCTCGGCCGCGAGCAGCACCGCCGCGCCGCCGTCGGAGCGGATGCAGCAGTGCAGCTTGGTGAAGGGGTCCGCGATCACCGGCCCCGACAGGACGTCGTCGACCGTGATCGGGTCGCGGAACATCGCCTCGGGGTTGAGGGCGGCGTTGGCACGCGCCTGGACCGCCACTTCCGCCAACTGCTCGATCGTCGTGCCGTGTTCGATCATGTGGCGGCGGGCCGCCATCGCGTACTTGGCGATCAGGGTGTGGCCGTAGGGCACCTCGAACTGGAGCGGGCCGCGGGCGCCGAAGGAGAGGGTGCCGGTGCGGCGGCCCGCCTTGATGTCGGCGCGGGCCGTGGAGCCGTAGACCAGCAGCACCGCGTTCGCGTGTCCGGCGGCGATCGCGTCGGCCGCGTGGGCCGCCATGACCTCCCAGGTGGAGCCGCCGACGGCGGTCGAGTCGACCCAGGTGGGGCGCAGCCCCAGGTACTCGGCGATCTCGGCGGGGGCGAGGGTGCCGGTGCCGGCCGAGGTCAGGCCGTCGACCAGCCCCCGGTCCAGACCGGCGTCGGCGAGGGCGCGGCGGGCCGCCTGGGCGTGCAGGGCGTAGGGGGTGGCGTCGTCGACGCGGCCGCAGTCGGACAGGGCCACGCCGATGATCGCGACTTTCCGGCTCCCGGGGGGCATGAGGGGCCTCCTGCCTCTGGGCATCTGGTGCGGGCGCTCCTAATATGACGGACCGTCAGATCCGGAGGGAAGAGGAAGAGCCATGGACGCTCGCTTCACCGCCGAACAGGACGAGATCCGCGGGGCGCTCCGCGCGGTGCTGCGGGACCGCTGCGGGCCACGGGAGCTGAGGGCCGCCGTCGACACCCCGGCCGGTCACGACCCCGCGCTGTGGGAGGTCCTCGCCGGACAACTGGGGCTGCCGGGGCTGGCGTTGCCCGAGAAGTACGGGGGCGCGGGGTGCTCGGTGACCGAACTGGCGCTGGCCTGCGAGGAGACGGGACGGGTGCTGGCGGCCACGCCGTTGCTGGGAACGGCGGTGCTCACGGCGCCGCTCGTACTGGCGCTGGGCACGGAGGAGCAGCGCGCCCGTCTGCTGCCCCGCATCGCCTCCGGCGCTCTGACCATGGCCCTCGCCGTCCCGCCGGGTGAAGCCCTCGCCCTGACCGGGAGCAACACCGGCGACTGGGCGGGGGGAGGACGCGCGGGCGGGGTACAGGCCCGGCGCGTCGGTGGCGGTGTGATTCCCGCCCCTGCCGCGGGAGCCCCCGCGCCCAAGTCCGCCCCGGCGACCGCGCGGCCGCGAACCGCAGGCGAGGCCCGTACCTCGGATCGGCGGCTCTACGACCAGAACGATGCGGGGACCGCCCCCGCGGCCACGTCCGCCCCCGCCGCGCGGCCGCGAACCGCAGGCGGGCCCGGTACCCCGGTGGCCTGGCGGCTTTACGGGCAGGTCGATCAGGTTCTCGACGGGCACAGCGCCGGGCTCCTCCTGGTGGCCGCTCACGTCGGAGGGTTCGCCCGCTCCCGTACCCTGCTGTTCCTCGTCCCCGGTGACGCTCCCGGGGTCGTCCGCACCCGGCAGACCGCCCTGGACTCCACCCGGCCCCGGGCCCGTATCCAACTCCGTGATGTGGAGGCTGAGTTGCTGGGTGATGAGGAAGAGGGTGATGTGCTCGGCGCGCTCGCCCGCACCGGAGACACCGCCGCCGCCGTCCTCGCCTGCGAGGCCGTCGGGTCCGCCGACCGTGTGCTGGAGCGGACCGTGGAGTACGTCAAGCAGCGCGAGCAGTTCGGGCGGGTGATCGGGTCCTTCCAGGCCGTGCAGCACCGGCTGGCCGATGTGTACGTCCAGCTCCAGGCGGCCCGCTCGGCGGCCTACTACGCCGCCTGGGCCACCGGCCAGGGGGAGCAGCGGGTCGGCGGACTCGCCCTCGCGCAGGCCCTGGAAGCGCTGCGCACCGCCGCAGGTGAGGGCATCCAGCTGCACGGGGGCATCGGTTTCACCTGGGAGCACGAGGCGCATCTGTACTTCAAGCGCGCCACCGGTGACGAACTGCTCTTCGGCCCGGCGCACCGGCTCAGGGCCCACGCGGCCGACGCGGCGCGGCTTTTCGAGAAGGCGGAGGTGTCGGTGTGATCGGACAGAGGGTCGTGCAGAAGGTGTCGTCCACGCGCGGCTTCGCCAAGGTCGCGCCGCATGTGATTCCGGCGCTGGACCGGGCCGTTCACCGGATCACGCGGGGGAGGGTCCTGCTCAGCGCGCAGATGCTGCCGGGTGTCGTTCTCACCTCGACCGGCGCGAGGAGCGGACTCGTCCGCCGTACCCCGCTGGCCTGTATGCCCGAGGATCCCGGCCGTACCTGGATCCTCATCGGCTCCAACTTCGGCCGTGACGGCCATCCCGCCTGGACCGCCAACCTCCTCGCGCATCCCGAGGCCGAGGTCAGCTGGAAGGGCGCGGACATCCCGGTCACGGCGACGCTGCTGACGGGGGAGGAGCGGGCGGCCGTGTGGAAGCGGGCGCTGGCGTTCTGGCCGCCGTACGCCACCTACCAGGCGCGGGTCGAGCGGGAGATCCGGCTCTTCAGGATCGTCCGGAAGTAGACGCACCACAGGCGGCCGTTCACCCGTGTGAACAGCCGCCTGCCAGACAGGACTCGCATCGGGACGCTACTTCGTCGGCTTCTTGCCCGTCACGCCCAGGTGCACCAACAGCGCCAGGTTCGGCTTGAGTTCAGCCTGCTTGACGCCCCATGCCTGGAAGCCCTTCTGGTGCGAGGCCACCGCCGCGAGCATCGCGACGAGCGAACCGGCGACCGCCGCCGGGTTGACGTCCTTGTCGACCCTGCCCTTGGACTGGAGCTCGGAGACCGCGTCCGCAAGGGAGTTGTTCACCGAGTTGAGGATCTTCATACGGAGTTTGTAGAAGCGTTTGTCGCCCTCGGCGGCACCGAGGTCGACCACACGCAGGATCGCGTCGTTCCTGCGCCAGAACTCCAGGAAGCCGTCCACGAGTTCCTGCGCGGTCTGCCAGCCGGCCTTGCCGACCCACGACCGGCCGTCGAGCAACTGGGTCAACTGGCCGCCCTCGGTGGCCATTTGTTCCGCGATCTCCAGGACGGCGCCTTCGACGTCCGGGAAGTACTGGTAGAAGGTCGCGGGTGAAGTGCCCGCCTTCCGGGCGACATCGATGACTTTGACGTCCCGGTAAGGGGAGGAGCTGAGCATCTCGCTGAGGCAGTCGAGCAGCTTCTGCCGGGTCGCCTGCCCACGCCGGCCGGCCACACGGCCGTCGACGGTACGCACTTGTCCTGTCATGCCGTCAGCTTACCGAGGGGTGATCGGAGCGCGATTCGGCCGACTGCAAATGGGGTGCGCGGGGTCCGGGAGGCGGGTGTGCCTGGTCCTGCGGGGTGCGTGAGTCGCCGTTACTTTGACGGTATGGCCGAAAACAGGGCATCCGCAGACGGAACGGGATACGGCGAGGGCGTCCCCTGCTGGGTGGACGCGCAGCTTCCCGACGTGGCCGCCGGGAGGCGGTTCTACGGTGAGCTCTTCGGGTGGACCTTCGAGGAGGCGCCCACGGCGCAGGAGGGCTCCCTGTGGGCCCACCGCAAGGGTGAGCCCGTCGCGGGGCTCGCCCGCAAGACGGACGGCCGCATGCCCACCGTGTGGACGGTGTACTTCGCCACCCCGGACATCGAGGCGCTCGCCGACCGGATCTGGGCGGCCGGCGGACAGGTCGTCACCGCACCCGTGCCGGTGGCCGGGCTGGGCGCGTCCGCGCTGGTCACCGACGTGGAGGGGGCCGTCTTCGGGCTCTGGGAGCCGGGCGGCCACCAGGGCTTCGGCATCCGGCACGAGCCCGGCACCTTCGCCTGGGCCGAGCTGTACGCCCGGGACACCGAGGCCGCCAACACCTTCTACGGCGAGCTCTTCCACGACGCCCTCTTCGGCCCCGAGGCCCACCCCGACTTCGGCCGCGCCCTCGTCTCCGACGTGTTCCCCGCCGAGATGCCGCCCCACTTCCTCGTCCACTTCGGCGTCGAGGACTGCGAGTCCGTGCTCGGGACGGTCAGCCGTCTCGGTGGACGGGTCCAGGCGCCGCCATTCGAGACGTCGTACGGGAAAGTGGCCGTCGTCACGGACAATCAAGGGGCGTCGTTCGCCGTCCTGGAGCGGTCCGAGCGGTAGAAGGGTGCCGCTTTGAGGTGAGACACCCCATTTGACCCCGGGTTCGCCACCAGGCCTCCGGCCAGGAAGAATCAGGGTCGCGTGCCGCCATGGCGGTGCGGTGGTGAGACGCTGCACGGGGTCGCGTACATATGTGGGTGGCGCGGCTTGTACGGGGAGGTGGCAGGCAGAGTGGTGGATCAGCTGACGCAGCACGATCCGCGCAGGATCGGGCCGTTCGAGGTACTGGGACGGCTGGGTGCCGGCGGCATGGGGCTGGTCTATCTCGCGCGTTCGGCCTCGGGCCGGCGGGTGGCGATCAAGACGGTCCGTACGGAGCTCGCCGAGGACCAGCTCTTCCGCGTCCGCTTCACCCGTGAGGTGGAGGCGGCCCGGGCGGTCTCCGGCTTCTACACGGCGGCCGTGGTCGACGCGGACCCGCGTGCGGCCGTGCCGTGGCTGGCCACCGCGTACGTCCCCGCGCCCTCCCTCGAAGAGATAGTGAACGAGTGCGGGCCGCTCCCGGCCCAGGCGGTGCGCTGGTTCGCCGCGGGCGTCGCCGAGGCCCTGCAGTCCATCCACGGCGCCGGTCTGGTCCACCGCGACCTCAAGCCCTCCAACGTCCTGGTCGTCGAGGACGGCCCCCGGGTGATCGACTTCGGCATCGCGTCCGGCGTTTCGAACACCCGTTTGACGATGACGAACGTCGCCGTCGGCACCCCCGCCTACATGTCCCCCGAGCAGGCGAAGGACTCCCGCAGCGTCACCGGCGCGAGTGACGTCTTCTCGCTCGGCTCGATGCTGGTCTTCGCCGCCACCGGCCACCCGCCCTTCCACGGCGCCAACCCGGTCGAGACGGTCTTCATGCTGCTGCGCGAGGGCCCCGACCTGGAAGGACTCCCGGACGAACTGCGTCCGCTCATCGAGTCCTGTATGCAGATGGAGGCCACCGGGCGTCCCAACCCCGCCGACCTCCAGGCCCAGCTGGCGCCCCACCTCTACGGCTCCGGCTCGGACGACAGCGGTACGGCGTCGGCGTGGCTGCCCGAGAAGGCGGTCGCCCTCATCGAGACCCGCCGCGGTGGCCGTGCGGCGCCGCCCCCGCCCTCCGGGGGCCGCAGCGGCGGCGGCCGCCCCACTCCCGCGCTGCCGCCCCCGCCTGCCTACGACCCGCTGCCGCCCGCGGCCGTCCCCGTCGGCGGCCCCGGCACCGGCCCCGTCCGGCTGGCCGGCGCCCAGGTGCCCATCGGACCGGGACCGCGCGTCTCGGACGCCCGTGCCGCCGCCGTGAAGGCGCCCCCGCCGGAGGCCGGCCTGGTCGCCTCCTGGTCCCGCCCCCGCCCCGGCGTCAACGGCACGGAACCCGCCGTGGGCCCCGCGGTCCCGGCGGTCCAGGCCGCGCCCCCGGAGACCGCGGCCGGCTGGCGGCCCTGGCGGTTCCGCATGTCCAACGACGTCTGGGGCACCCCCGCCGTCGCCGGTGACCTCGTCTACGTCACCTCCTTCGAGGTGCACGCCCTCGACGTCGGCACCGGCCGCCGCCGCTTCAAGACGCGGGACGTGGCCTGGTCGATGGCGGTCGCGGACGGCCGTATCCACGCCTCCGACGGCCCCACCCTCTTCGCCCTCGACGCCCGCGAGGGCGGCGACCAGTGGCGGCTGAACACCGACGCCTGGGTGTACTCCCTCAAGGCCGAGCGGGGCACGGTCATCACCGGCACCCGCGGTGGCGGCGTCCAGGCCTGGGAGGCATCCACCGGGCGCAAGCTCTGGGAGCTCTCCGGCTGCCAGACCGACTTCGAGTCCTCCGAGGCGGGCCCCGCCCTCCACGAGGGCACGGTCTACGTCTGGCAGGACGGCCGTCTGCGTGCCCTGGACGCCCGCACCGGCGACGAGCGCTGGGCGTTCCCCATCGGCGACGCGTCCTCCTGCGGCGGGGTGCCGGTCCGGGTGGCCCAGGCCCACGACGGGTTCGTGTACATCTCGGCCGGGACCCGCGTGATGGCCCTCGACGTGGCGAGCGGCCGGGTGCGCTGGCACTTCGAGGCCCCGGCGGTCTTCCTGTGCCCGCCGACCTTCGTGCCGGGCGCCGCGGTGACGGGCGGAGGGGTGTACCTCGCCGACTACCTCGGCACGGTGTACGCCCTCGACGCCGCCGACGGCCGCGACCGGTGGCGTATCGCCACGGAGGCCCGGGCGTCGGTGGAGCCGGTGCTCGTCGCCGCGGGCCATGTGCATGTGGGCAGCGGCAAGGGCCTGTACACGCTGGACGCGGTCACCGGGACGCCGAAGTGGCGGTTCCAGGCGGGCGGGGACATCGTGGGCGCGCCCGCGGTCGCCGAGGGGCGGATCCACTTCGGGTCGACCGACCATCTGCTGTACACGCTGAAGGCCGACGACGGCCGGCTGCGGTGGAAGCTGGCGACCGGCGGGGAGATCACCGGGTCGCCGGTGGTGAAGGACGGCGTGGTGTACGCGTGCAGCAAGGACCGCTGCGTGTACGCGCTGGACGCGGAGAAGGGGACGGGGACGGCCCGGACGACGTGAGCGGCGTCGCCTGCTGCCGTCCGGCGGTGTCGGTGGCCCCCGTTAGAGTGATCGCATGCATTCACGGGGGCGCGTTCTCAAGTTCACGGCTGTGTCGGTGCTGGTGGTTCTGTCGCTGACGGGATTCTCCACCGGTCACGGTCACAGCAGCGGTCGGCACAAGAGCAAGAGCAGTCACGGTGACAGTGACAGCGGCGGTGGGTGCAGCAGCTCCCGCCAGCGGCACGACAGCTATACACCCCGCACCACGAGCAACAGCACCCGCAGCAGCTCCGCGCTCCGGGACGGCACGGCGGTGCTGGTGAGCTGTGCGACGCAGGCGATTCCCTACGCCACCGTCGAGGTCAGCAACCCGAACAGCCGTCAGGCCACCTTCACGGTCGACTTCGCCTTCGACGACGCCGCGGGCACGGCGCTGCGCTCCACGGAGCAGAGGGTCACGGTGCCCGCGAGCGGCACGTCGAACGTCCGGGTGCAGGCGAGTCGGGCCGTCCTGGCGAAGCTCGGCCACTGCCGGGTCGCACCGGAGGCGGACGTGGTGAGCTGACCGGTCGTCAGCCCCGCAGTCCCGTCAGTCCCGCAGCGCCGTAAGGAACTCCACGAGCGCGGCGTTCACCTCGTCGGGGCGTTCCTGCTGGGTCCAGTGGCCGCAGCCCGGGAGCAGGACCGGGTCGCGGACCAGGTTGGGCATCAGCCGCGGGAGCGCCTCGATCAGTTCCGGTGTGCCGGGGAACGCCGGGACCAGGTCGCGGTCGCCGTACATGTAGAGCGCGGGCGGGGTGACCCTCGCACCGTGCCAGGGGGCCGTCAGTTCCCAGTTGCGGTCCAGGTTGCGGTACCAGTTGAGGGCGCCGGTGAAGCCCTTGGCGTAGCTCTCGGTGAGCTCGTCGAGGTCCTGTTCGGTGAGCCAGTCGGGGAGCACCTCGGGGTCGGGCATGTCGGCGAGCCAGCCGCGGTCCAGGTCGGTCACCAGGGCCTGCTCGTAGCGGCCGCCGCCCACGCCGTCACCCGAGGCGCCCACCAGCAGCCTGCGCAGCGCGGACCGGGGGTCGTCGCCGAACTCGGCGTCGGCCGGGCCCGGCTGTTCGAAGTAGTTCCAGTAGAAGTGCCCGTCGAACCGTTCCCGCATGGTCTCCAGCGGCGGCCGCTCGCCCCGGAACGGCGGCGGCACGCTCAGCCCCGCCACCCCGCGCACCACGTCGGGGCGCAGCAGCGCGGTGTGCCAGGCCACCGGCGCCCCCCAGTCGTGCCCGACGACGAACGCCGTCTCCTCGCCCAGCGCGTGGATCAGCCCGACGACGTCCCCGACCAGGTGGAGGATGCTGTACGCCGACACGTCCTCGGGGTGGTCGCTGGCGCCGTAGCCGCGCTGGTCGGGGGCGACCACCCGGAATCCGGCCGCGGCCAGCGGGCCGAACTGATGGCGCCAGGAGTGCCAGGACTCCGGGAACCCGTGCAGCAGCACCACGAGGGGCCCCTCGCCCTCCTCCGCGATGTGCAGCCGGATGCCGTTCACGTCGACCGTGCGATGTTCAACCATGGGGTAAGCATACGCCTGTATGATGCATCGACATTGCTAACGCAACCTGAACTCGGACTGCCGGGAACGGAACAGTTCGGCCTGCCGGTCCAGGGGGAGATTGCCCAGCGCGACGAGGTGCGGCGCCTGCGCGAACCCCTGCCGCACGGCGGCCTCCTTGGCGGCCCAGAGCGCCCGGACCGTGCCCTGCACCCCCTGGGGCGGATGCCCGGCGATGACCGACGCGGCGGCCGTGGCCGCCGCCAACGACCCGCCCGGCCCGGTGAGTTCGGTGACCAGCCCGATGGTGTGGGCACGTGCCGCGGACAGCCGTTCCGCGCTGCCCATGAGCGCCGTGCGCGCGGCCTCCCCGTGCGGCATGACCTGCGCCATGAGCACCGACTCGTACGCGCTGACCATGCCGTAGGTGGTGTGCGGGTCGAAGAAGGTGGCGGCCGGGTCGGCGACGAGGAAGTCGCACTCGCCGAGCAGGTAGAACGCCCCGCCGCAGGCCATGCCGTTGACGGCGGCGATCACCGGCTTCCAGAGGTCGTTGGACTTCGGGCCGACGTGCAGGAGCGGATCGTCCGCCATGTAGGGGGAGTCCGGCTGCGGCACCTCGGCGTCCCGGTCCAGGCCGGTGCAGAAGGCCCGCTCCCCGGCTCCGGTCAGCACGATCGCCCGTACGGTGTCGTCGAAGCGCAACTCCCGCCAGGCGGCGATGAGTTCGTCCCGCAGGGCGAGGTCGATGGCGTTGAGCCGGTGCGGGCGGTCCAGGGTGACGACGGCGACGCCGGTGTCCTTGTCGGCGGCGACCCGCAGGGCCGTCACGAGCGCACCCACTGCGGAAGCCCGTCGGAGAACACCACGTGCACCCGGGCGCCGATGCGGATCCGGGCCGGATCGAGGGAGTTGAGCGGCGCCCCGGCCGCACTGACCAGGTTGCCGACCAGCCGTATCCGGGGCGCCTCCTCCAGCTCGACCACGATCACGTTGTACGGCGCCTGCGCCGCGTAGTCCGGCAGGAGCGGCGGGTGCGGGACGACGTAGGACCAGATCCGGCCGCGGCCGGAGACGGGGCGCCACTCCTCGGCGAAGGACTGGCAGTGCGGGCAGCAGGGCCGGGGCGGGAAGCGGAGTTCGCCGCAGTCGGCGCAGGCCTGGACGCGGAGTTGGCCCTGGGCGGCGTACTGCCAGAAGGGGGCGCCCGTGGCGTCCTTCACCGGTTCGAGCATGTCAGCTCCTGTTGGTCAGCAGCAGGGCGGAGGTGGGGACGCCCTCGCCGGCGGTGACGAGGCAGGTGGCGGCGTCCGGGACCTGGGCGGTGCTGGTCCCGCGCAGTTGCCGGACGCCCTCGTCGATGAGGTTGAAGCCGTGCACGTAGGCCTCGGACAGCCCGCCGCCCCCGGTGTTGATCGGCAGGCGGCCGCCGATCTCCAGGGCCCCGCCCTCCGTGAAGGAACCGCCCTCGCCGCGCTCGCAGAAGCCGTAGCCCTCCAGGGAGAGCGGGACCAGGGCGGTGAACGCGTCGTAGATCTGGGCCACGTCGACGTCCTGCGGGGTGAAGTCGGCGTTCTTCCACAGGTGCCGGGCGGCCGTCCAGGCGGGTCCGGTGAGCGGGTCGTCGTTCCAGTAGTTGACCATGCCGTGGTGCTGGGCGGGCAGGCCCTGGGCGGCGGAGTGGACGTAGACGGGAGTGTTCGGGCAGTCGCGGGCACGCTCCCTGCTGACGACCACGCAGGCCAACGCCCCGTCCGTCTCCAGGCAGTTGTCGAAGAGGCAGAGCGGCTCGCTGATCCAGCGGGAGGTCATGTACATCTCGCGGGTCAGGGGGCGGTCGTACATGATCGCGGCGGGGTTCTGGTTGGCGCGGTTGCGGCAGGCCAGGGCGACGTTGAAGAGGTGGTCGCGGGTGGCGCCGTACTCGTGCATGTAGCGGCGGGTGAGCATCGCGATCTCGTCGGCGGGCCGGAGCAGTCCGAAGGGCCGGGTCCACTGGGCGGGCGTGGGGAGTTGGACGCTGGTGTTGGTCCAGGGGCGGGGCCCCGAGCCGCGCTTGCGTGACCGCCAGGCGACACCGACCGTGGCCTGGCCGCTCGCTATCGCCGCCGCGAGGTGCGCGACCGTGGCGCACGAACCGCCGCCGCCGTAGCCGGCCTTGCTGAAGAAGGTGAGGTCGCCGAAGCCGACGGCCTTGGCGAGTTCGACCTCGTCCGTCTCCTCCATGGTGTACGAGGCCAGGGCGTCGACCTCGCCGGGGGCGATCCCGGCGTCGGCGAGGGCGGCGAGAACGGCCCGGCAGGCCAGGGTTCTCTCGTCCTCGGCGAGCTGTTTGGCGAAGGGGGTCCGCCCGATACCCACGATCGCCGTGGCGTCCTTGAGGGTCACGCTGCACGCACCTCCACACACTGTGAGGCCTGCTGACAGCCCGTCAGGGTACAGCTAATCTGACGGGTAGTCAGCTAATGCGTTTCCGCTTTCGGGGAGGCCGATGTGGAGTGGCAGAGCATCCCGGAGCTGGTCCGGTGGGCGGCGCAGCGCTACGCCCGCGCGGAGGCGGTCGTGGAAGGCCGGAACCGGGTCTCCTACGGCGAGTTGGGCTCCCGCGTGGAACGCGCGGCGGCGGCCTGCATCGCCAACGGCGTCCGAGAGGGCGACCGGGTGGGCATCTGGGCCCCCAACTCCCTGGACTGGATGGTCTCGGCGCTCGGCGCGGTGTCGGCGGGCGCGGTCCTGGTCCCCCTCAACACCCGCTTCAAGGGCACCGAGGCGGCCGACGTACTGCGCAGGAGCGGGGCCCGACTCCTGTTCGTCACCGGCACCTTCCTCGGCACGTCGTACGTGGCGTCCCTGCGCCGGGCCGTCGCCGAGGGGCCCGGCCTTCCGGACCTCGACCAGGTCGTGGTGCTGTCGGACGACGCACCCGCCGACTACCGCACCTGGAAGGACTTCCTGGCGAGCGGGGACACCGTGGGGGAGGCGCGGGTGCGGGCGCGGGCCGCGGCCGTCTCCCCGGATTGGGCCTCGGACATCGTCTTCACCTCCGGCACCACGGGCCGCCCCAAGGGCGCCGTGATCACCCACGCACAGACGCTGCGGGCGTACGACGTCTGGTGCGAACTGGCCGGGCTCAGGCGCGGCGACCGCTATCTCATCGTCAACCCGTTCTTCCACACCTTCGGTTACAAGGCCGGGGTGATCGCCTGTCTGATGCGGGGCGCGACGATGATCCCGCAGCCGGTGTTCGACGTCGACACCGTGCTGGCCAACATCGCCGCGGAACGGGTCTCGGTGCTGCCGGGCCCGCCCACCCTCCACCAGTCACTCCTGGACCACCCGGCCCGGGATTCCCACGACCTGTCCGCGCTGCGCCTGGTGGTGACGGGAGCCGCGGTGGTACCGCTGCGGCTGGTGGAGCAACTGCGCGGCGAGCTGGGCGTGGAGACGGTCCTGACCGCGTACGGCCTCTCGGAGGCGAGCGGCATCGTGACGATGTGCAGACAGGGCGACCCGCTGCCGGTGATCGCCTCGACGTCCGGGCGGGCCATCCCCGGGACGGAGGTACGGATCGAGGCGCCGGCAGGCGAGCCCGGCGAAATCCTGGTCCGCGGCTTCAACGTGATGCGCGGCTACTACGAGGACGAGGCCGCCACGGCGGAGGCGGTGAGCGAGGACGGCTGGCTGCGCACCGGCGACATCGGCGTCCTGGACGCGGCGGGCAACCTGCGGATCACCGACCGGCTGAAGGACATGTTCATCGTCGGCGGCTTCAACGCCTACCCGGCGGAGATAGAGCAACTCCTCGGCCTGCACCCGGCGGTGGCCGACGTGGCGGTCGTCGGCGTCCCCGACACCCGACTGGGCGAGGTCGGCCGGGCGTACGTGGTGCGCCGCCCGGACTCGGTCCTGACCGCCGACGACCTGATCGCCTGGGCCCGCCGGGAGATGGCCAACTACAAGGTGCCGAGGACGGTGGAGTTCGTGGCCGAGCTGCCGCGGAACGCGAGCGGCAAGGTGGTCAAGGGCGAACTGCGCCGGGGGCCGGCCTGAACGGCCGGCCCCCGGACACGCCTCGGCCGCGACGGCTCCCCCTCCGCGCCGCCGCGGCCGATCCCCGTGCGGGAAAGGAGCCCTGTCAGACGGGCTCGTCCGTGGCGTGGATGTTGTCCGTGCCGTCCTCGGCCGTGCCCTTGTCGGCCTTGAGCGTGGCGGCCTTGAGCGGCTCGCTCGTGGCGTGGATGTTGTCCGTGCCCACGGACGTCTCGTCCTCGACGTCGGTGGCGTGGATGTTGTCGGTGGTGTTCTCGTCGCTCATGGACTGCCTCCCCTGACAGTTCGGATACCTCGTGTGATGGCCGGCCCGGCGACTCCCCCGAGGGTCGCCGGGCCGACTCCGCGACCGCTCACCGTAGTGCAACGGTCCAGGTCGTCCCGTCTGCCCCCCGACGCGACGCGACGACAAGACGAGAGTGCCGGGCCGCGATAAACGAACGATGAACGTCCGCCCGCGCCCCCGCGGAAACCGCCCTCAGGCCAGGGCCAGCGGGGCGAGCAGGACCCTGACCGACTCGGCCTCCGGGGCGTCGAGGGCCTCGAAGAGGTCCAGGGCCTCCCGCCAGCAGACCTGTGAGCGGCCGGGCTGCCCGATGCCGCGCAGGGCGTGCCCGAGGACCACGAGGACGTTGGCCCGGCGCCAGTCGCCGCCGATGCCGCGCAGCACGGTCAGTGCGGTCTCGGCGTTCGACGCGGCCTGCGCCGGTCGCACGGCCGCCAGGTCGGCCTCCGCCAGCCGGAACAGGGACATGCCCTCCCACAGGCGCTGACGGCTGTCCTGGAACACCGTCAGGGCCTCCTGGAGGCGGGCGGTCGCCTCGGACAGGCTGCCGTGCTGGGTGAGCGCGAGGCCCAGCGCGTACCGGGCGTTGGCCCCCTTGAGGGCGTGGCCCATCGCGTCGTACATCTCCATGCCCTGCTGGGCCAGGGAGACCGCACTCTCGGTCCGGCCGCCCGCCAGGTGGATGCGCGAGAGGTTGCACAGGGCGCTCGCCTCGCCGGACGGGTCGTCGCAGGCGCGGAAGCCCTCGATGGCCCGGGTGAGGTGGGCCTCCCCGTCGTCGTTGCGGTTCTGGTAGACCGCGAGCACACCGAGGATGTTGGTCGCCCAGCTGCCGGCCAGCGGGTCCCCGGCGACGACGGTGAGTTCGTGGGCGCGGGCGGCCTCCTCGCCGGCGAGGTCGAAACGTCCCGTGAGGCTGTGGGCGTAGGCCAGCGTGATCAGGGCCCTGGCCTCCGCCGTCGGGTCACCGGCCTCGCGCGCGGCCTCCCGCAGGGCGGAGGCGACCCCTTCGTACGCCTTGGAGTTGGTGCCGGACTCCGCGAGGTCCACGGCCGCCCACAGGAGGTCGACCGCCCGCGGCAGGAACCCGGAGCCCGCGGACTGGCGCACGCACGCCAGCAGCGACACCGCCTCCGCGTACAGCCAGTCCTGCGCCGCGTGCCGGTCGGCGAAGACCAGCCCCGGGTACTCCGGTGTGGCCAGGTGGTCGACCAGCCGGTCGCCGGGCCGTTCGATGAGGTACACGCCGGCGACGGTGGCCAGGTAGAAGTCGAGGAGCCGGGACAGGGCCGCAGCCCGCTCACTAGGGGGCCACTCGTCCCGTTCGGCACACGCACGCGCGTAGAGCCGTACGAGATCGTGGAACCGGTACCGGCCGGGCGCCGCCGACTCCAGCAGCGAGGTGTCGACCAGGGCCTCCAGCAGGTCCTCGGTGTCCTCCGCCGGGAGGTCGAGTACGGCCGCTGCGGCGGCCAGCGAGATGTCCGGGCCGTCGGCGAGGCCCAGCAGGCGGAAGGCGCGGGCCTGGGCGGGCTCCAGCTGGCCGTAGCCGAGTTCGAAGGTCGCCTTCACGGCGAGGTCGCCGGCCTGGAGTTCGTCGAGGCGGCGGCGTTCGTCGGCGAGCTTCGCCGCGAGGACGGACACCGTCCAGGTGCGGCGGGCCGCCAGCCGGGAGGCGGCGATGCGGATGGCGAGCGGGAGGAAGCCGCAGGCGGCGACCACGTCCAGGGCGGCCTTGCGCTCGGCGGCGACCCGCTCCTCACCGACGATCCTGGTGAACAGCTGGAGCGCCTCCTCGGGGGACATCACGTCCAGGTCCACGAGGTGCGCCCCCGCGAGGTCGACCATCCGGACCCGGGAGGTCACCAGGGCCGCGCAGCCCTCCGTGCCCGGCAGCAGGGGCCGTACCTGGGCGGCGTCGCGCGCGTTGTCGAGGAGGACCAGCACCCGGCGGCCGTCCAGGACCGAGCGGTACAGCGCGGCCCGCTCCTGGAGGGAGTCCGGTATCGCCGAGTCCGCGGTGCCGAGGGCTCTGAGGAAGGCGCCGAGGACCGTCTCCGGATCGGCGGCCCGCCCGCCGGCGCCCTGCAGGTCGACGTAGAGCTGCCCGTCGGGGAAGGCGGTGCGGGCCTTGTGGGCCACGTGCACGGCGAGGGTGGTCTTGCCGACACCGCCGATGCCGGCCAGCGCGGAGACCGCCATCACCCGGCCGTCGGATCCGGAGGCGAGGACCTCGCTCAGTTCGGTGACGAAGGACGCGCGGCCGGTGAAGTCCGGGACCGTCGCGGGGAGTTGTGCGGGACGGACCGGGGCGGCGACCGGTTCGGGCTGCGGGGAGGAGGGTTCCGCGAGACCGGGGTCGGCCCGCAGGATCCGCTGCTGGAGCTCGCGCAGGCCGGGGCGCGGGTCCACGCCGAGTTCGTCGGCGAGCAGACGGCGGGTGTCTGCGTAGACCGCGAGGGCCTCCGCCTGCCGTCCGGAGCGGTACAGCGCCAGCATGAGCAGCTCGCGCAGGCGCTCACGCAGGGGGTGTTCGGCGGTGAGGGCGGTCAGTTCGGAGACCGCCTCCGCGTGGCAGCCCTGCTCCAGGTCCATGTCCAGGCGGGATTCGAGGAGTTGCAGCCGCCACTCCTCCAGCCGCACCCGCTGTGCCTCGGCGTACGGCCCCGGCACCCCCGCGAGCACCTCGCCGTCCCACAGGCCCAGCGCCCGGGACAGGACCTCACGCGCGTGGCACAGGTCCCCGGCGCTCCTGGCCTTCTCGGCCTCGGTGGCGAGTTCCTGGGCGGCGGCAAGGTCCAGATCGGTCTCGTGCAGGCCGCGGATCGCGTAGCCGCCGGACTCGCTGACCAGGATGCCGGGATCGAGGACCTTCCGCAGCCGGGAGGCGTAGGTGCGCACGGCGGCCAGAGCCTGGTCCGGGGGCTCCTCGCCCCACAGTGCGGAGATCAGCTCGGCGGCGGTCGCGGTCCGGCCCTCGCGCAGCAACAGGGCGGCGAGCAGGGCGCGTTGCTGCGGGGAGCCGGTGTTCAGCAGTTCCTCGCCGCGCCGGGCTCGCACCGGGCCGAGCACGCTGAAGCGCAGCGACGCCGGCTCCTCTGCTCCGGCCCCCGCCGAGGAGCCGGGACGCCTCTGCTCCGGCACCCGCGGTACACCGTCCATCGCCGTCCCCCTAGGGCCTGTTTACAACCCCGTCAGTCTGCCTTGTCCACGGCGGATGCGTCAGCTGTGGAGGGGCTGATCACAGGACGGCGCGCGGGAAATCACAAGGTTCTCACCCGGCCTGCGCACACTTCCGCGCGGAACGGTGGCGGCGGCGCCGGAAATCGTGCGGTACCGCCTGGGTCGGGCGGGCGCGGGGCGGCGTCTGGGCGGTGCGGTGGTCCACCGGGGGGTGGTTCGGTCGGGGGTGTGCGGTCCGGGTGCGGTGTGGGGGTGCCGGGTGCGGTCGTCTCGCGGGTGCGGGTGAATTGTGGCTGGTCGCGCAGTTCCCCGCGCCCCTGGGTGAGTTGGGGGGAGGTGGGTTCGGGCGTGAGGCGGGTGGGGGTGCTGTTGCGCAGTTCCCCGCGCCCCTGGGTGGGTTGGGGGGAGGTGGGTTCGGGCGTGAGGTGGGTGGGGGTGCTGTTGCGCAGTTCCCCGCGCCCCTGGGTGGGTTGGGGGGAGGTGGGTTCGGGCGTGAGGTGGGTGGGGGTGCTGTTGCGCAGTT
>NZ_JBVIHJ010000007.1:0-99751 GCF_055570355.1 Streptomyces sp. NPDC031225 | reverse complement strand
TTCCCCGCGCCCCCGGTCACCGGGCCGGTCTCAAGGAGGCACCGTCCGCAGAGCTGACGGGTCGTCAGATCGGCGCTACCGTGAGCGCCATGGAGACCACGACGGCACTTCCGAAGATCATCTCCGTCGACGACCACACGGTGGAGCCCTCCGACGTCTGGCAGAACCGGCTCCCGAAGAAGTACCTGGACACCGGCCCCCGCATAGTCCGGGCCCCGCTCAAGGAGATCAGCTTCCTCGGCGGCCGCTTCAAGCCGGTGATGGGCGCCCCGGGCGACGACGGGCCACTCGGCGACTGGTGGCTGTACGAGGGGCTCCAGCGCCCCCTCACCCGCCTCGACACGGCGGTCGGCTACAGCAGGGACGAGATCAAGCTGGAGGTCATCACCTACGAACAGATGCGCCCCGGTTCCTACGACGTGCCGCAGCGCCTCGCCGACATGGACGTCAACCACGTCCAGTCCGCCGTCTGCTTCCCGACCTTCCCGCGCTTCTGCGGCCAGACGTTCACCGAGGCCAAGGACCATGAACTGGGACTGCTGTGCGTCCGGGCCTACAACGACTGGATGGTGGAGGAGTGGTGCGGCCCGCAGGCGCAGGGGCGGCTCATACCGCTCACCCTCATCCCGCTCTGGGACGCAGAGCTGGCCGCCGCCGAGGTCCGCCGCAACGCCGCCCGGGGGGTGCGGGCCGTCGCCTTCTCCGAGATACCCCCGCACCTGGGCCTGCCCTCCGTCCACTCCGACGACTGGGACCCCTTCCTCGCCGCCTGCGACGAGACCGGCACGGTCATCGCGATGCACATCGGCTCCAGCAGCCGTATGCCCTCGACGTCCAAGGACGCGCCGCCCGCGGTCGGTTCGACGATCACCTTCGCCAACTGCTGCTTCTCGATGGTCGACTGGCTGATGAGCGGAAAGTTCGAGCGCTTCCCGAATCTCAAGGTCATGTACGCGGAAGGGCAGATCGGCTGGATCCCGTACATCCTGGAGCGCGCCGACGTGGTCTGGGAGGAGAACCGCGGCTGGGGCGGCGTCGCCGACAAGGTCCACCGTCCGCCGTCCGAGCTCTTCACCGAGCACGTCTTCGGCTGCTTCTTCGACGACGCCTTCGGCCTGAAGAACCTCGACTCGATCGGCGTCGGCAACGTCCTCTACGAGACCGACTACCCCCACTCCGACTCCACCTGGCCCAAGTCCCGTGAGGTCGGCGAGGCGCAGATGGGGCACCTGGACGCCGACGTCGTCGAGCGGATCGTGCGCGGCAACGCCATCGAGCTGCTCGGTCTCACACCGGACGGCCTCTGGGGCGGCCCCAAGTGACCGAGTACGGCATCCAGTTGCCCGTCCAGTCCCAGAGCACGATCTACGCGGAGCCCTGGGAGGCCGGTGCCGGGCCCGGTGACCTCGCCGAGGTGTCCCGGGCCGCCGACCGCGCGGGCTTCGCGTATGTCGCCGCCTGCGACCATGTGGCGATCCCGCGCCGCCTCGCGCCCGCGATGAGCACCGTCTGGTACGACCCGGTCGCCACCCTCGCCTTCCTGGCGGGCGTGACCGAACGGGTGCGGCTGCTCAGTCACGTGGCCGTCGTGGGGCTGCGGCACCCGCTCCTGACCGCCAAGCAGTACGCCACCCTCGACCACCTGAGCGGCGGCCGGCTGATCCTCGGGGTCGGCGCGGGGCATGTGCAGGAGGAGTTCGAGGCGCTCGGCGTCGACTTCGCGGGGCGCGGAGCCGTCCTCGACGAGTCGATCGAGGCGCTGCGAAGCGCCCTCGGGCCCGAGGAGTTCCCCGAACACCACGGCAAGCTCTACGACTTCGAGGGCCTCGGCCAGCGTCCCCGCCCCGCCCAGGCCCACGTCCCGGTGTGGGTCGGGGGCTCCTCTCCGGCCGCCGTGCGCCGGGCCGCTCTCAAGGGCGACGGCTGGCTGCCCCAGGGCGACCCCCGGGACCGGCTGCCCGCGCAGATCGACCGGATACGGCGGCTGCGGGCGGAGGCGGGCCTCGACGGGCCGTTCACCGTCGGGGCCATCGCCGAGCCGCTGTACGTCGGCACGCCCGCGTGGGACGTGGGCCGCCGCACGCTGAGCGGGCCGCCGGAGGAGCTTGCCGAGTCGCTGCGGGTCTACCGCGCGATGGGCGTGGACCAGCTCCAGGTGCGCTTCCGCAGCCGCGGGCTCAGTGAACTCACCGACCAGATGGCGGCGTTCGGCGCCGGCGTCGCCCCCCACCTCTGAGGAGTCACCGCATGGGCAAGCTGGACGGACGTGTCGTCCTCGTCACCGGCGCGGCACGCGGGCAGGGCGAGCAGGAGGCCCGGCTGTTCCGGGCGGAGGGCGCCGAGGTCGTCGTAGGGGATGTGCTGGACGAGCAGGGCGAGGCGCTGGCCGGGGAGATCGGGGCGCTGTACGTCCACCTCGACGTGAGCCGGGAGGCCGACTGGCAGCGGGCGGCGCAGGCTGTCGTCGGGGAGTACGGGCGGGTCGACGGGCTCGTCAACAACGCCGGGATCCTGCGTTTCAACGCCCTTCTCGACACACCCCTCGACGAGTTCATGCAGATCGTGAACGTCAACCAGGTCGGCTGCTTCCTCGGCATCAAGACCCTGGCGCCGGTGATGGCCGACGGCGGCACGATCGTCAACACCGCCTCCTACACCGGGGTGACCGGAATGGCGGGCGTGGGCGCCTACGCGGCCTCCAAGCACGCGATCCTCGGGCTCACCCGGGTCGCCGCGCTGGAGCTGGCGCCGCGCGGGATCAGGGTCAACGCCATGTGCCCCGGGGCCGTGGACACCGCGATGTCCAACCCGGCCGTCCTGGACCCGTCGGCGGACGGCGAGGAGGCTTCCCGGGGGCTCGACCGGTTCTACCGCAAGATCGTGCCGCTGGGCCGGATCGGCAGGCCCGAGGAGGTGGCGGCGCTGGCGCTGTTCCTGACCTCCGCCGACTCCTCGTACATCACCGGGCAGCCGTTCGTGATCGACGGCGGCTGGCTCGCCGGGGTCTCCATCATCTGACCCCGGCCGAACTCAGCCGGACGGCATCTGACCGGCCGTCAGCTATTGACGCTGTATGCGCCCGGTGCCACAGTCGGCGGCAGATCAGCAATCTGACGGTGTGTCAGAAACAGGAGTGTCAGAGACAGACTGGGGACGGTGAACCGCCTTGGAATTCGGGCTCTTTGTACAGGGATACGTGGGCAAGCGTGCCGAGACCGACCCGCTGGCCGAGCACAAGGCGCTGATGGAGGAGACCGAGTACGTCATCCAGGCGGACCGGTCCGGCTTCAAGTACGCCTGGGCGTCCGAGCACCACTTCCTGGAGGAGTACTCACACCTCTCCGCCAACGACGTCTTCCTCGGCTACCTCGCGCACGCCACCGACCGGATCCACCTCGGCTCCGGCATCTTCAACCCGCTCGCCCAGGTCAACCACCCGGTGAAGGTCGCCGAGAAGGTGGCCATGCTCGACCATCTCACCGAGAACCGCTTCGAGTTCGGCAGCGGACGTGGAGCCGGGTCGCACGAGATCCTCGGGTTCATACCGGGCGTGACCGACATGAACTACACGAAGGAGATCTGGGAGGAGACCATCGCGGAGTTCCCCAAGATGTGGCTCCAGGACGAGTACGTGGGCTTCCAGGGCAAGCACTGGCAGCTGCCGCCGCGCAAGATCCTGCCCAAGCCGTACGGGAAGTCGCACCCCGCGATGTGGTACGCCGCCGGCTCGCCGCCCTCGTACGCCATGGCCGCCCGCAAGGGGCTCGGGGTGCTCGGCTTCAGCGTGCAGAAGGTCTCCGACATGGAGTGGGTCCTGGAGCAGTACAAGACGGCGGTGGTGGACGCCGAGCCGATCGGGGACTTCGTCAACGACAACGTCATGGTGACGACGACCGCGATCTGCGCGCCCACACACGACGAGGCTATCCGGATCGCCGTGAGCGGCGGACTGCACTACCTGCCGTCCCTGGTCTTCCGGTACCACGACACCTTCCCGCGCCCCGAGGGCTTCCCCGTGTGGCCCGAGACCCTGCCCGAGTACAACGCCGAGTTCGTCGAGCTCCTCATCGAGGAGGAGCTGCTGATCTGCGGTGACCCGGACGAAGTGGTCCGCCAGTGCAAGCGCTGGGAGCAGGCGGGCGCGGACCAGCTGAGCTTCGGGCTGCCGGTGGGGGTGCCGAAGGAGGAGACGCTCCAGACGATCCGGCTCATCGGCGAGCACGTGATCCCGAAGATCGACACGGATCCGGTGCACCGGACGACCCGTTTCCGCGAATCCGCATAAGGGGGGTTCGGTTCCATGCTCGACCATGTCATCAAGGGGGCGACCGTCGTCGACGGCACGGGCGCCCCCGCCCGCACCGCCGACGTCGGTATCCGGGACGGCCGTATCGCCGTGGTGGGCCGGATCACCGAGGAGGCCCGCACCAGCGAGGACGCCACCGGGCTCGTCCTCGCCCCCGGCTTCGTCGACCCGCACACCCACTACGACGCCCAGCTGTTCTGGGACCCGTACGCGACGCCTTCCCTCAACCACGGTGTGACGACCGTCGCGGCGGGCAACTGCGGCTTCACGCTGGCCCCTTTGAACCCGTCCCGCCCCGACGACGCCGACTACACCCGGCGCATGATGTCCAAGGTCGAGGGGATGTCGCTGGTCGCCCTCGAAGAGGGGGCGCCCTGGAGCTGGAACTCCTTCGGGGAGTACCTGGACGCTCTCGACGGGCGGATCGCCGTCAACGCGGGCTTCATGGTCGGGCACTGCGCGCTGCGGCGGCACGTGATGGGACCGGACGCCGTCGGCGGACAGCCGTCCGAGGAGCAACTCGACGCCATGCTCCGGCTGTTGCACGACGCCATGGACGCCGGAGCCTGGGGTTTCTCCACCACCCAGTCGTCCACGCACTCCGACGGGGACGGCAAACCCGTCGCCTCCCGGCACGCCCTGCCCGCCGAACTGCTCGCCCTTTCCAAGGCGGTCGGGGAGCACGAGGGGACGCAGATCGAGGCGATCGTCGCCGGCTGCCTCGACCAGTTCAGCGACGCCGAGATCGACCTGCTCGCGGAGATGAGCGCCACGGCGGGGCGGCCGCTCAACTGGAACGTGCTGACCATCGACTCGGCCGTCCCCGAGCGGGTCCCCCGGCAGCTGCTGGCCAGTGAACAGGCCCGGAAGGCGGGCGGCCGGGTCGTCGCCCTCACCATGCCGATCCTCACCCCGATGAACATGTCCCTGGGCACCTTCTGCGCCCTGAACCTCATCCCCGGCTGGGGGCAGGTCCTCGCGCTGCCCGTCCCCGAGCGCATCGAGAAACTGCGGGACCCGGACGTACAGGCCGAACTGGTCCGCCACTCCCAGGCCAAGGAGGCGGGCGTCTTCCGGCGGCTGACCAACTTCGGGCGCTACGTCATCGGCGACACGTACAGCGAGACGAACCGCGGGCTCAGCGGGCGGGTCGTGGAGGACATCGCGGCCGAACGCGGGCAGACACCGTTCGGCGCACTGGTCGAGATCTGCGCGGCCGACTCCCTGCGTACGGTCCTGTGGCCCATGCCCACCGACAACGACCCGGCGTCCTGGGCCATGCGCGCCGAGGCCTGGCAGCACGAGGACGTGCTCCTCGGCGGGTCCGACGCGGGCGCCCACCTGGACCGGATGTGCGGGGCGCCGTACACGACCCGCTTCATCGGCGACTGCCTGCGCGGACGGAGGCTGACCTCGCTGGAACACGCCGTGAGGATGCTGACGGACGACCCCGCCCGGCTCTTCGGGCTGCGGGAGCGGGGGCGCATCGAGGAGGGCTTCCATGCGGACCTCGTGCTCTTCGACCCGGAACGGATCGCCGCGGGCACGGCCACCCTGGTGCACGACCTGCCGGGCGACAGTCCGCGCCTGGACTCCAAGGCCATCGGGATACGGGCCGTGTGGGTCAACGGCGTCGAGGCGATCCGGGACGACGTGGTGAGCGGGGCCGTACCGGGCCGGGTACTGCGGTCGGGGCGGGACACGCGGACGGTGAGCACGAGGTGACTCCGTCGGGCGGGGCTTCGGGTGGCGGGGCCGGTGGGATCGGTGGCTCCGGTGGTGCTTCGGGTGGTTCCCCGGGTGGAGGGCACGGCGTGACGGGTTCGGGCGGTTCCCCTGACGAGCAGCGGCTGTTCGTCGGCGGGGAGTGGGTGGTGCCGGACGGCGGGCACTACGCGGTGGTCGACCCGGCCACCGAGGAGACCGCCGGGTGGGCTCCGGAGGCCTCGCGGGATCAGGTGCACGCGGCCTGCGCCGCGGCCCGCGAGGCCTTCGGGCCGTGGTCGCGCACGGCACCGGCGGAACGGGCGGCGGTGCTCGCCCGCGCCGCGGACCTCATCCGCTCCCGCCTCGTGCCGTACGCCGAACTCGCCCAGGCCGAGACCGGGGCGACCACGGGTGTGGCCCGCGGGATGCAGGTCGGCGTCGCCGCCGCCCGCTTCCGGCGGTACGCGCAGGTCGAGCCCGCGGAGTGGGCGATCCCGCCGCAGATCAACGAGGCCGGGCCGATGGGCAGGGCGGCGGCGCTGGGCGCGCTGGCAATCCGGCAGCCCGTCGGGGTCGTCACCTGCATCACCTCGTACAACAACCCCTGGGCGAACCCCGCCGGGAAGATCGCCCCGGCGCTCGCCATGGGCAACACCGTCGTCGTGAAACCCGCCCCGCAGGACCCACTCTCCGTCTACCGGATGGCGGAGGCGCTGGAGGCAGCCGGTGTGCCGCGCGGTGTCGTCAACGTGGTGAGCGGCCGTTCCGTCGAGGTCGGCGAGGCCGCCGTCGACTCGCCCGACGTCGACATGGTCAGCTTCACCGGCTCCACGGCGGTCGGGCAGCGCATCGGCGAGGTGTGCGGGCGGTCCATGAAGCGGCAGTTGATGGAGCTGGGCGGAAAGGGCGCGGCGGTCGTCTTCGAGGACGCCGACCTCGGATCGGCCGTGGCCGGGATCGGGACCACGTTCTCCTTCTACAGCGGGCAGATCTGCACAGCACCCACCCGGGTGCTGGCACAGCGGGCGATCTACGAGCAGCTGGTGGACGAACTCGCCGCGTACGCACGTAGGTTGAAGGTCGGGGACCCGCGGGAGTCCGGCACGGTCGTCGGACCACTGATCTCCGCGGCACACCGGGAGCGGGTAGAGTCGTACGTCGAACTCGGCCGCAAGGAGGGCGCGGTGGTGGCCGCAGGCGGCGAACGTCCCTCTCTGGACCGCGGGTTCCACGTCGCCCCGACCCTCCTCGCCGACTGCCGACCCGACATGAGGGTCGTCCGCGAGGAGATCTTCGGGCCCGTGGTGACGGTGGTGCCGTTCGACGACGAGGAGGAGGGAATCGCCCTCGCCAACGACAGCGACTACGGCCTGATCGACTACGTCTGGTCGGCGGACATCGCCCGCGCCTTCCGCGTGGCACGCCGGCTCCGGGCCGGGGGAGTCGGGGTGAACACGGTCGGCCGCAACATGGAGGCGCCGTTCGGCGGTTTCCGCAGAAGCGGGGTCGGACGGGACTGCGGGTCGTACGCGCTGCACGCCTACAGCGAGGTGCAGTCGATCGTCTGGCCGGGGTGAGACGGCTTTCGGGAAGCATGTTCGGCCAACTGGCCGGTAACCCTGGGGCGGGCCCGTAGAGTCCCGGAGCGGAGAGTGGCGACATCGATGTCGCCACTCTGACAGATAGTCAATATCCCTTCCGGAGAACAGACTTGAAGCTCACCAAGCGCATAGCCCTGACCGCCGCGGGCCTCGCCGCCGCGACCGCCCTGCTGGGCGCGACCACCGGTTACGCCACCCCCTCGGACCCCGCGCCCAGGCCCGTGAAGGCCCCCGCGGCACTCAAGGTGCCCGACGGCAACAAGCTGACCGGCGTGTACCCGGCCCGGGGCGTGCAGACCTACACGTGCACCGACGGTGCGTGGAAGCTCCTGGAGCCGGCCGCCACCCTGTCGGACAAGAGAGGCCGCACGGTCGCCCTCCACTCCCGCGGCCCCGTCTGGGTCTCCACGGTGGACGGCAGCGCGGTGAACGCCGCGGCGATCGCCAACTCCCCCAAGACCGGCACCATCCCGGAGCTCCTCCTCCAGGCCACCGCGACCCGGGGCACGGGCGTGTTCGCCGGTGTCTCCTACATCCAGCGCCTGAACACCACCGGCGGTGTAGCCCCCGCCACGGCGTGCACGGGCACGGACCAGGTCGGCGTCCAGTACACGGCCACGTACGCGTTCTACAAGCCGGCCAAGTGACGGTGACGCGCGCCGGCTGACCCGGCGAGCGGCACGGTGGCGGCCCGTCTCCGTACGGACCGGCCCCGTGCCGCGAGCCACCGGCCTAGCCGTCGCTCACCAGATGACGCACCCCCGACACCACGAACTCCCCGTAGTGCAGCGCCGATCCCAGCGACTCCAGCCGCGCGTAGTGGTCCGGCGTGAGAGCGGCACCGGACCACATACCGGTCTCCGCCATCGCCCGAAGCAGCAGCCGGAAGGCCAGGTCCGGGGTGCAGTGCCGGACGCACTCGGCCAAGGCGTTCCCGGCCTCCGCCGGCACGAAGGAGGCCGCGCCGATCTCCGCCAGGACGGCGTCGGCCAGGTCCATTCCGTCCCACTCGGCGGGCACGGGACCGGGCACGGTGGCGGTGGCGGTGGTGAGGTCGGGGAGATCGGCCCGTGCGTGCCCGGACAGCCAGGACTCGCACAGGCCGACGAGCGTCTGCATCCACCCCGTCCCCGAGGCGACACCGGCCCGTCCTCCGGAGAAGAAGGACGGCCCGACCGCCGTACCGGCCGACCACAGCACCTCGACCGTCCCCGAGGGAATCCGCAGCAGCAGCCGCGCGTCCCCCAGGACCGAGGTGACGAGCGCCGCGTCCAGCCCGTCCCAGAGGTGGTACTCGACGGCCGCGACAGCCGAGGGCCCGCGGTGGGTCCAGTCCGCGTGGAACGTGCTCATCAGCCAGGTCACGCCGAAGTCGGCGTCGTCGTCCGCCCGCGCCGATGCGCCCCTCACCCGTCCAGATCCACCCGCACGGTCAACTGCCCCGCCCCCACGGCCCGTACCGCCGCGCTGTTCATCATCGGCAGCGAGCGCAGTCGTACGGCGATGTCGTCGTCCGGCATCAGATGGGCGGTCCCGGCGTGCCACCGCCCGCGGATCCGCACCCGCACACGCGGATCGGCCGCGATGTTGCGGACGTACTGCGAGCGCTCCCCGAACTCTGAGACCAGCCAGAAGGAGCCGCCGACGCGCTTGCCGCCCACCGGGGTCCGTCGGGGCAGGCCCGAGGTGCGGCCGGTGGTCTCCAGGACGGTCTGGAGGGGCAGTCTGCGCATGAGCGGGTTGAGACGGCGCTGGAGGGCCGTGACGATCCGGTACTTGCGCTCGGTGTTGCGGGACATGACCTCTGTGACTCCCGTCCTTTGTCTTCCGTAACGTGACCGGCGGCCTTGATGATCTCAGGGTGCGGACCGGGCGGACGAGGGAGTGTCGGCGATGCGCGTGGTGACCTGGAACCTGTGGTGGCGTTTCGGCCCCTGGGAACAGCGGCAGAAGGCGATCCTGGCGGTGCTGCGGGAGCTGCGGCCGGATGTGGTGGGCCTCCAGGAGGTGTGGTTGGCGGGCGGTTCAGGTGGCGAGAACCTCGCGGAGTGGCTGGCCGGCGAACTCGGCCTGCACTGGGCGTGGGCCCCCTCACCCGCCTCCGAGCGCTGGCAGCGACGGATCGGCGACCCGGGCGTGGAGGTCGGCAACGCGGTGCTGAGCCGCTGGCCGGTGACCGGGCAGTCCGTCCTGCGCCTGCCGGCCCCCGACGCGCTGGACGACGGCCGCCTCGCCTTCCACACCCGGCTGGCCGGGCCCTCGTACGACATCCCCTTCTTCACCACCCACCTCACCTCGGCCCCCACCGCGTCGGCGATCCGCTGCCAACAGGTCACGGCACTGGCCGAGTTCGTCGCCGCGCACCGGTCCGGCACCGACTTCCCGCCGGTGATCACCGGCGACTTCAACGCCTGGCCCGACTCCGACGAGGTCCGCCGCTTCGGCGGCTACAAGACGGCCCCGGCGGCACCGGACCAACTGTTCCTCGACGCCTGGGAGTACGCCGACCCCACCGCCCCGTCCGCGACCTGGGACCCCGCCAACCCATATGTCCGCGTGGGCCCACCGGTCCGCATCGACTACGTCCACGTGGGCATCCCGGGACCTTCCGACCTCGGCCGCGTCCTGGGCGTCCGGCGCGCGGGCGACGGCCCGGTCGACGGGGTGTGGCCGTCGGACCATGCGGCGGTGGTGGCGGACCTGGCGGACGGGTCAGAGTGACTTCACGAGACCGAGCAGGGCGGCGAAGGCGACGGGGGTGACGGTGACGACGGTCCGGGCGGGATCGGAGTCGGCGAGGTGGACTCCGTCGGGGTCGGTGGATATGTGGACGCAAGCGTCGCCCTCCTGGCAGTAGGACGACTTTTGCCAGCGGTGCGTGGTCATCTCGGCTCCCTCACAGGTTCTGGGCGATGGCGTGGATCAGGTCCCGGGACTTCTCCGGGCTGAGGGCGGTGGCTTCCACGATGTCGAGCAGGTTCCGGTACTTCGTCAGAAGGGCGTCGGCATCGAGGAGCACCGGGCCGTGGAACTGGTCGAGTTGGGCCGTGTCGAGCTGTGGCACGGTCCCGTACAGGTAGTTGATGGACTGGCCCGAGCCGGGGAAGGCACCGACGTCGAACGGCAGCACGCGGATCGTGATGTGCTCCTGCTCGCTCATGTCGAGCAGATGCTGCAACTGGGCGCGGGCCACGTTTCGGCCGCCGACGCGCATGTGCAGGGCCGCTTCGTGCACGGTGGTCCGGTAGGGGGTGGGGTGCGTGCCGTACAGAAGTCCCTGTCGCTTGATCCGGTGCGAGACCCGGTGCTCGACCTCGGGCGGGGTGGGCGTCGGAATCACGTGCTGGAAGATCTCCCGCGCGTGATCGGCGGTCTGCAGCAGCCCTGGCATGTGCGAGGTGTACGCCGTACGCACGGCGGTGGCGTGGTGCTCCAGTTCCGCGAGGTCGAGCAGTCCTGACGGCAGTACCTCGCGGTAGGACTCCCACCAGCCGAAGGTCTTGTCCGTCGCCATGCGGATCAGTGCTTCGACGAATCCCTGGTCCGGGCAGGAGTACATGCGTGCGAGCGCTTGGATCCGCTCGGAACTCACCCCGAAACGGGCCGACTCCACGTTGCTGAGCTGCCCCTGGCTCGTGCCGAGCGTGCGCGCGGCCTCGGTCGCCGTCATGCCCGCGCGCTCACGCATCTTGCGCAGCTCCACGGCGAGCCGTAGTCGACGGGCCGTCAGAGGCGGCCTTGCGGGCATCTGAACTCCTCTTGGACGTGTGTTCCGTGGACAGTCACTCACACGAGGGAAGTTGACCGGAAGTATCTCGAAGAGTCGCAAATGGCATTTGCTGGGCCCCTATCGTCATCTCCAGGCGCCCCGTCTGGAAGCGCACCGTGGGACGCCGCGGCGGAGACACCAGGCACTCGTCCAACTCCCCTCAGTGATCGGAGACTTCCGTTGGCCACCGTATCGCCGTCCTGGAACTACACCCTGCATCTCCCGCGCGATCCACGCGCACCGGGGATCGCGAGGGGTGCTGTGCGACTGATCCTGGCCGCACACGGCCTCCCCGACCTGACCCCCACCGCGGAACTGCTCGCAGCAGAACTGCTGACGAACGCGCACTGCCACACGAAGGGGCCGTACGCCTTCCGCCTTCTCTCGCCGTCCCCCGGACGGGTCCGGGTAGCCGTCTGGGACGCCGACCCCCGGGTCCCACCCGGCTTCACGACCGACAAGGCTCCCCCCGCACTAGACGCCGAGAACGGCCGCGGCCTGCACCTGGTCCGTACCTGCACGGACGCCACGGGCGTGTCGGTACTGCGCGAACTGGGCGCGTCGAAGGGCGGAAAGCTGCTGTGGGCGGAGTGCGAGAACGCGCACCGGGCAGGCCCCGTCCCGTCGCTGGGAGAAAGCCAACGCGGTTCGTAACCGGGTGCACCACCGGGTGGCGAACCTGCGGGAGAACCATCTCCGCCAGGCCACCGCACGTATCCCCGCCGAGTACGGCACTGTCGTGGTCGAGGACCTCAACGTGAAAGGCATGGTCCGCAACCGGCGTCTGTCCCGCCGTATCCGCGACGCGGCGTTCGGGGAACTGCGGCGCCAGCTCACCTACAAGACCCAGCGCCACGGTGGACGTCTGATCGTCGCCGACCGCTGGATGCCCTCCTCGAAGACCTGCTCGCGCTGCGGTGCGGTGAAAGCCAAGCTGCCCCTCGGCGCGCGTGTCTTCCAGTGCGATGCTTGCGGACTCGTCCTGGACCGGGACGCGAACGCAGGTCACAACCTGACCGTTCTCGTGGCGGCCCACCCTCAAACGGGTACCGGAGTGGCCGGAGACCCGGGCCCCGCCCTGGCGGTGGTGCCGAAGCCCTCGTGGAGCCAAGCAGAAGACCCGCACCGCCCGAACCCGCAAGGGGACGAGCAGGCGGGCGGCTGGCGCAACACCCCTCCGGGGGACGGAAGCGAGAGATCGTCGACAGGACACCAGGCGCGAGCAACTCGGGCTCTGGTGACACCGTCACGAACCTTCCGGGCGGAAACGCCCGGAATACTGAGAGTCGTTGAGACTCGAAGCAACGGCAACGTGACCCCGGACCCGCGGGTGCGGGCGCCAGTGGACGCAGAGCCAAGTACTAGTGGACTCACCGGTAACGACAGCCGCAGGCGCCGCCCCGCATTCTGATCGGACAGGTGATCGTGAGGCCGGGTGCGACCGGGAAAGCATATGAAAGCCGCCCCGAGTCGAAAGTCCGGCTTCGCATGAACCTTCACGCTCACGAGGGGAAAATTATGCGCAAGCGCAGCATGGCAATTGCCGGAGCGATCGCGGCGATCGCCATTCCGCTTTCTGCCACGTCGGCCAACGCGGTCGGATACCAGGGCACCACAGGTATACAGAATTCGAACAGTGGAAAGTGTCTGGCGATTCCCGGCGGCAGCTCCGCAGCAAACGGAACGGCTGCCATCCAGTACACCTGCGACAAGGCATCCGACGGTTCATGGGACACCGATCAGCTGTGGACCTGGACCCTCGTTTCGGGGGCGACCTCGACGTACACCATCAAGAACTACGCCACCGGAAAGTGTCTGGCCATCGGCGGCGCCAGTCACACCAACGGTGCGGAGGCGATCCAGTGGCCCTGTAACGGCAACACCGAACAGCAGTGGATCTACGACAGCACCTATCGGCTGCATAACAAGGAAAGCAACCTCTGCCTCGCCATCCCGAGTGCCAGTACGGCGAACGCCGTCGCCGCCATTCAATGGACATGCGAGGCCGTGAGCGGAAACCCCGAGCAGAAGTGGGACCAGGTCGTGTGAGGCACACCCGGCCGGTTCCTGAGCTTCGCGTATGAGAAGGAGGCGGGTGGCGAATTCGCCGCCCGCCTCTTCCGCTGACCACACCATTCGTCCCCTGTACAGCTCCACGGGAACGTGACACAAAAACCTGTCCAACCCGAGGATCAGCGCCTACGCCTTCGGGACCGTCCACTCCCTCGGTTCGTCCAAGCCCTCGGGCTTGTACAGCACGGACTCCGGGCGCTTGGTGCCCGGCACGGCGAACACCAGCTTCCCGCGGGCGCACTTGCCCGCGGTCACCGTGACTTCGAACGGGAACTCCGGCTTCGGGAAGTCGCCATAGGTGGTGCCGGACGGGTTGATGCGGCTGCCATCGCTGTAGTACAGCGTCCAACTGGTCGTGTTGTCGGTGTACGAGCCCTTCGTCCCGCACAGCTTGAAGTCCGCGTACGCCCACACGTAACCCGGCTCACCGGCCTCTTTGTCGGCCTTGCCGACCGAGGTGAAGCCCTGCTTGTAGCCGAGCACGGTCAGGTTGCCTTCGAACGTCTTGGCCGGGTCGGTGTTCTGCACCTTCCAGGTGTCCCCGAAGCTGAAGGGCTTGGATGACGAGGGTGATGAGACAGGTGCTTCCACCGCTCCGGGTGTGGTGACGACGGTCTGTTCGCTGGTGACTGTCGTGGTGGCCGTCGCCGACGGAGCAGCCTTGTCGGCGCCGGAGTTGGCCGTGAAACCGATGAGCACACCGACCGAGAGCCCGGCGACGGCCGCGCCCGCGTGGGTGAGGATGCCTCTGCGGGAGCGCGCGGGATGCGGCGGCTGAGCCGCGTCGTCGCGGGCCTGGGTATGCAGTGGCCCGTCAGGAGGCCCCGACGGGGTTGGGCTCGTCATGGCTTCAGGGTGCGACGGTCATGCTGTTCGCGCACTCCGGAAGCGAGGTGCTGTGCGTGAACGCCGTCTGAGCAGCTCAGTCACCCTTGGTCCTCCCCCGTGAACATGCTGATCAGCCCGTGAGGTGCCGTGTCGCCGAACATGAGGGCGTAGAGCTCGGTGCCCTCGGTGGCGGTTTCGGCGCTGCGGGGGAACATGGCCTGCTCGTACTCGGTGAGCGCGGTCTCGATGTCGTCGGGGTGTGCGGCGAGGGCGTGGGCGAGTTCGGCGCCGTCGAGCATGGCGAGGTTGGCGCCCTCGCCGTTCGGGGCGGCGAGGTGGGCGGCGTCGCCGATCAGGGTCACTCCCGGCACCCGCTCCCAGCGGTGCCCGACGGGCAGGGCGGCGAGGGGGCGCAGAGTCGGGGCGGTGTCGCCGTCGGTGATCAGCGCGGTGAGTTCCGGGGCCCAGCCGTCGAACTCCGCCGCGATCCGCGCCCTCGCCACGGCGCCGTCCGTGAAGTCGATGCCGGCGAACCAGTCCTGCGGCCGGGCGAGCATCACGTAGGTGTGCAGGTCGCCGTCCCGCTCCCGGTGCGTCACGAAACCCTTGCCCGGCGCGAGCACGTACAGCGCCCCGCCTCCGACCATCTTCGCGATGGCCGGGCGCCGGGTGTCGGCGTCGTACAGGTAGATCTCGACGCAGGACATACCGGTGTACGCGGGCACCGCGTCGGAGAGCAGCGGCCGTACCCGGGACCACGCGCCGTCCGCGCCGACCAGCAGGCCGGTGACGACGGTGGTGCCGTCGGCGAACGTCACCTCGTGGCGGCCGTCGCCGAGGGAACGTGTGCCGCTGACCTTGTGTCCCCACCGGACCGTGTCCGCCGGGAGCGAGTCGAGCAGGAGCTGCCGCAGTTCGCCGCGCTGCACCTCGGGGCGCTCGCCCGTGCCGTCGTCGGGCTGGTCGAACAGTACGGTTCCGTCCCGGTCGAGCATCCGTGTCGCCTCGCGGCCTTCCAGGACGAGGCCGTGGAACTCGTCCAGCAGGCCGGCCGCATCGAGGGCCAACCGTCCGTTGTAGTCGTGGATGTCGAGCATCCCGCCCTGCGTACGGGCCGTGGAGGAGGACTCCGCCTCGTAGACGGTGGCCGGGATGCCGTTCACATGCAGGACGCGGGCGAGCATGAGGCCGCCGAGTCCGGCGCCGATGATCGTGACGTGGGTGGAGGTGGTGGTGGTCATGGTGACTCCTCAAGGGGCGCGGGCCGCCGGATCGGTGTCGGCGGGGTCTGTGGAAAGACTCCGGGCCCGCGTCGACAAGCCGCCGACACCGGACCGACAGCCCCGACAGACCACCGACAGTCCCGCCAGGCCACCGGGAACTCCGCCGGGCCACCGGCAGCCCCGTCCGGCCGCCGGGAACTCCGCCGGGCCACCGGCAGCCCCGTCCGGCCGCCGGGAACTCCGCCGGGCCACCGGCAGCCCCGACAGGCCACCGGCAACCCCGTCCGGCGGCCGACCCCGCATCGCCCCCGCGTCGGCCTCGTCCGACAGACGGCCCACCAGGCCCACCCAGCCCACCCGCCCCGCCCGCCCAAAACGACCTCAAAGATGCCGACCAGTCGGTATGGACATCCCCGCGTCGACCCGGTAGAGATGCGGTCATGCGCATCTCCGTGACGATCTTCCTCACCGACGAGACCATCACCCCGACCCGGCTCGCCCGTGAGCTGGAGGCGCGGGGCTTCGCCGGGCTGTACCTGCCCGAGCACACCCACATCCCCGTCGAGCGGGTCACGCCGTATCCGGCGGGTGGGCAGCTGCCGCGCGAGTACGGCCGTACCCTCGACCCCTTCGTCGCGCTCGGCCAGGCCGCCGCCGTCACCGAGCGGCTCGGCCTCGGTACCGGAATCACGCTGGTCGCCCAGCACGACCCGATCGACCTCGCCAAGCAGATCGCGACCCTCGACCACCTCAGCGGCGGGCGGTTCACGCTCGGGCTCGGCTTCGGGTGGAACGTCGAGGAGGCCGCCGACCACGGCGTCGAGTGGCGCAGTCGGCGCGAACTCGTCCGGGACCGGATGGCCCTCATGCAGGCGCTCTGGGCGGACGAACCGACCGCCTACGCGGGGGAGTTCGGGAGCGTGCGGGCCAGTCACGCCCACCCCAAGCCCGTGCAGAAGCGGACCCTGGTGGGCGGTGCCGCCGGACCGAAGCTGTTCTCCCACATCTGCGAGTACGCCGACGGCTGGCTGCCCATCGGCGGCCGCGGCCTGACCGAGTCCCTGCCCGTGCTGCGCGCCGCCTGGTCCGACGCGGGCCGCGACCCGGCCGCCCTCCAGGTCGTCCCGTACGCCGTCCTGCCCACTCCCGGCAAGCTCGCCCACTACGCCGAGCTCGGCATCGAGGAGGTCGTGCTGCAGCTGCCGTCGGCGGGGGAGGAGGAGACGTTCAAGGCGCTGGATGATTATGACCGTTATGTCCAGGGCGGTGTGAGTGGTGTGTGACGTCACCCACCTCCGGTCGGCCCCTCTGACCTGATCACACCGCTCGTATGCTCGAAGGATGACGACTTCCGCGACTTCCGGAACCGGCCCCACCGACCGCCCCGGCGGTACCGGCCCCACCGAGAACTCCATGCGTCGTGCCCTCAAACGGGCCCGGGACGGTGTCGCCCTCGACGTCTCCGAGACCGCGGTACTCCTCCAGGCCCGCGGTGCGGCCCTGGACGACCTCACCGCGTCCGCCGCCCGGGTGCGGGACGCCGGCCTCGCGCAGGCGGGCCGCCCCGGCGTCATCACGTACTCGAAGAGCGTCTTCATCCCCCTGACCAGGCTGTGCCGGGACAAGTGCCACTACTGCACCTTCGTGACCGTGCCCGGCAAGCTCCGCCGGGCCGGCCACGGCATGTTCATGTCCCCCGACGAGGTCCTGGACATCGCGCGCAAGGGCGCGGCCCTCGGCTGCAAGGAAGCCCTGATCACCCTCGGCGACAAGCCCGAGGACCGCTGGCCGGAGGCCAGGGAGTGGCTGGACGCGCACGGCTACGACGACACCCTCGCCTACGTCCGTGCGATCTCCATCCGCATCCTGGAGGAGACGGGCCTGCTGCCCCACCTCAACCCGGGCGTGCTCTCCTGGACGGACTTCCAGCGGCTGAAGCCGGTGGCGCCCAGCATGGGCATGATGCTGGAGACGACGGCCGAGAGGCTCTGGTCGGAGCCCGGCGGGCCGCACCACGGCTCACCGGACAAGGAGCCCGCCGTGCGTCTGCGGGTGCTGGAGGACGCGGGCCGCTCCTCGGTCCCCTTCACCTCCGGCATCCTGATCGGGATCGGGGAGACGTACGAGGAGCGCGCCGAGTCCCTCTTCGCGCTCCGGCGCACAGCGCGGGCGTACCACAGCATCCAGGAACTGATCATCCAGAACTTCCGCGCCAAGCCGGACACCGCGATGCGCGGCATGCCGGACGCGGAACTGGACGAACTCGTCGCCGCGGTGGCCGTCGCCCGTCTCGTCATGGGCCCGGCCGCCAACATCCAGGCCCCGCCCAACCTCGTCGACAACGAGTACGAACGGCTGATCGGGGCGGGCATCGACGACTGGGGCGGTGTCTCGCCGCTCACCATCGACCACGTCAACCCCGAGCGCCCCTGGCCGCAGATCGAGGAGCTCACCGAGCGCTCCGCGGCCGCCGGTTTCGAACTGCGCGAACGGCTCTGTGTGTACCCCGAGTTCGTGCAGCGCGGCGAGCCCTGGCTGGACCCCCGGCTGCGACCGCACGTGGCCGCGCTGGCCGACCCGGACACCGGCCTCGCGCGCCCCGACGCCCTCCCTGTGGGGCTGCCGTGGCAGGAGCCGGAGGAGGTCTTCGTCCCGTCCGGGCGCACGGATCTGCACGCCACGATCGACACCGAGGGCCGTACGTCCGACCGCCGCGACGACTTCGACGAGGTCTACGGCGACTGGGGCGCCCTGCGCGAGGCGGCCGCCCCCGGCATGGTGCCGGAGCGCATCGACACGGACGTACGGCAGGCGCTGCGGGTCGCCGCCGACGATCCGACGCGGCTGACCGACGAAGAGGCCCTCGCCCTGCTGCACGCGGACGGGCCCGCCCTGGACGCGCTGACCCGGATCGCGGACGACGTGCGCAAGTCGGTGGTCGGCGACGACGTGACGTACATCGTGACCCGCAACATCAACTTCACCAACGTCTGCTACACCGGCTGCCGTTTCTGCGCGTTCGCGCAGCGCCGGACCGACGCGGACGCCTACACCCTGTCCCTGGACCAGGTGGCCGACCGGGCCCAACAGGCCTGGGAGGTGGGCGCGGTGGAGGTCTGCATGCAGGGCGGCATCCATCCGGACCTGCCGGGGACGGCGTACTTCGACATCGCGAAAGCGGTGAAGGAGCGGGTCCCGGGGATGCATGTGCACGCCTTCTCGCCGATGGAGGTCGTCAACGGGGCGACCCGGACCGGCATGTCCATCCGCGAGTGGCTGACCACGGCCAAGGAGGCCGGCCTGGACTCCATACCGGGCACGGCCGCCGAGATCCTCGACGACGAGGTCCGCTGGGTGCTGACCAAGGGCAAGCTGCCCACCGCGACCTGGATCGAGGTCGTCGAGACCGCGCACGAGGTCGGCCTGCGCTCCTCGTCGACGATGATGTACGGCCATGTGGATCAGCCACGTCACTGGCTGGGCCACTTGCGCACACTGGCCGGCATCCAGCAACGCACCGGCGGCTTCACGGAGTTCGTGACCCTCCCCTTCATCCACACCAACGCCCCGGTGTACCTGGCCGGCATCGCCCGCCCGGGCCCGTCGATGCGGGACAACAGGGCGGTCGTGGCGATGGCGAGGCTGCTCCTGCACCCCTACATCCCCAACATCCAGACCAGTTGGGTGAAGCTGGGCACCGAGGGCGCGGCGGAGATGCTCCGTTCCGGCGCCAACGACCTCGGCGGCACGCTGATGGAGGAGACGATCTCGCGGATGGCGGGTTCGTCGTACGGCTCGTACAAGTCGGTGAAGGACCTGATCGCGGTCGCGGAGGCGGCGGGCCGTCCCGCACGTCCCCGCACGACTCTCTACGGCGAGGTGCCGGAGGAACGGCAGCAGGCGGCGGCCGTGTCGGACGGGCATCTGCCGGAACTGCTGCCGGTGCTGGACTGAGAGCGGGGTCTTCGGCGATCGCGGCCGGGGCCCGGTGAGACCGGACCCCGGCGACGGCGACGGACCGGCGGTCAGTCGGCGCTGCGGTCCCGCAGGTTGACCACCAGCAGCACGACCCCGCTCAGCACGAAGACGCGAAGCGCCGCGTCGAGGCCGTTCCAGGTGTCCGACTGCCACATGGAGAACCACTCGCCGCCGATCGCGATGAACCCGGCGCCGAACAGCAGCATGAGCATGAGCAGGCCGTAGGTGGAGAACCGCCGGGCCGCGGCGTCGTCCCGCCGCACCCACAGCCACGTGCCGTAGATCAGCACGAGCGCCGCTAGCGTCTCCCAGACGATGATCACGACGTACGCCGTGTTCTGAAGTCCCTTGCTGGTGATGGCTCTCCACATCAGATCGTCGTCCTTGAACGTCGTATCCATTGCGAGAACGTGCTGCACGAACGCCTGGTTCGTCCCGAAGTCCGTGATGTTCCCGAACGCGACGAGCGCGATGTACAGCGCGACACTCGCGGTGAGAAGGGTGGCGGTGAGGTGAAGTGCGCTGCGTGTGGTGCGTGGGGGTGTCGATGCCATGGAGGCCATCTTCCCCCGCGTGGGGCGGTGTGATCCAGATCGGCTGCACCAGAATGGTGGCGTACGGCCAGGACGAAGGGACGGACGGAAATGGCGCAGGCGCGACCGTCGATGCAGGAGCTGATCCGGCAGCGCAGGCGGGCCGGGTTCGTGGGGCGGGGTGACGAACGGGCCGCGTTCCGCACGAACTTCGACCTGCCGCCGGAGGACGAGCGGCACCGTTTCCTCTTCCATGTGCACGGCAACGCCGGGGTCGGCAAGACGTTCCTGGTGCGCGAACTCGACCACATCGCCCGGGAGAAGGGGGCGTTGACGGCCTACGTCGACGAGAGCGTCGGCAGCGTGCCGGAGGCCATGGCGGCGATCAGCCACCAACTCGCCCTCCAGGGCTGCCGTTTCAAGGAGCTGGACCGACTTCTCGCCGCCCATCGGGAACGCCGGCACGAGGCGGAGGCGGCTGCCGTCACCGCCCTCGAAACGGAGCCGGAGGGGCCGTCGGCGGGCAGCATGGTCGCGGCGCGGGCAGGGCTGGCCGGGCTGGGGATGGTACCGGGGGTGGGAGCGGTCGCGGGAGTCCTGGACGCTGCCCAACTGGCGCAGGCGGCCGACAGGTTGAGGGCGGCACTCAGTGCGCGCTTCCGCAGCCAGGACGACGTTCAGCTGGTCATGTATCCGGAGCGGGCACTCACCCCCGTGCTGCTGGACGAACTCACCGACGCGGCGGCCGCGGCACCCTGGATCGTCCTGTTCTTCGACACGTACGAGCGGACCGGACCCTTCCTCGACGACTGGCTGCACGAGGTGATGACCGGCGACCGGCACGGCACCCTCCCCGCGACCGTCGTCGTGGTCACGGCAGGACAGCGCCCCTTCGACACCACCCGCTGGGGAGCCTTCGCCGACTTCATGACGGACGTACCGCTCGGGCCGTTCACGGAGGCCGAGGCCCGGGGGCTGCTGGCAGGCAAGGGAGTCGTCTCCGAGCCCGTCGTCGAGGAGGTCCTGCGCCTCACGGGCGGCCTGCCGGTGCTGGTCTCCACCCTCGCCGAGCAGCGCCCCGCCGACCCCGACGACGTCGGCGACCCCAGCGCCACCGCCGTGGAACGCTTCCTGAAGTGGGAACAGGATCCCGTACGGCGATCCGCGGCCCTCGCCTGTTCCCTGCCCCGCCACCTGGACATGGACGTGTTCCGGGAGGCCGTGGAGTGCCCGGACGACGAGACCGACGCGCTCTTCGCCTGGCTGCGGGCTCTGCCGTTCGTGGTCGACCGCGGCGACCGGATCCGCTACCACGACCTGGTGCGCGAGGCGATGCTGCGGACGCTGCGGGGGAGGTCCCCGCGCGGATGGGTCCGCCAACACCTGCGCCTGGCCGAGACGTTCGGCGAGTGGCGCACGGAGTGCGAAGCCGGGCGCGCCAAGCGGGAGTTGTGGGCGGACGAGAGGTGGCGGGAGCTGCGGCTCGCCGAGTCCTACCACCTGCTGTGCGCCCAGGCACCCGCCGCACTGCCCGTGGTGCTGCGGGACTTCACGGAAGCCTGCGACACGGACGACGTCACGGCCGCCCGCTGGGCACGGACCCTGCTGGACGCGGGCCGGGACGGCGACGCGGAGACGGTGTCGCGGTGGGGGAGCGACCTGTCCCGGGCGCTCGACGAGGGCGGCACGATCGCGGCGCTCGCCCGACTCCTGACCGGGACGGGCCTCGACGAACCGGCCCAGGCGCGCGCCCGGGTGATACGGGGCAGCGCGCTGCGGCGCGTCGGCGCGCTGGAGGAGGCACTGCGCGAGTACGACCGGGCCCTGGCGCTGGACGCCGGGCTCGCGCGCGCCTACCGGGGCCGCGCCTACGTCCGGGGCGAACTCGGTGACTACGAGGCGGCGGTCGACGACCTCGACCGCGCCCTCGCGCTGGAGCCGGACAGCGCCTCCGCCCACTCGGTGCGCGGTGAGTACCACCGGGCCCTCGACCACGCCGACGAAGCGCTCCGGGACCTGGACCGGGGCATCGCACTGGACCCGGCCCACCACTTCGCCTGGGCCTCCCGGGGCGCCCTCCACCTGACCCGGGGTGAACTCGACGCCGCCCGAGCGGACTTGGACCGGTCGCTGGACCTCAACCCCGACTACGTCTGGGCGCTGGTCCGCCGCGCCCGTGTGTGGCGCGGTCTCGGCGACCCCGTCCGGCGGCTGGCCGACCTGGACCGCGCCGTGACCCTCCAGCCCGACTGGCCCTGGGGCCGCTGCGAACGCGGCGACGCGCTCCGCAACGCCGGCCGCGTAGAGGAGGCCCTGCGCGACTACGACCATGTACTCGCTCTCGCCCCCGACTACGCCTCGGCCCACGCGAGCCGAGGCGCCGCCCTGCTGCAACTGGGCCACCACGAAGAGGCCCTGACAGCCCTGAACCGCGCCCTCGACCTCAACCCCGCCTACACCTGGGCCCTGTGCCGCCGAGCCGAAACCCACCTCGCCCGAGCCGCCATCGACCTGGCCCTCGCCGACGCGGACCGCGCCTGCGAACTGAGCCCGCACGACGGGGCGGCACGCGCGGTGCGGGAGCGGGTGCGGGGGCTTGCCGGATAATCCTCAGCCCCATTGCTCGGGTGCACCAGGATCACGACCCGTTCCGCAAATTCTCCAGCTCAGGAATGGGAAAGGAGACGCCACCCAAGCCTTTGAATACCCGTCCATGCCCCCGCCTCGAACCGGCACATCGTCAGCTACAAGAACCGCACTGCGAACGAAATCCCTGACGCCGACCCGCCCGTGCCTTCGCAAACTGCCTCCGCTCCAGCGGCCGGACTCCGATTCCATGTCCGCAAAATGGTTGCCTCGCTGTACCATTGCGCCGCCTTCAGCAACGTCGCCTGCGGTGCCGTCGAACACCGATATCTGCTGCTCGGAAAAAGACGGGCGTGCTGATCTCGCGTTCATCGGCAGCACGTTCCCTATGGGGTTTCAATCTCCATCTAGACGCAACTGTATTTCATCTTTTTCGCGACAATCATGAGCCAGTCTGAGTGCGTTTTCCAGGAACTCCTTCACTGCAGGATCTACGACTCGCAAGAATTCGACCTCGATTTCCGAGATGAATTGATCCATCTCGCTCGAACTCAAGATCAGAGTCCCGTAGGGATCCACTCGACTCAGCATAGGGAGCACGCTCGATCCGCAAAGGCGAGCGAATTTGTCGTGAAGATCGAGGGCAGCGTCCACCTGAGTCGTCCGCCGCCTCGTGCTACCCCCTCGTTGCCCCACGCGCACGAGGGCCACATCTACACCCACAACACCTCCTTGATTGAGAGCCCGATGTCACAGGCGCGCGCCACTCGGGCCCCTCGGATGGGAAGGCCGTGATTAGTTTTTGATCACGAACCAGAACCCGAATATAGTACTGATCATCTCCAGCTCCGTTCCGTCCGATCGGATTCGGGAGCTCTTAATGGTACGCCCCGTCGCCGGTCTGGCCATCGAGTGCGCGATTGATCATTTTCTGGATCTTCGCTTGGCTCGTTGTCAAGAACTTGCTCTTGTTGGGTAATTTGCCGCCACGAACAACATGCCGATCCCATATGTGGCCCCCAGCGCCCCTTCGGAATTGGCACAGGGTAGCTGGAATTGTGGACGAGAACAGGCGTGGCCCCCGCCAGCACATAGTAAGTGTGCAGGTCCTGAACCGTCAGATTGAAGGTGACGATTTGACCGGTGTAGTCACGGACATGGAGGCGGCGCCGTCCGTTTTACTCGCTCCAAGCCATCGCTCAGAGGCGTCACCGCCAGCGTCTACTCCCACATCCCCTCATTCAGCAAGCGACTCGGACGAACACCCCACGGAGATTATCGACGGCGGCGGGATTCGGCGAATTCGTCAAGCAGGGCGAACAGTACCGAAACGGCTCGGTCATCTTCCTCCGGAGTGAAGTAGCGGATATCCGGCAACGCACCGTCCTTATAAATTTCACACAGGACGAGCAGTGGCCAATACAGCTCAGGTCGCCCCTTCCCGCGAGCGACCAGCCACCCATGGAACTCCCTTAGCACCCGACACCCCGCCCCCTTCTCATACCCATCCAGGAAGGCGCAGGTCCCTTCGTAGGTTCTTTGCATCACATAGACGCCGTGATACCTCTTGAACTTGGAAAGGAATTCAAGCATGGTGCGATCGCCCTCAGAATCCGAAATCGATATCATCTCCATAGGTCCACAATCCCTTGAATTCTTCACTGTCGATGCCATCGGGATGCCATTGATCAAACACCTTTCCGTCTCTGACTACCACGGTGTGATGGAACCAGGTTTCGTCAACCTCCTTTCCGCCTGGCTTATACGGCCCCAACGGCCAATCCGTGCCATCAGGGCCAGTAAAGGTTTTGATTTCTCCACCGTTCTTGGCTGTAAATTTCGCGGCCCATTCATCGCAACCCGCGTTGTGGACGAGGACGGGCGTGTTACCAGCCAACACATAGTACGTGTGCAACCCCTCGATCGTGAGGTTGTACGTCCTGGCGTGATGGTCGAATGATCTGTTGTCCGTGACGATCGCAGTTCGGCGGTCGTCCGTAAGGAGGGCCATGCCGGCTGTGAGCTCGTGGGCCTCGATCCAGCGCTGTTCCGACGGTGACCAGAAGGGGTGTTCGTAGGTCGCGGTGAGCTTTTCGACGCCCTGGTCTGTTGCGATGGAAAGTTCGTTGAACTTCTTGTCGTTCTCGGGGCGAATGAGACGCGTGACTTCGCCGGCCTTGGTTTCGCCGGTCTCAGGGTCCGTGGCCCATACTTCGTCGCCGACCCTGACGTCCTCGATGTCCTTCGTCGTGCCGTCCGCCATGAGGACGTCCGTCCCGGCGAGGAAGCATTGGCAGCCCCCGCTCTTCTTTTTGGCGGAGGGAAGCCGTCCGAGTCCGGAAGAACCGCTCGATTTTTCACCCTCGCTGATTCCTGTGACGACTTTGTCGGCGAAGAAGTTGAAGAAAAATCTCTTTTCCGATGGGCATCCGGTTTTGTCGCATGATTCTATTAGTGCTGTGCTTATGTCGGCCTGGGCAAGTAGTTCATCCGGGTATTCCAGGTAGAAGTCGAGACCGTAGTAGGACAGTTCGTTCAGTCGCGCGTAGAAGAGACTGGCGAATTCTGCTGTCCCGTGCCACTCGGCAGGTATGTGGACGCCGGGGAGCAGGGTGATGTACCCGTCTCCGTTCACGTCCGTATTCGTCTGCCCCTCGTCCCTCCAGGTGACCTCGGTGTCCCTGTCCTTGGCGTTGGTGTTGCTGTAGCCAGGGTTGGTGACACCGTCACCGTTGCTGTCGTTCTTGGGGCACGGAATGTCGAACCCGTTGCCCGCCCCGCACGCGATGCTCAGCCCGCTTGGGTCGGAGTGGGTGACTGGATTCTGCATGCCGTAGCTGTAGCCGTTCAGCGTCTGATGCAGGTCGAGTTGGAGCAGGGGGTCGATGCTGATGAATTGCCCCGTGCTGGGGTCGTACTCGCGTGCTCCGACATGAGTAAGGCCAGTGCCGGCATCGGCGCTCATGCCCAAGAAGCCCTTGTCGTCGGGCCATACGCCGGTCGTCGCACCGCGGGCCGCGCCGAAGGGCGTGCTGTAGCGCTTGGTCAGGGCCTGGTTGGTGTCGCTGGTAACGGAGATGGTGCTGGTGCCGTGCTGGTCACCGCCGAGGAAGCTCAGCTTCTCGGCGCCGGACTCGTTGGTGCGCAGGGCGATGGTGGCGCCGGCTGCCTGGTAGTAGCGGTTGGCCCATTTCTTGCCGGTCTTGAGGTGGACCTCTGTGTTGCCGAGGTAGAGGACGGTCTCACCGCTGGAGGCGTTGTCGCGTCGGATGAGCAACCCGCCGTCCGCGTCGTAGAGGTAGTTGGTGGACGTGGCTGACGCGTCGTCGGTCAGGCGGCTGAGTCTGCCTTCCGGGTTCCAGGCCAGGGTCTGCGCGGTGGTGGACCCAGCGTTCTTGACGCGTGTCTTCGTGCTGCCGGTGTCGTCGTAGGTGTACTGCTTGGCGACTCCGGTGCAGGAGCCCGTGGTGGTGGTGGCGGTCAGTGCGTGGGTGCGGGCGGAGTCGTAGCAGTACGTGCTGGTGACTGGGGTGGCTGTGTTCTTTTTCTCGGTCTTGCGCTGGCCGGAAGCGGTGTAGGTGTAGCTGGTCCAGTAAGGGGCCGGGCCGCCGAGATTCGTCGTGGTGCGGCCAGAGGTAGCGCAGTCGGCTGTTTTGGGAGTCCAGGCTTCGCTGAGACGGCCGTATGTGTCGTAGGTGAAGCACTGGGTGTCCGCGCCGGTTCCGATGTCAGCGCTGTCGGAGATGCCCGTGACGTTGCCGGCGAGATCGTAGGTGTACGTGAGGTCCTGGACAGGACCCCGGGTCTGGTCGTCGGCTGCGGCCTTCAGCAGGCGACGCGTGCCCTTCTCGTAGGTGTTGGTGAGGAAGACTCGCTTGACGCCTTCGATGTCGGAGGTTCCCAGCTGGAGTTGGCCGACCTGACCGAGCGCCGTGTAGTCAGCGGCCAGCAGATAGCTGGATTTGCCGGACAGTCCGGTCTGCAGGCCAGCACTGTTGTAGACGTTAGTGAGCGATTCGGAGGGGAGACCGGCGGCGGCGGGCTCCTTGAAGCTCGAGACCGAGCCGTCCACGAAGTAGCCCGTCTCAGAGGTGACCGGATTCAGCACCGCCCCGGACTTCACCAGAGGGTCGTCGGACGGCAGGGTGAGGCTGGTGGCAGTCGGCCGGTAGCGGTTGTCGTACGCCGTGACTTCTTTAATGTACGTGTCGCCGTCGTCGTACCGGATGGACGCGGTGGGCTGCCCCTTGAGGACGGTGTCGTAGGTCCATGCGGAAAGCCTGTTGGCGTCGGTTCGGCTGGTGTGCCACAGACCGGTCTTGCGGCCGAGTTCGTCATAGGAGTAGAGGAGCGTGCGGTCCTCGTCGTCCGTGGTGCTGTCGACCTGGTCCAGCTCCGTATACCTGGTGATCGTGGTGCCCTTGTCCGGGTCCACGGTCTTCACCGTGCGGCCGAACAGGTCGTACGTGTAGGACCAGGTTGCGTTGTCGGGTCCGGTGACGGTGCTGGGCTTGCCGTCTCGGGTCGGGGTATGGCGGACGCTTGTGTAGGTCGTGCCGGAAGTGGAGCCGTAGGCGGTGTCGTTGGGCTGCGTGCCCGCGTAGGTACGGGTTTCGGTGGTGCGGCCGAGGGAGTCGGTGATGGTCCGGGTGGCGTTGCCGCCGGCGGGGGCGGAGGTGGCGGTCGAGTCGCCGGTGTACGACGTGGTGGTCTCCCACTTCTTCACGCCGTCGACGAGGAAGGTCTCCGTGGTGGGTCGAGCGGCGCCGTCGAACTGGGTCTGGGTCTGGGCTCCGCCTCCGTACGGCGCTTGTGCGTAGGTGCCGCTGGGGCTGTTGGCGCTGTCGTAGATGTCGGCGTAGGTCTCGTAGGCCAGGCCTCGGCTGTTGTAGCGGGTGTCGGTCAGTACGCGGCCGCCGAGGGCTGAGGGTGACTGGACCTGCAGGGCACGCAGCTGCGAGTCGAAGAGGGTGAATGTGGTGTCGTACGTGGTGCCGTTCGCTTTGAGCGTGGCCACGGACGACCAGGGCGCCTTGTTCCGGGCGATGCTGTAGCCGAATTTGGCGCTGGGTGTGTCGGCGGTCTTGGAACGGCCGGGCAGCCAGGTCGCGGTGAGGCGGCCGAGGGCGTCGTAGCTGTGCTCGGTGCGCTTGAGGTTGGCGTCCTGCGTGTAGTTGACCGTGCCACGGGACGGGTTGTAGCTGGTGCTCGTCTGATGGGCCTGACCGTTGGAGGCGAGCTTGGGCGCGGTGACGACCTGCGTGGCCAGCGGGCCTGCGGCTGCCGGGTAATAGGCGGTCGTGGTGGTACGGCCCTTGGCGTCCGTGGTGGTGAGGGAGCGGCCCAGTTTCGCGGCGGCGGTGTCGTAGGTGGTGGTGGTGACGGTCTGCCAGCCAGTGGCGGCCGGAGGATTGCGGTCGCTGGTATCGGACGCAGCCGGGTAGGCCTTGGCCCGGCCGGTCCAGGTCGGCAGGCCAAGTGTGGGGGTCTGGCCGGCCGTCCATCCGGTTGCGCCGGCGGTGTCGTAGACGACGGCGGCGTCGGACAGGACGTCACCGCGGCTGTCGGCGTTGACGGGCAGACTGAGAGCGTCGTCCGTCTTCGCGCAGGACTTGGCAACGGTACGGGTACGTGAGACCAGGTCGGTCAGGCCCTTAGTGTCGTTGCGGGCGTACCAGGTACGGGTGCAGGTCTCGTCATCGGAGACGGCCCGGTCGCCCTCGTCCTCGACCTTCGTCGTCATGCCGTACTTGGTGTCATATGTGTACGAAACACCGGTGGAGCGCCACTTCTTCGCTGCCGTCAGATAGATGTGGCTGGAGGTGCGAGCCGTTCGGACGAAGTGCGCGGTGATGTCCGCATACGACTTCTTCTGGGTGGCCGTCTGCTGCGCCCAGAAGTCGTGGACAGTGGCGGTGATCGCGGTGGTGCCGTTGTACGCGATTTCCTGGCGCAGCCGACCGGAGTAGCGGTCGTCGTCGGTTACGTCGGCGACGTCGAGGTCGTCCGTGGTCACCGCGGCGTCGTTGCTCAGGTCAATGCCCTTGACCGTCGCAGTGCGGCTGGGCCCGTTCTTGCGCTTGTCGCCGTTCATCCCCTGCATGAACAGCTTCACGTTCTTCGAGCGGGTGGTACCAGGGTCGCCGGTGTAGGAGGTGACCTTCTGGTACCCCCGCCAGACCGACCAGGTACGTTCTTTGTCCTTGGTGAACGGATCGTCGTTGTAGTGCCAGGCAGGGCTGGAGTAGTCGTAGGAGAGCTGGGTGCCCGGGTTGCCCGCGGCAGGGTCGTTGGTGGTGATGGAGGTGACCCGGTACTTGTGGAACCAGTCCAGCTGGGTGTCGCCGCCGTTGATCGCCCAGTAGACCGGGTAGCAGGACAGACTGTTGTCGTCTTCCTCTGTCGGCATGTTGCTGCCGCGGACGCACTCGGGTTCCGAGAAGGTCACGGAGGTGATCGCGCCGGTCTCGGTCGTGATCGTGCCGATACGGGGACGGGTCAGAGGCAGGATGCTGCCGCCACCCGGCTGGGTGCCTCCGGCCACCCGGTTGGGCCGCTGCTGGTAGGTGAACTCGATCGGCAGCGTCGGTACGGCGGTGCCGTCCTTGCCGGTGCGGGTCAGCGAGATGAGACTGAGGGACTGGTCGGAGCTGTTGTCGATGTCATGCCCGTCCCAGAACTCCTGGCCCAGAGCGTAGGAGTCGACCGGCATGAAGGCGTCCGGCTCTGCCGCCCGGGACCAGTAGTAGGTGTCGATGGCCGTCAGGCGCTTGCGGGTGAAGAACGTCGGTCCGGTGGCCTGGCAGTCGGTTTCACTCGCTGAGCAGATGGTGTCGAAGGGGACGTCCGGCCAGTCGTCGGCGGTGTCGGCGGTCAGGGACGAGCAACTGGTGGCGAAGCACCGCTCCTTGTAGGAGAAGGCGACCTTGTCCGAGGCCGGTGCGGTGAACAGTGTGTCGGCACGCTGGCCGTAGCGGATCTCGTCGAGGTATCCGCCGCGCGTGTAGGGCTTCGGTGCCGCTTTGTCGCCGTTCTTGGCGTAGTGGTTGTCCTCCGCGGTGTACCAGTACGTGGAGGCGTTGCCGTGGACGTCCTGAACCAGGTCCAGGTTCCAGCGCCATGCCTGGACCTGGGAGCGGGCCTTGAACTCGCTGCCCTTGTCGTAGCCCGGTTCTTCCTTGTCGTCACCGAAGACGGGGACGGTCCACGTCGACTTCGTCCGCTCGGTGCCGGCACCGGGCAGCTTGTTCAGGCCGAAGGTGTATATGGTTCCGTTGCTGGTGGTGAGCTCCCAGTACTCGCCGTCCTCGTCGTTGTTGTCCGCGCCCTTGCGCCGGACCACCTTGGAGGCGTCGTCGTCCTTGAGATGCCACTCGTCCTTGGTGTCGGTGTCGTCCTTGACGAGTTCGGTGGCCTGCCCGTTCAGCACGAGTGAGGCGTTGTCGTACTTCCAGCACAGATCGCTCTTGTCGGTCTGCCCGTCGTCTTCGCACGAGCCGTAGGTGCGCTCGATGTACGACGAGGTGATGTCGAAGCCCTCACCGATCAGGGATCCCTGGTTGTTGGTGTTCGCGGTCCGTCCGTCAGTGCGGCCGGAATCGTACGACAACGCCAAGGACGGAGAAGGCCCCGCAGCCGCCGGCGGGGTGGTGATCGGGTACGACCACGTGAACGAGCCGGAGGAGTTGCCCGCCTGCCAGGTCGAGGACGCCGCCAGCGGGCTCGCCTTGAAGTCCCCGGCTCCCGTGGCGGACTCGGCCGCCGTCGTCGCCATGACGGCCATGACCGTGGGCGCGTGCTGCGACGTGCCGGAGATCGGAAGGCGGGCCGTGAGGGTCTTGGCCTTCACGTTGTTGGCGGAGGCCAACTCCTCTTCGGGGGTACGGCAGTCCTTCTTGCTGGGCGTGGTCAGTGCACAGGCCGGCAGGGTGACCAGACCTATGCGTGAGGACCAGTTCCCGCCGACGGCAGAGGCAAAGGAGCTGTAGTCGACGGTGACCTGAGCCTCCCCAGCCCTTTGCGCCTCGACCGTGAACAGCACGCCCGTCACCCCGGCCTGGCGGGCCGTCTTCTGGTCCAGAACGACGACCTCGGCGTCACCCTTGGCACTCGCTCGCCCCGACGCGCCAGCAGCTTTGACAGACCCCACTGTGACGACGGCATCGTCTTTCCCGGCGCCGGACAGCGACTGCTCGGTCGTGGAGGGCTTGGGCCAGGTGCTGCGGCGCTCAGCACGCGCCGAGTCGAACAGGCTCTGGTTGGCCTTTCGTTGCCGAGCCACCATGCTGCGAGCCGCTGCGGCCTTGGGTGAGGTCACCTCCACCACCCGGGTGGGCTTGACCTGGGGTACATCCGGTCGGCCCGGCAACTCGGCAGCCACAGCAAGCGGGGTGAGAGGCGCCGGTACCGACATGACGGCGGCGAGCAGCACGGTCAGCGCCGTGCGCCGGCCACGAAGACGGACACGGAACAGAGCAGAGGACACAGCAAGCACTCCATGGGAAAGAGACGGCCGGTGCGCGTGGTGGGAGCAAGACGGAGAACGCAGGATCAGAAACCGACGACGGTCTCCACCTGGTCGACGTCCTTCACCGCGCCCGCCCACAACCGGATATCGGTGATCCGGCCGGACAAGTAGTGACTCCAGGCACTGTTCGTCCAACCCTTGCCCGCGGCGAACTCACCGCTGCCGACCGAGGCCGTGTAGGCCTGGGGAGGACTCTGGGGATCACTCCCGACGTAGAGGGTGATGGTGCGCGTCTGCGCGTCGTAGGCCCCCACGAGACCCACCTCGGAGTTCAGAACGGCATCTTCCTTGCTGGACACGGATGTGCCAGAGCCGTCCGTCGTCAGGCGCCCGAAATGCCAGCGGGCCGTCGGCTCGGCTTTGGTGACCGGATTGCCCTCGTCGTCGTAGACCGGGTTGCCCTCGCCATCGACCACCGGTTCGGAGACCATTCCGGTCTTCTCCACCCAAAGGCTCCAGGACGAGCCGTTCGCCGTCCGCTGTCCGAGCACCTGAGCCCGATAGCCGTCGGGCTTGCCGAGCAAATCCTTCGTTGAGACAGCCACCTTCGTCGCCGCGGTGAACGAGCCGGTGTCGGCGACGACAGGGCGGGAGAGGGTCGCCGCCCCCGTGCCGTCGAGGACGAGTGCCTCACCGTCCAACGAAGCACCGGAGGACAGGCTGAGCGTGTTGCCGTACCCGCTCAGGTCTGACAGGGACGTGCCATCGGCGCCGTCAGGGGCGTAGTGGGCCACCAGTTCCATGAGCGCCTTGTTGTCGGCGTCCTTGAGACTCGCCTCCTTCGCGAGTTGCCCCTCGTTCTTGACCTCCTGCCATACCTTCACCTCGTCGATGTCGCCGGTGAAGTACTCGGCGAAGGCCCCCTTCGACTTCACCCGGCCGATCTGGAGGGCGCCATCGGCCGACCAACCGCCTGTGGTAATGGCGTCAGTGCCCTGCTTGATGCCGTTGACGTACAGCGTGAGGGACTTCCCGCCGGCACTCGGGTCGACGACGGCCGCAAGGTGGGTCCACACCTTGGTCTGCGGTGCTTCCAGAGAGTCGACGCGCTGGTTGTCCAGCGCCGTCGTGGAGGTGTCGGCGTCCGCCAGACGCAGGCACCAGCGGTTGGTTCCCGCACAGTATCCGAGGAAGAAGGGGCTGCTGGTGACACCGTTCTGGCCCAGCACGGTCTGCGTGGTCCCGGTGGCCGCGAGCCGCACCCATGCGGCCACGGTGTACGACGCCTGGGTCTCCAGCAGTTTCCCGGGCGTGGCGGCGTAGCCCTGGCCGCCCAGGTTCAGCGCCTTGTCCTCGCCTGTTGCCCCGTTCTCGGTGACGACTCCGCGACGGCCGGTGTTCACGCGTGTACCGGCACTGATCGTCGCGTCGTCACGGTAGACCGCAGCGGAAGTGGAGACGTCCACGGCGTCGCCGGACGCCTCGTTGAACGTCCACCAACCGATCGGGCCATCGCTCTCACCGACCAGGAAACGGACGGCGTTCTCACCGCCGGGCCGGTTGGCCGCGTCCCGCGCCTGAACGGTCAAAGTAATGGTGCCGGAGTCGACCGGGATGATCGACTCAGTGCGCGTTGCTCCGCTCTGCCAGGCACGCCACGTGCTGTCTGTAGACAGCTTGTACCGGTAGGCGGCGTTCACGTCACCCGACGTCGGCCCGAACGTGACCTTTCCCGCGACATTCGGCTTACCCGCAACGGTGCAAGAACCCGGCAGACACGGACTGTAGACGGAATCGAATGTGATGGTCGGCGGCTTGGGTGCCGTGCTGTCCACAGTGAAGTAGCAGTAATGCGTCCAGTCGCTGCTCAGCTTGGAGGCACCCTTGTTGTAGTAGGTGCTGGTCGCGGCCCGGTAGCGATACTGCTTTTTGTCCGCCAGCGTGGCGTCCCAGATCTTGTTCTGGGCAACCCCGTCCCGCGTGTAGCCCGCGGGGGACGGACTCTCCGAACCGGAGGTCGGCTCCTTGGCATCCGACCAGGTGCCGTCGGCATTCTGCACGTCCACGTCGAAGTACACCCGCAGTGACTGGTCGGCCTCTCCACCCGATGCCGTCTGTGCCGTGGCTGTGAGGCTCGGCGTCGGGTCCGTCCACATCGTGGGCGCAGAGTCGCTGGAGCAGATCTCAGCCGTTCCGGTGTCCAGCCCGTACGCGGTCGGGGTTGCGGGCTTGCCGACGTAAGTAACCTGAATCGTCGCGTCGTCGTCGAACCGCTTCCACGCGATCGGGTCCGACTCGTCCTTCGCCATCAACATCAGGGTGAGGGTGGAGAACTTGCCGTCCGCAAACGCCTTGACGGTCGGGGTCAGATTCTCGTCCGGCTCTTCCTTGGTGTTGTCCTTGAAGATAATGGGTGCTCGCGGTTGTGAAGGGGTGCAATTCCCGCCGCGGCCTGCGGACACATTCCGGTCGCTCATCTGGTCCCAGGAGTTGTCGGACTTCGGCCCCCGGGGGCCAGGCCACTTGGAGGATGAGGAGATGCCGTTGGTGCGTTCCAGGTCCACCCAGCGCGGGTCGCACGAGAACGACCAGGTCTCGGTGATCTCGAACTGCGCGGACAGCACGTGCTTGCCCTTCAGCTTCCCCGGAGCGAACTCGAAGTACATGCGGTTGGTGTACGCGCTGCCGGTAGTGCAGGAGTAGACGTACCCGCCGATCACCGCCGAGCCGCAGCGGCCCACGCTCATCCCGTTGTCGCCGCCGGAGAAGTTGTAGAACACGTCACCGTCGGAGGACAGAACGGTGCGCTCGGACTCGCCCAGATCAACGGAAGGGTCGATGTAGAGCGGGAGTTCGGCTGCGGTGGTACTGGCGATCAAGCCGGTGTCCGGGGTGACGACCACCGAGGAAGCGGTGACATCGACGTCCATGACCGCTGCTTCGTCCCCCATGCCGGGGCCCATGAGCGGATCGCCTTCGTCGATCGGACCAGCGGGGCGTTCTTCCGCGTCGGAAGAAGCCTGAATCGGCGCCACTGGTCCCGTCTGCGGGCTGATTCCATCTCTCACTGCGGTGGGCGATTGGCCACCGGCGGAGTTCCACATTCGTGCTGACGGTGAGCGGAACACGACCTGGCCGTTGCCATCCGTCGCTTCCATGCTGCCGGCCGCGCCCTCACGGACGTGCAGACGGGAGACAACCATCGAGTAATCGAGCGAGGCCAGCTCGGGATCCTTGGCCGCGTCCAGGGTCTCGACTTCCAGGACCTGCCTGAAGCCTTCCGCTGTGGCCGTCAGGATCAGGTTCACGTCCGGTAGCACGTCCTCGTAGACGGCCCGCTGTCCCTCAAGACGCGGCTCGGGCAGTGGTCCTGGCCACCCCAAGGTGACCGACTGGCCGTCCTCACCGATCGTCACGAGGCCTTTGCCGTCACCGCCGGATGAGAACGACAGGTCGACCGCGGCCGCTTTTGGCCCCACGGACCCGTCCGAGCGCTTCACCAGCGTCGCGTCCGGTTCCGCCCACCCGCCCCCGGGCTTCTCCACTCTCACTGGGACAATCGACTTGTCCAACGTGAACGTTTCTCCGTCGGGATTGGCGAAGACGGTCTCGCGCTCGGTCCGTTCGGCAACCACCTCGACCGGCTCCCCGGACTCCTTGGCGTCCAGTTGCGCCTGCTCGGTGTCCGAGAGTGCGCCGCGCTCAACTGCGGTTGCTGACACAGTCGTCAGCACCGGATTCAGATTCGGTGTCGTCGCCAGGACGGCAAGCGCCGTCAACGAGATCAGTCGTCCCCGCCGCCGTCTGGCGTCACTCGGCCCACTCAGTCCCCCGTCCCCCACTGCCCCACCCCTTCTTCACGCGCTTCTCACAAGTGAGCAAATGAGAAGTCATGAACGGGCAAGTGTCAAGCAAAGGGGTTTGGCTGGAAATTCGCTAATTGATCGGCGTGGAAAATTTCGTCATCGAAGGCAAAATAGGTCAATTAAACCGTCTCTTCCCGGGTGAACTCTTTGATGTCAAGATCGGGAATGAGAGGTTTTCGAGACGTTGTTGCCGTCCAATTTGATCAGCCGATCAGGGTGGAAACGCAAGATTTCCCCGACGGTGGGTGGGCGGTATGCCCGACCGACGTCACGCCGACCGGCCGCCGTTCCCGTCCCTCGTGTCATAGGCCCGCCGGGCCTCCTCGACCCTCTCCAGGTTCGGCGACCACTGCGCCAGCGTCGCGAACAACGGGGCCAGGCTGCGGCCGAGTTCGGTGATCTCGTACTCGACCCTGGGCGGGACCTCCGCGTGGTACGTGCGGTGGACCAGGCCGTCGCGTTCGAGCTGGCGGAGGCGTTGGGTGAGGACCTTCGGGGTGATCGTGCCGATCCGGCGTTGCAGTTCCACGAAGCGCTGGAGGCCGTACTCGTGAAGGGCCCAGAGGACCGGTGTCGTCCAGCGGCTGAAGACGATGTCGACGACGGGGGCGATCGGGCAGGCGTTCTGGGGTGTGGTCTCGGTCACATCGGTGCCCTTCGTCCAATACTTTCCTCTAGGTACCTACTGACTTCTCGATAGTAGCGTCGCCGTGTGTCCACAGAAGCCTCCGGATCGGGGAACAGAATGATCGTGGTGACCGGTGCTACGGGTAACGTCGGGCGGCCGCTGGTGAAGGCGCTCCTTACGGCGGGGGAGCAGGTGACGGCCGTCTCCCGGCGGAGCCCCGACGAACAACCAGCGGGGGTCCGGCATCACCAGGCCGACCTCTCCGCGCCCCAGACCCTCAAGCCCGCCCTCGACGGGGCCGAAACAATCTTCCTCCTGACCTCCGGCGACTTCATGGCCGCCGGAGGTGACCTCGGACAGGTTCTCGAGGTCGTCCGCGCCGGGGGTGTGCGGCGCGTGGTGCTGCTGTCCTCGCTGGGAGTCGGCAGCGGTGACCATCCCTCCGAACCGGAGGACGCCGTACGGCAGTCGGGTCTCGGGTGGACCATGCTGCGGCCCGGCGGCTTCCACTCCAACACGCTCCAGTGGGCCGGCGCGGTGCGTGCCGGGCGGACGGTGGCGGCACCGTTCGGGGACGTCGCGCTGCCGACCGTCGACCCGGACGACATCGCCGAGGTCGCCGCCGTCGTCCTGCGGGACGCCTCCCACGTCGGGCAGGTCTACGAACTGACCGGGCCCGCCCCGGTGTCCCCCCGTCAGCAGGCCGCCGCGATCGGGGACGCGCTGGGCGAGCCCGTGCGATTCGTGGAGCAGACGCGGGACGAGGCCAGGGCGGAGATGGTGCGGTTCATGCCGGAGCCGGTCGCGGACGCCACCCTCGCCATGCTCGGTGCCCCGTCCGACGGGCTGCTGCGCCCGCGCCCGGACGTGGAGCGGCTCCTCGGCCGTCCGCCCCGCTCCTTCGCCGAGTGGGCGGTCCGCAACGCGGCCGCCTTTCGGTAGAAGCGGCGCATACCCACACGCCCCCTGAACCTCCCACCTCCCGTCGATTACAGTGCAGGGCGTCGTACATACGGACGGTCGCCGCGGGGAGGTCAGAGTGGGTGCGACAACCGGGGCCGTCGTCTGGGGGCGGGCCGAGCAGCAGGACTTCCGCAGCCGGGTGCGAGGCACCCTCCTCGGGGTGGCCGTGGGCGACGCTCTGGGCGCGCCGATAGACGGGCTCGGACTGGACGAGATCCGCGAGGCGTACGGCGCCGAGGGGCTCGTCGACCTCGGGTTCGGGTACGGCAGACGCGGTGCCGTCAGTCATCTTACCCAGCTCACCCTCTTCAGCGTGGACGGGCTGATACGGGCCCAGGTGCGACGGGACACCGGTGCCTGGCATCCGCCCACCGACCTGCACAAGGCGTATCTGCGGTGGGCCGCCACGCAGCGGGACTGGGGGCCCGACGAACGCCGCAAGGACGACGGGTGGCTGGCCCGGGAGGAGTGGCTGTACGCCCGCCGCGACCCGACCCGGTCCCTGCTCCTCGGGTTCGGCGACGACACCATGGGCACCCTGGAGTCGCCCAAGAACCCCGCCGAACTCGGCCCCGAGGCCACGGCCCGGTCCGCGCCCTTCGGGCTGCTCGTCGGATGGGAGCCGCAGCTCGTCGTACAGCTGGCGGTGGAGTGTGCCGCGCAGACCCACGGGCACCCCGTCGCCTATCTGTCGGCGGGCGCGTACGCCGTGATCGTGCACGCGCTGTCCCTCGGCGACAGCCTGGACGGGGCGGTGCAGCGGGCGCTCGCGCTGCTCGCCGCGCGGCCCGGGCACGAGCCCGTGTCCGACGCGCTCCAGCACGCGCTGGGTGCCGTACGGCAGGGGATGCCCACCCCGGCGCGGGTGGAGGAACTGGCGGCCGACGGTTCGGCGGACGGGCTGCTGTCCGCCGCCGTGTACTGCGCGCTGGTCGGGGAGGACGTACGGCACGGCCTGTGCCTCGCCGTGAACCACGACGGCCCCTCCGCCGCGGCCGGCGCCCTCACCGGCGGTCTGCTGGGTGCCCTGCACGGGGAGACGGCCCTCCCGCCGGCCTGGCTGGCCGAACTGGAGGGCCGTCCCACCCTGCTGGAACTCGCCGACGACTTCGCGATGGAGATGACCCAGGGACCGGCGCTGCACGGCCCGGTGGGGGCGTCCCCGGGATGGCTCGCGAGGTATCCGAGGGCCTAGGGCCCTGGAGCCGGCTCTCGGTCCCGGCTCCTGATCCTGGCTCCTGGTCCCGGCTCCTGGTCCCGGCTCCTGGTCCTGGCTCTCAGTCCTTCACTCCCGTGCCGATCACGTCGTCCACACCGCCCGCCGGTGTCGGGATCGCCGCGGCTGCCGTCCCCTCCCCGTCGCCGTCCGTGTTGATCTTCTCGATGATCGCGAGACGTTCCGGGGTGTCCTCCGGCTTCAGGAAGCCGATCAGGATGTAGAGGACGAGCGAGACCGCCAGCGGGATCGAGACCTGGTACTGGAGCGGGACCCCGCCCTCGACGTTCCAGCTGATCGGGTAGTTGACCAGCCAGAAGGCGAGCAGACCCATCGACCAGCTGGTGAGCGCGGCCGTCGGGCCGGAGCGGCGGAACGGGCGGAGCAGGCCCAGCATCATCGGGATGGCCATCGGGCCCATCAGACCGGCGACCCACCTGATGACCACCGTGATGATGTCCTTGAAGGTGGGGGAGTTGACCTGGGTGGCCGCCGCCATCGACAGACCGAGGAAGGCGACCGTCGTGATGCGGGCGGCCCGCAGCCCCTGTCCCTGGCTCCAGCTGCGCGCCCTGCGCCACACCACCGGTGCGCAGTCCCGGGTGAAGACCGCCGCGATCGCGTTGGCGTCGGAGGAGCACATGGCCATGGTGTGCGAGAAGAAACCGACGATGACGAGGCCCAACAGGCCGTGCGGCAGCAGCTGTTCGGTCATCAGGCCGTAGGAGTCGGAGCCGTCCGGCTTCTGCGACTGGACCAGCAGCGGCGACATCCACATGGGGAAGAACAGGACGACCGGCCACACCAGCCACAGGACCGCCGAGAGACGGGCCGAGCGCTCGGCCTCGTGCGCGTTGGCGGTGGCCATGTAGCGCTGGGCCTGGTTGAGCATGCCGCCGTTGTACTCGAAGAGCTTGATGAAGAGGAAGGCGAGCAGGAAGACCGTTCCGTACGGGCCGACCAGCGGCTCGCCGTGGCCCTGGAGCGCGGGCTCGTCCCAGGCGCCGAGGAACCCGATGCCCTTGTCGTTGAGCTTCAGGATCACGGCGATGAACATCGCGACGCCCGCGAGGAGTTGGATGACGAACTGGCCCAACTCCGTGAGGGCGTCGGCCCACAGGCCGCCGATCGTGCAGTAGACGGCCGTGATGCAGCCGGTGATGAGGATGCCCTGGTTGAGCGAGATGCCGGTGAACACCGACAACAGGGTCGCGATCGCGGCCCACTTGGCGCCCACGTCCACGATCTTCAGCAGCATGCCGGACCAGGCCAGCGCCTGCTGCGTCTTCAGGTCGTAGCGGTTCTTCAGGTACTCCAGCGGTGAGGCCACGTGGAGTCGTGAGCGCAGCCGGTTGATGCGCGGCGCGAACAGCTTGGAGCCGACGGCGACACCGAGTGCGATGGGGAAGGACCACGTCACGAAGGACGTCACGCCGTAGGTGTAGGCGATGCCCGCGTACCCGGTGAACATCACCGCGCTGTAGCCCGACATGTGGTGCGAGATGCCGGACAGCCACCACGGCATCTTGCCGCCCGCCGTGAAGAAGTCGCTGACGTCGTCGACGCGCTTGTGCGACCAGATACCGATCGCGACCATCACACCGAAATAGCCGATGAGCACGGCCCAGTCGAGCCCGTTCATATGCGCCCTCCCATGGATCAGCCCGGCGCTCATCGTGGGTGCCACCGCGTGGACACGACAAGCTGGCGTCAGGTCAAAGGGAGGTAAAGATATTCGAGATGATGGCCTGCGTTCACCTATATGAACTCACCGCATCAGCTCCCCGGCGTTGACCAGCAAGGATTGTCCGGTGATCGCCCGCGCCCGGTCCGAGGCCAGGAACACCGTCGCGTCCGCCACGTCCCCGTCGGTCGCGAGGTCGGGCAGTGCCATCCGCTCGGTGAGCCGCTTCAGCACCTCGTCCTCCGGCACGCCCTCCGTGTGCGCCGTGAACTGCACGTACGCCTGTACCGGCGGCCCCCACATCCAGCCCGGCAGCACGGTGTTGACCCGGATCCGGTACGGCCCGAGCTCCCGCGCGAGCGAGTACATCGCGCTGGTCAGCGCCCCCTTCGAGGCGGCGTACGCGGCCTGCCGCACCTGCGTGGGGGCGGCGACGGACGACTGCGTCCCGACGAACACGACCGAACCGCCGCCCGCCGCCCGCAGTCCCGCCAGACAGGCCCGGGTCATCCGCAGCGATCCCAGCAGGTTCACGTCGATGACCGACTGCCAGGTCGTGAAGTCCGCGTCCTCAAGGCCGCCGAAGTAGCTGTCCCACGCCGCCACATGGACGACCGCGTCCAGCCGCCCGAACCGCTCCACCGCCAGCTCCGCGAGCTCGGCGCACTGCCGCTCGTCGGTGATGTCGGTCGACCGGTACGCCGTGTGCGCCCCGTCCGGGTCGATCTCGGCGGCGCTCTTGGCGAGGTTCGCCTCGGTCCGGGCGCCCAGCACCGCGTTCCCGCCGTCCCGTACGACGGCGGCGGCGACCTGATGGCCGAGCCCGGCGCCGACTCCCGACACCACGACGGTCTTTCCGGAGAGGAGTGACATACCGGCGGCCTCCCTGACTCTGGCGCATTATCTGACGGGGCGTCAGAGTATGGGCGAGGCGCCTAGGAAGGGGAAGGGCATGTCCGAGGAGACCCACAGCGAGACGTACGCCGAACTGGCCGCCGCAGGACCCTACGGAGTGCGCCCCGGCCACGCGCTGATCACCATGGTCGAACCGCACCCGGGTCACGAGTACGCCTACAACCGCTGGTACGAGGACGATCACTACTACGCGGGCGCGATGGCCATGCCCTGGATGTACGCCGGTCGCCGCTGGGTGGCCACCCGGGACCTCCAACTCCTGCGCGGCCCCGAGAAGTCGGCGGTCGCGCAGCCCACCACCTCCGGCTGCTACCTCTCCACGTACTGGGTCACCGACGGCCGCTACGACGACCACATGAAGTGGACGGTGGCCATCAACAAGCGCCTCAACCGTGACGGCCGCGTCTACCGCGACCGCACCCACGTCTTCACGGCGTTCCAGGAGCACGAGGCCACGGTCTACCGGGACGGCGCGGCGGGCCCGAGGGACTTCCACGCCCTGGACCACCCGTACGCGGGCCTGGTGCTGGAGGTGATCGACGCCGAATCACCCGAAAAGCGGGGGGAGTTGCTGGAGTGGCTGGTCTCCCGGCACCTCCCGAAGAGGCTGGCCGGCTCCCCGGCGGCGATGGTGACCGTCTTCAGCCCCACGCCTCTCCCCGGCGACCGGATGACCTACGTGAAGCAGGTCGAGGGCGTCGACACCCGCCTCACCCTCCTGTGGTTCCTGGAGACGGACCCGAGGGAGTGCTGGGAGCAGAACTTCACGAACCCGGAGGAACCACCGATGGGTCGGGTGGAGCTGCTGGCGCCTTTCATTCCGACAATCCCGGGCACGGACAAATACGTGGACCAGCTGCGCTGACCGCCTTCAGGGGCGCGGGGCTGTGTCGATATGCGGCTCCGCCGCGTGGGCGCGATCAGCCCCCACCGGCCGGCAGCCGCGAAACTACTTCAACTCATCAGGACAAGGCGTCCCGCGCGGCACCGTGTACGGCGCAGCCAACCGATACGTCCCCGCCTTCGGCGCGATCAGCATCGTCCACTTGTCCCCGTCCGCGTCCTCCGGCGTCTCCAGCAGACACCCGTTGACGTTGGCGAACGCCTTCGGCTCCCCGTCGGCCCGGTTCTTCGACGCCTCCGTCTCCTGCGGAGCCTGCAGCTTCTTGCCGTCCGCGTCGACGATCGACAGCCACGGCGAGTACGGGATCCGGATGACGATCCGGCCCGCCTTCTTCACCCGCATGGTCATCTCGCCCTGCGCGGCCCGGTCGACGACCGTGTTCGGCGAGGCGAGCGGCGCCGGGTCGGTCACCTGGAACAGCTGCCAGTTCGCGTCGCCCCAGATCTGCTTCAGATACGGCATCCCGCGCTGGACCAGCTCCCGCTCCCGCTCACCCCCGTCCCCGTCGGGCTCGTCCTTCGGCACGACCACGAAGTGCACGGCCCACCGCTGCAGCCACTCGTGGTAGTTCGCGGAGTTGAGGGTGTCGTCGTAGAAGAGGGGGTTGCGCTCCATGTCGGCCTGCCGGTTCCAGCCCCGGGCGAGGTTGACGTACGGCGCGAGCGCGGACGCCTCACGGTGGGAGGCGGCCGGTACGACCTCGACGCGGCCCTTCTCGGCGCCGACGCCCTGGAGTTCGTTGACGAGGGGGGCCAGCTCGCGGGCCCAGGACGCCGTGGGCGTCGTGTGGACGACGTCGTCGACGGACTTGAAGCCGACCCAGGTGGCGAAACCGAGGAAGGAGACGACGACGGCGTACCACATGCGGGAGCGCGGCACCGTGAAGGGCAGCGCGGCCACCAGGGCCACCCCCGCGAACAGCATCGGCAGCCGCGAGATGTTGGAGCCGATCTGGGAGCTCACCAGCCAGACCAGGACGACCGAGAGGCTGTACACCCCGGCCGTGATCCGGACCGTCGTCCACTCGCGCGGCGAGAGGAAGTACACGAGGAGGCCGTACGCCAGCGGCAGCAGCACCGAGGCGATCTTCATCGGCTGGGTGCCGGAGAAGGGGAAGAGCCAGGCGGACAGGGCCACCACGGCGGTGGGCGCGATGCCCAGCGCCCAGGCGCCCGGCCGCCTCTTCTGCAGGAAGAGGGCGACCGCCACCAGGCCCACGAACAGACCGGCCACCGGGGACGCCATGGTCGCCAGGGCGGCGAGCGGGGCCGCGCAGGCCGCCTTGGCCCAGCGTTTGTAGCGCAGGCGGTGCGGCCAGCAGAAGACGACGGCGACCGCGCCGAGCGCGAACATGGTGCCGAGGCCGAAGGTCACCCGGCCCGAGGCCGCGTTGCACAGGAAGGCGTACACGCCCGCCAGCGAGGCCCACAGCGGGTTCCGCACCGACCGGCTGCGGATGAGGATCAGCGTCAGCAGCCCGGCCGAGACGGTCCCGGCGAGCATCATCGTCGTACGGACGCCGAGGACCGACATCAGATACGGCGAGACGATGCTGTACGACACCGGGTGCATGCCGCCGTACCAGGCGAGGTTGTACGCGGAGTCGGGGTGCCGGCCGACGAACTCGGCCCACGCGTCCTGCGCCGCCAGGTCGCCGCCGCTGTTCGCGAACGTGAAGAACCAGACGATGTGGAGGATGCCGGAGAGCACGGTGAGGGAGACCACCGGATGGCGCAGCATGCGCTCGCGCAGCGCGAGGAGGGCGGCCCTGGCCCGCTCCCTGCCCCGGAGGGGCCCGCCGTTCCCGGTCTCAGATTCCGCGGGCACGCGTATTCGCGGCCCGGTACCCGGCCCAGGGTCGGTGTCGTCGGCGCGTGTCGGCTCCGCAGTGGCCACCTGAAGGCACTCCCCGTGGTGTCCCGTCTTCATGTCCCGGCCGCGTCCCAGCGGCACCTGCCCCGGTTCGTGACGCTAGCACGCGGCCCGCCGGCCCGAACCCCGACGGGGTCCGGCCGACGGGCCGCGCGGTGCGTCCGTCCCGTTTCCGGTCAGCCGACGCGGGTCAGCTTGTCGGTGAAGCCCGGTTCGGCCAGATCCTTCTGGAGGGTGACCGGGACCTCGACGGCACCGCCGTCGCCGTCACCGACGGTCAGCGTGCCGACCTTGGTGCCGGCCTGCGCGGTGTGCGGCACGTCGTCGGCGGCGAAGGACAGCTTCACCTTCAGGCCGGGCCAGCCGACGGCGGTGACGTCCTTGGTGAGCACGACGGGGGTGTGACCGCCTAGCCCGTCGTCCACGTACCCGACGACGTCGCCCTTCTTGAGGATCTTCGCGGACTCCAGCGCGCCCTGCGCCGCCAGGACGAGCTGTTTGCCCGCGTACAGGGCGCCCGCGAGGATCGTGTTGTCGTCACCGCCCGCGGGCTGCCGCACCACGGCTCCGACGATCCGGTGGGTCTCGCCGTTCACGTCCTTCTTCGCCGCGAAGACGAGGTTGCCGAGAGCGGAGGTGGTGGTGCCGGTCTTGATGCCGACGACGTTGTTGTAGCCCACCAGGCGGTTGAAGTTGTTGTGCTTGTTGTTCTTGTAGTCGTAGTACGACATCACGGCTGCGACCTCGCGGAAGGCGGGCAGCTCCATCGCCGTCCTGGCCAGCTTCACCTGGTCCACGGCCGTGCTCACCGTCGTGTTGTTCAGGCCCGACGGGTCGGTGTACGTGGTGTTGGTCATGCCGAGGTCCTTGGCGGTGGCGTTCATCTTGGTGACGAACGCCTTCTCGGACCCGGAGTCCCAGCGGGCGAGCAGTCGCGCGACGTTGTTCGCGGACGCGATCAGGATGTCCGTGAGTGCCTCGCGCTGGGTGATGCTGTCGCCCGCGGTCACGGGGACGGTGGACTCGTCCTTGGCCGTGACCTGGTCCTGGGCCAGCTGATCGATCTTGATCTTCGGGCCGTCGGCGCCGCTCTTGAGCGGGTGGTCGCGCAGGATGATGTACGCGGTCATCACCTTCGCGACACTGGCGATCGGCACGGGCTTCTGGCCACCGGACGAGCCGAACGTGCCGACGCCCTGCACGTCCAGCGCGGCCTGTCCCTCGGCGGGCCAGGGGATGTCGACCTTGCCGCCCTCGAAGGTGTACGTCTGCTCGCCGGTGAGCTGGAGCGTGGGGGCGGGCAGCGCGCGCAGATTCTGCACGACTGCGAACACGACCACGAGCAGCAGGACGAGAGGCGTCCAGATCTTCAGCCGGCGCGCGACGGTGCGCAGGGGGCTGGGCGGGGGCGGCGGGGTGTTGGTCAGTTCGGCCAGCAGGTCGAGCGGGGGCCTCGGCGGCAGCGGCTGCTGCGTGGTCCGCTCCGGACCGACCTGGGGGACTACGGCGGTCACGTCCGCCCTCGGCCGGGGTTCGCGGGGTTCGCGGGTTTCGTCCAGCGGCTTCAGTGCGACGAACTTGCTCGTCCGCTCGGCCTCGGTCGGCTGGTCGGCCGGCTGCCCGGGGGGCGCCGCCGCCTTGCCGACCTTCAGCGTGGTGGTGGGTTGGTCCACGGGGGGCCGGGGGGCCTTGAAGACGGCGGTGGGCTGATCGACGGGCGACTGATCGTCGTCGGTCGCGTCGGCCTTGCCGTCCTCGTCGGCCTTGGAGGTCTCGCCCTTGTCGGCGGGGTCGTCGGTTTGCTGCGGCTCGGTGGGGGCTGGTTGCGCAGTTCCCCGCGCCCCTGGGGAGTCCGGCTTGTCGGTGTCGGCAGGGACTGCGTCTTCTGCGTCCGTGTCGGCGGGGTCGGCTGCCGGGTCCGGGTCCGCGTCCGCCGCGGTGTCCGCGTCGGCGTCCGGCTCGGTCTCGGGCTCCGCCGCGGTGTCCGGCTCGCTGTCGGTCTCCGCGTCCGGCTCCGGCTCCGGCTCCGGTGTCGAGTCGTTCTCGCTTGGCGCGGGGGCGTCCGTGTCCTCGGGGGTGTCCCCCGTCGAGACCCACGCCGCCACCGCGTCTCGGAGGCGCGCGTCTCGCTCGCCGGGGTCCTCGGAGGGCTCAGGGGCCTCCTCCGGGGCCGGAGCGCCGCTTTCGGGGCTCCCTGTGCCCGAACCCTCCGCCGCGGCCTCTGTGGGGCCCTCGGGGGCCTCCTCGGGGGTCTCGGGGGTCTTCGGGAGTTCCCGTACCGAGAAGATCCTCGTGGCGGTGTCGATGCCTCCGAGGGAGATGGACTCCTTCGCCACCGCCAGCCGGGGGTCGGGAGTCGCGCTCCTCGCCTCGGGAACCGGACTCGCGCTCCCCGACGTCGGTTCTCCCGACGACTTGTGCTGCTTCGACCTGTCGGGGGACTCGCCCGCCACCGATGCCTCCTCTTGTGCCGCACGTGATGGGTATCCGTCACCGTGCGTCCGCCGAACCGTTGAATCGCCGCCCGGGCAACCGCCACACCACGCTGTCCGAACCATGTACCAGTGTCCTGTGTGTGGCCTTGTCCCAAGCGGTAGACGAGAACGACATACCTACTGGTTCCACTACAAACAGGTCACGCACCCTCGACAGACCAATGTGAGAGGGGTCACCCTGTCTTTCATCCACGCGGGGAGGCATGGATGGGCAGGAGCCGCAGAACGCTTCCGGAAGAGCTTCTACTGCTGGCGTTGGACCCGACCACGGGTACCACCGCACAGCCGCAGTCGCTCGACCTCGGACTGGCCGGAGCACAGCTAGTGGAGCTGGCGCTGGCCGGACGGATAGCCCCAGACGGGGATCGTATCGCCGTGGTAGCCCCACGGCCGACTGGAGATCCGACTTTGGACTGCGCGTTGGAGTTGCTGCGAAGGCGTGGCGCTCCCGTGCGGGCAGTGAACTGGATCGGCGGGCCACGACTGGGGCTCCGTCAGACCTACCTCTCGCATCTGGAGCGGTGCGGCATGGTGCATGCCGTGGCGGGTCAGATGTGCGGAGTGCTGCCGACGACTCGCTACCAGGCGACGGACAACGAGATCAGCCGGGAGATCAAGGCCCGACTGGACTCGGCGATCCGCACCGGCGTACCGCCGGACCCGCGGACCGCGGCGCTCGCCGCCCTGGCACACGCGGTCGGCCTCGGCAAGCACCTGTATCCGGGCAACGAGGGACGATCCTCGCGCTCCCGGCTGCGGGACCTCATCAGGCACGACCCGATGGGCGGTCTCGTCGCGCACGCGGTGATGGACGTCCAGAACGGCGTGGCGGCGCAGCCGCGCCGCAGCCCGGCACCCGCCGGCCGTCAGGCCGCCCCGGGAGCCAGGCCCGCACCGGAACCCGCTCGCGGCGTCCCGATGCAACCGCGCCGAGGACCGATGGCGCGCGCCGTGGCTCACTGAGCCGCAGTTCCACGGCACGCACCGTCGGACAGCACCACCGCACGACCCGCACCACCGCACGACCCGCACCACCGCACGACCCGCACCACTCAGCGCCGCACCTCCAGTCCCCAGGACCGGTTCGGGAGCCGCTGGTCCGCGCGGGGCGACGGAACCGTACGTCCGTACATCGGACGTCGTCGGGTTCCGACGTCCCGCGCGGCCGCATGTCCGGGCCCTGCCGCCAGGTTGTCCTCAACTGACGTGCACGCAGCGCATATACGCGGTTTCCCAGCGGTAATAAGCACCTTGGTGGCAGTCTGCTCAACAGCAGATACGCAAAGTCAAGAACGAGGCACGCAGCCGGAGGTGCACGTCCCGTGGCGTCCAATGTCAATCCCACCGTGAGGCGACGCCGGCTGGGCCAGGAGCTGCGCAGGCTCCGTGAGCTCAAGGGCATGACGGCCGAGGAGGTCGCCGAACGCCTGCTGGTGTCGCAGTCGAAGATCAGCCGGCTGGAGAACGGCCGGCGCAGCATCAGCCAGCGTGATGTCCGCGACCTGTGCGGCGTGTACGAGGTCGAGGACCAGCGCATCGTCGAATCCCTCATGCAAATGGCCAAGGACTCGCGGCAGCAGGGCTGGTGGCACGCGTTCGGGGACATTCCGTACAGCGTCTACATCGGTCTGGAGACCGACGCCGAGTCGCTGCGCGTGTACGAACCCCAGATCATCACCGGCCTGTTGCAGACCCGGCCGTACGCCGAGGCCATCGTGCGCGGCGGCGCGCCCGAGGCGACGGAGACGGAGAACGACAAGCGCGTCGAGGTGCGGCTGCGCAGGCAGAGCCGGGTCGCCGCCGAACAGGACCCGCTGCGGCTGTGGGTGGTCCTGGACGAGGCGTCCCTGCGCCGGGTCGTCGGCGGCCGGCAGATCATGCGCGAGCAGCTGGAGTACCTCGTCGAGATGTCCCAGCAGCCCCATATCACCGTGCAGGTACTGCCGTTCGACGTCGGCGCGCATCCCGGGCTCAGCGGCCAGTACTCCATCCTGGAGTTCTCGGACGCGGCGGACTCCAGCGTCGTCTACATCGAGGGTGTCACCAGCGACCTGTACCTGGAGAAGGCGCACGACGTGCAGAAGTACACAGTGATGTACGAGCACTTGAGGGCGCAGGCGCTCAACGTCGACCAGTCGCGTCAGCTGATCGAGGACCTCGCCAAGGAGTACGCCCGGGAGTACGCCCGTTGAGCTTCTTCCTGACAGGGCGGGCCGGATAGTACACCCCGGCCACGTCCATTTGGAAGAGTCCCTTGGAATATGCCGCCAGAAGAGTGAATGACTGCTCCGAAAGATGAGGCCTGCGAGTAGCGTCGATCACGCCAACGATCAGTAAAGGTTGGCGGAATCCGAACACTGCGCATCTGGCTACGGAGCGAATATGGCAATTCGTCTGGGCGACCTGGACTCATGGACGACCTCTACCTACACCAACGCCAACGGGGCGTGCCTGATGGTGAGGTCGACCGAAGAGGAAGCACTCGAACTCGGCGACACCAAGATCCCCGAGGGCCCCAAGCTGGCCTTCCCCGCCGAGGCGTGGAGTGCCTTCGTGTCCTCGGTCAAGGTGTGAGGGGCGGATCGGCCTGATCCCCGTCCCGTTCACCCATAACTGCACACGACAACTGCTCGCGACAACTGCACAAGCACGACCACAGAGCCCTCTCGACCAGATCGCCGTCCTTGCCGAGGGGGCTCGGCCATGGCCTGCGGCGTTTCGGCCGGGGGCCGTGTGTCGGATGCGGGTGGGTTGTGGCTGGTCCCGCCCACGCGGCGGAGCCGCATATCGATGCCGACCCGCGCCCCCCCCCGGGTGGGTACACCTGGACCTGCTCAAGGGGCGCGGGGCCGCATCACCTCACCGGAAACGCCACGTCACACACCGGGTCCTCCGGCCCCGCGGCCTCCCAGTCCGCGAAGTACACCTCCCGGCACGGCCCCGCCTGCGTGAGCCCCTGCGCCGCGATCCACTCCTCCACCGCCTCGAACGCGGCCATGATCTGCGGATGCGCCACCTGCGCCTTGGAGACCCGGGTGTACGCCAGCCGCCGCGCGGGCTCCACCCGCACCGCCGTCTCCCAGGCCCGCCCCCGCCGCCCGGCCCACGCCCGCGCCGCCGCCTCGTCCGCGACCGGCACACAGGACTCGGCGGGGCCGTCGCTCTCCATCGACACCTCGGAGTGGTAGACGACGTACGGCGCCGCCGGGACCCCTCCGCACTCCCGGGCCGCCCGCTCCAGCCGCTCCAGCGAGGCGCCGATCCAGGCGGGCAGCTCATCGGCCAGCGTGTGCCGGGTCTCGGTGATCACCACTTGTTCGGGTACGTCCACCGTCTCGACCACGAACTTTCCGTACATCTCGGAGCTCCTCCCCGACAGCCGTCCACGGAGGTACTCGGCGAGTGTCCGCTGCCGGGCCAGCCGGTCCTCCACGTCCGCCCAGTACGCGGTGAGCAGTTCGGCGCCCTCGGCGCCGCCCGCCTCCACGACCTCGGCGATCCGCGCGAGCGGCATGTCGAGGTGGCGCAACATGGCCACGAGGCGGGCCTGTTCGGCCTGCCCGGCGCGGTAGTAGCGGTATCCGCTGGCCACGTCGACATACGCGGGGCACAGCAGCCCGAGCCGGTCGTACAGCCGCAGCGCCTTGGCGGAAAGCCGGCAGCGTGCGGCGAACGCGCCGATCGTCAGCAGCTCTTTCTCGTCCACCTCGGCATCCTCCGTCACCGGACGGGTCCTTCCGCCCGGTGACGCAGACGCTCGACCCTGCCCCAGGGGCAAGGTCAACACAGGGCTCAGCCGAGCGCGCTCTCCACGGCGGTGACGATGGTGTCCGACTCCGGCTCGGTCTGCGGCGAGAACCGGGCCACGACCGTCCCGTCCCGGCCGATGAGGAACTTCTCGAAGTTCCAGCGGATGTCGCCACCGTGCCCCTCGGCATCCTCGACCCCGACGAGCCGCTCGTACAGCGCGTGCCGGCCCTCGCCGTTCACCTCGACCTTCTCGGTCAGCGGGAAGGTCACGCCGTACGTCGCCGAGCAGAACTCGGCGATCTCCTCGGCGTTGCCGGGCTCCTGCCCGAGGAACTGGTTGCAGGGCACGCCGAGCACGGTGAAGCCCCGCTCGGCGTACCGCTCCTGGAGCTTCTCCAGTCCGTTGTACTGCGGGGTCAGACCGCACTTGGAGGCGACGTTGACGATGAGGACCGCCTTGCCGGCGTACTGGGCGAGGTCCGCGGAACCGCCGGTCAGGGCGTCGATCTCGACGTCGAGAGGAGAGGAAGGGGCATCTGTAGTCATGAGCGGATGCTAACTCCGCCCCGTGCACCCCGCGGATTCCCCGCTCCCGCCTTCCCCGCCCCGGACGCCTCCACCAGCACCTCCCCGGCCGCCGTCCGCACGTACAGCACCGACCGCCCGGCCCGCCGCCGCTCCACGAGGCCCGCGTCCAGCAGCACCCGCAGATGCCGTCCCACCGACCCGAGCCCCTGCCCGGTCACGGCGACGAGCTGGCTGGTGCTCAGAGGGGAGTCGAGCAGGACGAGCACCCTGGCCCGCCCGGTGCCGAGCAGGGTGCCCAGGCTCGCGGGCACGCTCCGGGCACCCGGGTCGGCGAGGGCGCCCGCGCAGCCGTAGACGAGGGCGTACCGTCCCGGCTCCTCCCAGGTCGCCCAGCCGCGTCCGTGGGTGACGGGGACGAAGACGAGTTCGGCGCCGCGGATGTCGCGGGGCGGGCGATCGCGCCGGTTCACCTGGAGCCGGTTGTCGCCGAGCCAGCGGGTCTGGCCCGGCAGCAGGGAGTCGATGACGGCCGCCCAGCCGCCCCGGCTCACCTGTGCGGTCCGGGCGACCACGTCCGCCTCCAGGATCCGCCGCCGACGGTCCCAGTACGGCCGTACGGTCCGCGTCCAGACGTAGGAGAGGAGCGCGGCCGCCCGCTCGGGGAGGTCGTCGCGGTCCAGGATCGCGGGGAGCGGACCGCGGAGGGAGACCTGGACGTTCGCGCGGGCCTCAGCCGGATCGCTGGCCCGGATCCGGGCCAGCGTCTCCTCCAGGGGTGCCCCCTCCGGCGGCAGGGGGGCGAGGAAGTCGGCGATCCACGACGTGCCCATCGCGGAGCGCACCAGCAGCGCGGTCACCGGGTCGGCCGCGAGGCGGGCGCGATAGCCGGGAAGGTGCGCGCGGAGCCAGGCGTCCTCGCCGGGGTGGGCGCCGGTGCCGGTGTTCAGCAGCCGCAGGGTCGCGAAGGTCTCGGTGAACGGGCAGACCAAGAACCGGCTGCGGACGAGCGTGTCCGCGTCGACCTGCCACCAGCCCATCAAAGCCCCCCGTGGTTTCGCGACCGCGCGAAACACTAACCGTCAGCCGCCGACCGCTCCGAGACTCCCCCGCATGCGCAGCTACCGCACCCTCCTCCGGACCCCGGAGTACAGCCCCTTCCTGCTCTCCTTCGCCGCCTACGCCGCCGCCCAGACCATCGGCGGCCTGGCCCTCGGCACACTGGTCTACCGGGCCACCGACTCCCCGCTGCTGTCGGCGGTGAGCATGTTCGGGCCGCAGCTGGCGCAGTTACTGGGAGGCGCGTTCCTGCTCTCGGCCGCCGACCGGCTGCCGCCGCGCGCGATCCTGACCGTCATCTCCCTCGCCTTCGCGGCGGGTACGGCGGTGCTGGCGGTGCCGGGTCTGCCGATCTGGGGGATCTTCGTGATCCTGCTCCTGCAGGGCCTGGTCGCGTCACTGGGCGGGGGAGTGCGCGGCGGCCTGATGAACGAGATCCTCCCCAAGGACGGCTATGTCCTTGGCCGTTCGGTCTTCAACATGCTCTGGGGTCTGATCCAGATCACCGGCTTCGCGACGGGCGGCGCCCTGCTGACGCTGCTGTCCCCGCGCGCCTGCCTGCTCCTCACGACGGCGTTCTACCTGCTCTCGGCCCTCGTCACCCGCCTCGGCCTCACGGCTCGCCCGCCGCGCTCCGCCGGCCGCCCCTCCGTCGCGGCGACCTGGCGCACCAACGCCCTCCTGTGGTCCTCCCGCCCTCGCCGCCTGGCATACCTGGGCCTGTGGGTCCCCAACGGCCTGATCGTCGGCAGCGATTCGCTCTACGTCTCCTACGCCCCCTCGGCCGCCGGCACGATGTACGCGTGCGGGGCGCTGGGCATGTTCGTGGGTGACATGGCGGTGGGCCGCCTGGTACCGCCCGCGCTGCGCCCCCGCCTCGCGACCCCGCTGCGGTTGCTGCTGGCGGTGCCGTACCTGTTCTTCGTCCTGCGGCCGGGGGTGGCGCTGTCACTTCTGGCCGCCGCGGTGGCCTCCGTGGGCTTCGCCGCGTCCCTGGTCCTCCAGGAACGCCTGATGTCCCTCACGCCCGACGAACTCGCCGGTCAGGCCCTCGGGTTGCACACCACCGGCATGGTCGCCCTCCAGGGCATCGGCGCGGTCCTCGCGGGCACCCTGGCCCAACTCACCTCACCGGCAACGGCGATGACGCTGATGGCGGCCCTGTCGATCGCCGTGACCCTGACGCTCTCAGCGCTGGGCCAGCGTGAGGAACGCCGTCCAGGTGCCGGGGGCGACGGTGAGCGCGGGGCCGCCGGAGTTCTTGGAGTCGCGGATGTGGACGGTGCGGGGTGAGGTGGTGCTCATGCCGATGAACTCCCCACATAGGGGCGTACGTTCACCCGTGTTCACCCGTACAGGGAATCTGTACGGGTGAACACGCCGGTGTCACGAAGGCTGCCGGGCCGGAGGCTCGGGCACGGAAGGCCGCACCATCAGCAGCGGCGTGGTGGGCGGTGGGGGAGCGGGCGGTCCGGGAACCGGTGCGATGCAGACCTTGCCCGTCGCGTTCAGATAGTTCTTCAGCCCGGGCGGGTCATAGCCAGGGTCCGGCGGTGTCCTGTAGCGGAGCCGGGCGGTCTCGGCGACGCACTCGTGGCCGTCGAGGGGACCGTCCTTCGTGGCCCGGGCCTGGCCGATGGGTCGGTTCAGGCGTGGGGCCAGACGGAACAAGCCGTTGAAGGAGTCGTGGATCTCGCCCAGGGGCCGCAAGGGGCCCGTGCCGAGGGCGGCGGTGTCGAGGGCCAGACCGAACCTGACGGCCTTGTCGACCGTCCACAGCAGGCTGAGGTCGGACAGGGCGGTGTCCTGGTAACCGCCCCCGATGTCACAGTGCACCCCGCTGAACCAGACCTGGCTCAGTTCCTGTTCCTCCGGACCGACACCGGGCTGCTGATGCCACAGGGCCGGCTGGAACGCCTGCCGCTCCTCGTCGACCGCGACCGCGTGGAACGCACCCTCGACCCAGCTGCTCAACTCGGTGTCGTGGAAGGCCCAGTGGCTGTTGACCCACTTGACCAGCGGCCACAGCACATGGGGTCCCGGGATCGGGATGCCGAGGGCGCCGACCGTGTCCCAGACGCCGATGAAGCGGATCTTCGTCTCGTGGGAGTAGTCCCTCCGGAAGTCCTTGGACACCTGCTCGGCCGGCTTCTTGCCCCGGTCCCGGTACAGGTCCCACGCCTGCGCCAGCCGGTTCTCGTGCTCCAGCCGCAGGATCCCGGAGTTGCGCACCAGCCCCGCCAGACTGCGCACGGTGTAGGCGCCCCGGCTGAACCCGAAGAGGAACAACTCGTCCCCTGGCTCGAAGTTCTCGACGAGGAAGCAGTAGGCCTCCCGCACCTTCTCCGACAGGCCCCACCCGAACGCGCCACCCGGCAGCTTCTCGGTCCACTTGGTCCCGACGCCGTTCAGGTAGCCGACCCGCTGTTCCGTGCCGTCGGCGGAGGCGGGGAGTACCGCACGCGCCACCTTCGACACATTGGTCCGATATTTCTGGTTCGCCGCGTTCCATGTTCCGTCGCAGCAGACCACCAGGCGTTTCGCCATGGCATCCCACCTCCTGGGAAGTCCCCCGACCCCTGTGGAGAAGAGCCCGGAACCGCCCGGCAGATACACCCCGGGCGCGAATCACATGACGGCCCCGGCTTCTCGCGGAGCCCGGTCACGCAGACGCGGGGCTTTCCGTTCGGACGCGGCGTCGGCTCGTCGGCACCGTCTTGCCGGGGCCGGCGGCCAGTTGCCTCTTCACGTCGGCGCGGAAGTCGTCCATGTCGAAGCTCGGGTCGATCTTCCCGGGCTGCACCTCCTTGTGCCCGGCCACGGACCTCTCGCTCCAGCCGTGGGCCCGGCAGATCGCCGCCGCCCACAGCACGGCCTGCCGGTACTGCGCGTCCGGGTAGGGGTCCTCGCCCTTGCCGAGGTTCTCGATCTCCAGCCCGTAGAGGCAGTCGTTGCCGTCGGCCGTGGCCAGGTCGTCGTGGGGGAGGGGCTTCTCCGCGCGGATCGCGTTCAGGACGTCGATGTCGGCGTGACCCGCGTGGTTGGTACGGCCGTTGCCGATCATCCACAGCCCGGCGGTCTTGCCCAGCCACGCGTGGCACAGCGGTCCCGGCAGATCGGATCTGCCCTTGAAGCAGAGTTCCTTGTCGCCGTGCCCGCCGGTGTGGTGGATCAGCACCCCGATGACGGGACCGAAGGACTTCCCGGTCGCCGCCTCACGGTTGTGGGTCTTCCAGCCGGTGTGCTCGTGCACGGTGAGGCCCTCGGCCTTCAGTGCGGCGAGCATCTTCGCGGCGGACAGGGGAGTGGCCATCGCTGCGGTTCCCTCCGGGGCGGCGCGCGGAGGACGCGCCGGGTATGGGTCAGGGCTAGCCGCTCATGATTACGGCAGCTATGTGCCCTGTGGGGGGAATCGCGGCTTTTACAGCCGAACGGGTCGGCGATCCTCGCGGCGCCGCGCGAGGTGCCCGGCACGGCGGCCGATGGGTACGACCGCCGCACCGGCACCGGATTGCTGTCGTGCTGTCCGGTGCTGCTCCCGTGGCTGAGTGGCTGAGTGGTCGGGATCGGCGTCAGCCCGGAGCCACGGCTCGCCCGGTCTGGGGCGAGATCATGCCGGCGCACAGGCCCTTGGCCGCCAGGGTCTGGGCGATCCGAGGGATCGCCGCGCGGGTGTTGGTCGGCCAGTCGTGCATGAGGATGACCTGGCCGTTCGTGAGCCGGCCGGCCGCCGCGACGATCGCGTCGGTACTGGCGTTGTTCCAGTCCTGCGAATCGACCTGCCAGAGGACCTCGGTCAGCCCGTACTTGGCCTCGACGGCCTTCACGGTCGCGTTGGTCTCGCCGTACGGCGGCCGGAACAGCCTCGGCGTACCGCCGCCCGCGTTGGCGATCGCCTGCTGGGTGCGGGAGATCTCCGAGTCGATCGTGGCCTGGCTCTGCTGGGTCAGATGCGGGTGGGTGTAGCTGTGGTTGCCGACCCACATGCCGGCGCTGACCTGAGCCCTGACCAGGGCCGGGTTGGCGGCGGCGTTCTGGCCCGTGTTGAACATGGTGGCCCTGAGGCCGTACTGCTTCAGGGAGTTGAGCAGGGTGGTGGTGCCGCTTCCGGGGCCGTCGTCGAAGGTGAGTCCGACGTATCCGGAGCAGGCGGCGGCCTGCGCGGGGGCGGCCTGCGCGGCGACGGGGACGGTGAGGGTGCCGGCGGCGGCCAGCGCGGCGGCGGCCAGGAGCGGGAAGTGCGCCCGGGCCCTCATCACGTCACCGTGATGTTCGAGCTGCCGCTGCTCTGGTAACCCTCGGTCGCGAGGATCATGTAGTACTTGAAGCTGCCCATCGGCATGCCGGCCCGGGCCCAGGCGTCGAAGTGGTTGCCGGTGGTGATGGTGCCGCCGGTCCGCTTCGACTGCCGGACGCTCCAGTACTGGTTGAAGGTCTTGGTGCCCTCCACGGAGGGGGCGTTGTAGCGGGTGGTCTGGTAGATGTCGTAGGTCCCGCCGTCGCTGGTGACCGTCCCCTTGTACGTGCCCGTGGGCCGGTAGGTGCCCCAGTTGTCGACGACGTAGTACTCGACCAGCGGGCTGGACGTCCAGCCGTAGAGGGCCAGGTAGGCGTTGCCGGACGGGTTGAAGCTGCCCGAGTAGCTCACGGTCCTGCGTGAGCCGTTGCTCCAGCCCTTGCCGGCCACGAAGTTGCCGGTGTTGCGCCATGAAGTGCTGTAGTTGCCGCCGGAGTTCAGGGTCATGGAGACCGTGCCCTGGCTGTCGGTCCAGAACGAGTAGTAGTAGCCGTTGTTGGTCCCGGTCTGGTTGGTGGTGATGACCGTGGCCGCTTCGGCGGTGCCGGGCAGGGCCAGAGTGGCTCCGCCGGCCAACAGCAGCGCGCAGACGCCGCGACGCGTGGGGTGTGCGGGTGTGTCAGTCATGTTTCACAGTTTTGGTCTGCCCCTGTCAAGCGTCAACAGTTTCGGCAGATGTTTCGAATGCTTCGGCAGCCCTCTCACCTGAGGAAACCTGCGAAATCTTTCGGAAGATCGCGGGGATGGAAGATCGAAAATCCGAACCAGACTCCGAATGTTTCGAAGACCTTCCGGAGATCCGGACGCTAGCGATCCTCGTTCCGGCACGGAGACGCGTCCGGCAGATGGTCCCTCGCCCAGGCGGCGAGCTCCCTGAGGGCGGGCTCCAGTGCGGCACCCGCCGCGGTCAGCCGGTAGGAGACCCGCAGCGGGGGACCCTCGTCCACCTCGCGAAGCACGAGCCCGGCCGCGCCGAGCTCGACTAGCCGGTCGGCGAGCATGCGCTCGCTGAGGCCGGGGATGGCCCGCCGCAGCTCGGAGAAGTAGGTCGGCCGCTCCATGAGCACGGCGAGGATCGGGCCGTTCCAGCGCTTACCGAGCAGCCCGAAGACGCGGGTGATGCCATCGTCGACCCGCTTGCACGGTTCCCGGTCGTGGATCTGCTCGGCCGTCATGAGTGCAGGGTACCTTTGTGCCGTACGGTAGTGAAAAAAAGTAAGTACCTGTGCTAGATATAGCTAGGTACCGATCCTTAGCTCATTACCGCGATGGAGAACCTCATGGCCACCTTGCTGCACATCGACTCCTCGGTCATGCCCGACGGCGCCTCCGCCTCCCGCGCCGTGACGGACGCCTTCCGCAAGGCGTGGCAGGACCAGCACCCGGCCGGCACGGTGATATACCGCGACCTGGCCACGGACCCCGTCCCGCACATCAGCGCCGACGCCCACACCGCCGGCTTCGCCGACCCGGCCACCCACACCCCCGAGCAGGCCGCGGCCTTCGCCGCCCGCCTGGAGCTCATCGAGGAACTGGAGGGCGCGGACGCGATCCTCATCGGCGCCCCGATGTACAACTACACGATCCCCTCGACCCTCAAGGCCTGGCTGGACAACGTGGTCCTCTTCGGTCGCACCGGCGGCGAGAACCCCTCCGCCAAGGGCACCCCGGTCACCGTCGTCGCCAGCCGCGGCGGCTCCTACGCCCCCGGCACCCCGCGCGAGTCCGACGAGTTCGTCCAGACCTACCTGAAGGCGCTCCTCGGAGGCGCTCTCGCGCTCGAAGTCGACTTCATCGTCCCCGAGATGACCATGGCCCCGCACAACCCGGCCCTCGCCGAGTTCGTCCCGCTGTTCGAGGCCTCCCGCGCGCAGGCCCTCCAGGACGCGGAGGTCAAGGCGAAGGTGCTCGCCGAGCGCCTCGCCGCCTGAGCCGGGGGCGCAGGGGTCGCAGAGGTCGCCGGGCAAGTCGCCGGACAAAGAGAAAGGCAAGGAGGTCGCCCCACTCCTTGCCACTCTCAACCTATAGCGCACGGGGGGACTTGCGGCAAGGCCCCCGTCCGGGCGCAGAATTACCGGCCGAGGCCAGAAGCTGCCGTAAATGGGGTATTTGATACATGCATGTTGTTCTGTCCGTGTACGGTTCACTGCCGGTCGGGGCGCCGGTGCGCGCCCTGGTGGCCGTGAAGGCGCCGGTCGACATCGTCACCGCCGACCCCGCATCGGAGCTGCTGCCGTGAACCCCCTTCCCACGAGCGTGTTCGCCCTCCCCGACCGGCTCGCCGCCAAGGCCGACCCGACGCTGATCGCCGGCGACGAGCGGCACTTCGCGGCCATCGCGGAATGCCTGGAGCAGACGATCGCCGAACTGTCCGGGACCCTCGACGCCACCCGCAGGGCGCCCGGCGGCATCGGCCAGGAGGCGATGGACCGGGACACGGAGATCCACCGGCTCAGCGCCCGCCTGCGCACCCTGCGCCGCTTCGGCCTGGACCTGTGTCTCGGGCACATGGTCGGCGCGGACGACCCCGAGCCGGTGTACGTCGGACGGCTCGGCCTCACCGACAGCACCGGCCGCCGGCTGCTGGTCGACTGGCGTTCCCCGGTGGCCGAGCCGTTCTTCGGCGCCACCCACGCCAACCCGATGGGACTGGCGAGCCGCCGCAGGTACCGCTGGACCGCCGGCCGCGTCGGCGACTACTGGGACGAGGTGTTCGCCCCGGACGGGTTCGCCGGACACCACGCCTCACTCGACGACCAGTCCGCCTTCATCGCCGGTCTGGGCAGCGACCGTTCGGAACGGATGCGGGACGTCCTCGGCACCATCCAGGCCGACCAGGACGCCATCATCCGCGCCGGATCGCGCGGCGCGCTCGTCGTCGACGGCGGCCCGGGCACCGGCAAGACCGTCGTCGCCCTGCACCGCTCCGCCTACCTCCTGCACTCCGACCCGCGCCTCGGTCACCGCCGAGGCGGCGTGCTCTTCGTCGGCCCGCACCGGCCCTACCTCGCCTACGTCTCCGACGTCCTGCCCAGCCTGGGCGAGGAGGGCGTACAGACCTGCGTACTGCGGGACTTCGTGGCCGAGGGAGCCACGGCCGGAGTCGAGAGCGACCCGGAGGTGGCCCGACTGAAGTCGTCCGCCGACCTGGTGCGGGCCATCGAGAAGGCCGTCGGGTTCTACGAGGAACCGCCCACCGAGGGCATGACCGTCACGACCCACTGGTCCGACATCCCGCTGAGCGCCGGCGACTGGGCCGACGCCTTCGACGCGGCGGAAGGCGCCCCGCACAACGACGCCCGCGACCAGGTCTGGCAGGCGCTGCTCACCATCCTGGTGGACAGGCACGACGGCGACGCCCCGGAGAACCTGCTGCGCAAGTCGCTTCGGCAGAACAGGGAGTTGCTCGCCGCGTTCAACCGCGCCTGGCCGCTGCTCGAAGCCGCCGACCTCGTCTCCGACCTGTGGACGGTCCCCGCCTATCTGCGGATGTGCGCTCCCTGGCTCGACCGCGACGACGTGACGAAACTCCAACGCGCCGACGGCCAGGCGTGGACCGTGTCCGACCTGCCGCTCCTGGACGCGGCACGGCAGCGGCTCGGCGACCCGGGAGCCTCGCTGCGCAAGCGCCGGCACGAGGCCTCCGTGGCCGCCCAACGCGAGCAGATGGCCACGGTCGTCGAGAGCCTGAGCTCGGTCGCCGACGACGAGTACGGCATGGGCCTGGTGTCTATGCTGCGCGGCGAGGACTTCCACCAGGCACTGGTCGACGAGAACACCCTGCACACCGCCGACCCCGACCTGCTCGCCGGTCCGTTCGCGCACGTCGTCGTCGACGAGGCACAGGAACTGACCGACGCGGAGTGGCAGATGCTGCTGCTGCGCTGCCCGTCCCGCAGCTTCACCATCGTCGGCGACCGCGCCCAGGCCCGGCACGGCTTCACGGAGACCTGGCAGGAACGGCTCGAACGGATCGGCCTCGACCGTGTCACCCTCGCCTCCCTGAGCGTCAACTACCGCACCCCGGAAGAGATCATGAAGGAGGCCGAGCCGGTCATCCGCGCCGCCCTCCCGGACGCCAACGTGCCCACCTCCATCCGCTCCACCGGCGTCCCCGTCACCCACGGCTCCACCGCGGACCTGACCCCGACCCTCGACACCTGGCTCAGCACCCACCCCGACGGCATCGCCTGCGTCATCGGAGCCCCCGCCTTCACCTCGCCGAGCCCTCGCATCCGGTCCCTCCCCCCGGAACTCTCCAAGGGCCTCGAATTCGACCTGGTCGTCCTCGTCGACCCGGAGAACTTCGGCGCGGGCATCGAGGGCGCGGTCGACCGCTATGTCGCGATGACCAGGGCGACCCAGCGACTCGTGATCCTCACGAGCTCCTGAGGCGCGGCCGGCCCGGCCACGAGGGCGCTGTGACCGGAATCATCTTCACCAAAGGTGTAATCGTCATGCAAGGTTCCACTTAGCACTTCGGGCACTTTCCACCCCTGAGTGACAAGTCGGCCTTTGGCGTACTCAAGTGGGTGATCATGGCCATCTCCGCAACCGTCACGGACGGTTCCCCGTCCCGTCGCACCGCCCGGATGGTGAAGCGGCAGGCAGCCTGGAAACCGGGCTTCCTGTCCCTTCTGGTCACCGCGGCCCTCGCCTACGCCTTCTCCGCCACGCTGTACTCACCCCGGGTGACGCTGATGGGCTGGGCGGTCACCGTCCTGTGGACGCTGCCCGTCGTCAGCTCGTTCGTCGGCGTCACCGGTGCCGTGCTGACCCGCCGCCGTATCGCCCGCCAGCGCGGCTGGACCTCCGCGGCACCGGCGCTGCACGACCGGCTCGTCGTGCTCGTCCCGACCATCGGCCGCGACGACACCTACCCGGCACTGGAACGGTCGGTGCTCTCGTACTGCGCGTTCCTGCCGCACTGGTTCCCCGACCTGCGCATCGACATCCTCACGGAGGAGGGCTGCGAGGCCGCCGCCCGCATCGACGCCCTGGCCGCGCGCAGCCCCCTGATGCGGGTGGTCACCGTGCCGAAGGCCTACCGCACCCCGAACGGCACCCGCTTCAAGGCCCGCGCCAACCACTACGCCCACGAGCTGCGCATCGCGGAGCGCGAGGCCCTGGACGACGTATGGGTGCTGCACATGGACGACGACACCGGTGTCGGCCCCGACACCGCCGAACAGGTCGCCCGTTTCATCAACGCCCAACGCCGTGCGGGCCCCGACGGCAAGCACCTCGCCCAGGGCATGCTGACCTATCCGCGCGAGAACGCCGTCAACCGGCTGACCTGGCTGGCCGACGCGATCCGCCCCGCCGACGACATCGCCCGCTTCGCCGTCCTCACCGGCGGCGGCACCCCGCTGGCCGGACTGCACGGCGAACTCCTGCTGCTCCGCGCGTCCATCGAGGCCACCATCGGCTGGGACTTCGGCCCGGACTCCATCTGCGAGGACGCCCACCTCGCCCTGGTCTTCGCCAGCCGCTACAAGGGCCGCAGCGACTGGTTCTCCGGCCGCAGCTACGGCGCGTCCCCGGCCACCATGCGGGACTTCCTCAAGCAACGCGAGCGCTGGTCCTGGGGCCTGGTGGGCCTGGCCTTCAACCGCAGCCTGCCGCGCCGTTCCCGCGCCCTGCTCATGTACAGCGTGACGACCTGGGTGATGGGGCCCTTCCAGCACGTCGGCGTCGTCCTCGCGGTCGGCGCGCTGCTCGGCGACCTCAACACCTCGCCCGTCACCCCGTGGATCCTGCCCCTGTGGGCGGTGACCATGGGCTACGCGGTCTGGATGTACTGGGAAGGCCTCAAGATCAACGCCTCGGTGTCGGCCAACGGCCGCCGCCTGTGGTGGGAGCCGATGGCGGTGATCGCCCTGATGCCGTTCTTCGCGCTCTGGGAGGCGGCCGGGTCCTTCCGGGGACTGCTGCGCTGCCTGCGGGGCGTGGAGAACCAGTTCGTCGTCATAGCGAAACCGGCCTGAGAAATGCGTACCCGTACCCGTGCCCGTCTCTACGGTCTCGTCCTGCTCGTTCTCCTGTCGACGGCCGCGTGCGTCTCCCCGGCGGCACCGACGGCGACGACCCCGGCGTCCCCGGCAACCCTGGTGTCCCCGTCCGCGAGCCGGCCCCCGGCCCCCGCGAAGGTCGCCCACCCCTGGCAACCCGGCGACCCCCAACTCGGCGCGCAGGTCCTCTGGTACGCCTACCCGGGCGAGACCGACGCGTCCGTGCGCACCGACGCCCTGCGCGTGGTGGACTACATGGTCGGCAAGCACATGAACGCGATCTCGGTCACCTTCCCGTTCGCGACCACCGGCCCCACCTCGAACCGGGTCGCCGCCTCGGCCAGGACACCGTCCGTACGGCACCTGGGAATGCTCCTGGACACCGCGAGGGCGGCCGGACTGCGCATCACCGTGCGCCCCCTGCTCGACGAGAAGAACCTGGTCGCCAAGGACCCCCTGGCCTGGCGCGGCTCACTCGCCCCCACCGACAGGGCGGCCTGGTTCCGCTCGTACGGGGCATTCCTCGCGCCCTACCTCACCCTCGCGGCCCGCCACCACGCGAGCACCTTCGTCCTCGGGGTGGAACTGACATCGCTGGAGGACGACCCGCGCTGGCACACCCTGACCGCCACGGCGCACAAGTCCTTCCCCGGTGAACTGTCCTACGACGCCAACTGGGACGACTACGTCTCCCGCCACGTCCCCGTCCCCGTCGACCACCTGGGCATAGACGCCTACTTCCCCCTGGCCGGACTCGGCGACGACGCCTCCGTCGCGCAGATCGCCGCGGGCTGGCAGCGCTGGCTGGACCGCAAGGGCACCGGGAAACTGCCCCGGATCGTGCTGAGCGAGGTCGGCATCATCGCCGAGGACGGCGCCTACCGTCACCCGGCCGTGTGGAAGGGGGGCGGGAAACCCAACCCCACCGTGCAGAAACGCTGGTTCGAAGCGGCCTGCCGGGTCGCCCGGGACCGCGACATGGCCGGCCTGTACTGGTGGAACCTCGACTTCCACGCCGACCCCGAGGCCGGCACCCCGGCCGGCTCCCCCACCTCCTTCCTCGGCCGCCCAGCCGAATCCGTCATCACCTCCTGCTTCCGGACCTGGCCGAGATGAACCAAGAGCACTGCGCACACCGCCCGCCGAACCCGGCCGAGACGCACGGGCACACCCGTGCCGTACGGACCGAGGAGCGGGCGGCCGGCCCCGGCGGGTTCCCGGCCGTGTTCGCGGGACCGGCCGGTGCCGTTCCCTTCGTGGGCACCCCTCGCCTCCCGGCCCGCCCTGTCGAGCCCGCGCCGGACCCGGCACCGGCTTCTGCGGACGAGGCGAGCGCAAGACGGTTCTCCGCCGTGGACGGCCTGCGGGGCGCGGCCGTGCTGGCCGTTCTGCTCTACGACACCGGCGCCGGCGGACGGTGGATCTCCTGGTCCGGCGCGGGCGTCGACGTCCTGCTGGTCCTCTCGGGTTTCCTGACCACCCTGCCCCTGATCCGCAGGGCGACGGCCACCGGAACGACCGGCGTCCTGGGCTTCCTGGCCCGCCGGACCAAGCGCATGGTCCCCGCCCTGCTGGTGTCGGTCACCCTGACCTTCGCGGTCTGCTGGGCGCTGGGCCCGCCACGTGTCGTCCGCGACCTCACCCGGCAGGCCGCGTCGGTCCTCCCCGGCCACGGAGGCTGGGCCGACTGGCTGCGGGGGAGCCCCCTGGGCACGGTCCCCACGACGGACTCACCGCTCGCTCCCCTGTGGCTGGGTGACGTCACCGCGCGTTCCGTCCTCGTGTGGTCCCTTCTGCTGGCGTGCGTCGGCCTCCTGGCCCGCCGCCGGCTCGCCGCCGTGAGCCTGGCCGTCGCACTGCTCACCGGTGCGGCGACGGTCGCGGCGGCCCGCGGGATGCTGCCCGGCGTCGGCGTCGTCACCGACCTGCGGGCACTCGCCCTGCCGGCCGGCGCCGGTGCCGCCTGCCTCGTACACCTGGCCGAACGCGGCGGTCGCGCGCTGTCCCGCCCGGCTGCCGTACTGACGGCGGTGACCGGCCTCGCCGCGGCGGCGGCCCTGGCGGTCTCGGCGGTCCTCCGCGGCGGCGGACCGGGCGAGAGCCGGTACGTGGTCGCGGTCGCCCTGGCCGCGGCCCTGCTGACGGCGGTGGTCTGCACCGGCCGAGGCCCCCTGGCCCGACTGCTCTCGACCGACCTGCTCACCGAGGTCGGCCGCATGTCGTACAGCCTCTTCCTGCTGCACCTCCCCGTGTACTGGCTGCTGCGCCGGGGCCAGCCCGGCCTCAGCCCGCTCGCCCTGTTCCTGGTCGGGGGTGTGGTGACCTGGTTCCTGTCGCTGCTCGTCCACTACCTGCTCGTGGAACGCCTGGCGGGCCGCTCCTGGCGCTCTCGCTGACCTGTGCGTTCCGCGGACGGGTTGTCGGGTGCGTCAGGTCGTCACAGGACGCCGAGACGCCCCCGTACGCACTGATGGTCCGACCGGAACGTTCCGGTCGGACCATCAGTGCTGCTTCGAAGACGACGGCGAGGGCGGCGGTGGCGCCTCGCGCCTGTCCGTCGGTCAGACGGCCGTGGGGGTCCCGAGCATCGCGGAGGCCTCTTGGAGAGGGCTGAGCGCGCGCGTGGGTGCGGCGGCCGGTGAGACGTCGCGGCAGGTGAAGCCGAGGTGCGCCATGGCCCTGAGGACCTCGGCGGCGCTGAAGTCGCGGCGGTCCTGACGCGTGATGACCTGCCCGACCTGCTTGGCGGGGTAGGTGCGACGGCCGATGATCACGGACGCCCCGGTGACTTCCTCGGGCTTGACGCCCTTCATCGATTCCAGGACGCCGAACTTGGTGAGGTCGAAGGGGAAGCGGGCGATGACGAAGCGCATGATGCCTCACAGGGAGAAGAACGAGGGGACGGTTCTGCCGCGGTCGAGGTGGTTCAGCGGGTCAGGGCGAGGACACCCAGGGCGTTGCCGTGTTCGTCGACCACGGGCAGGGCGTCGAGCAGGCGGTGACGCATCGTGTGCTCGGCTTCGGCCATGGTGGTCACGGGGGAGGCGAAGGGCCCCGGGTCGACGAGGATGTCCCGCAGCTGGACCCGGTCCGTGTACAAGGTGCTGTCGCGGACCGCGGTGAGCCGGGCCCGGGTGAGAAGCCCGGTGCACACGCCGTCGTTGTCGCAGACGATCAGGTGCCCGGTGCGGGCGCTCGCCATGACGGACAGGGCCACCTCGACGGTCATGTCGTCACAGACCTGCGGTCCGGCGGTCTGCATGGCGTCGGCCACCGTCCTGGGTACGGGGGCGGCAGCCGTCGAGCGGAGCTCCATCTGAACGATCGTCACAACGTGCCTCCTGCAGAGGTGGGCCAGTTTCCGCAACCTGAACACGAAGTGCTTTACGCCGCCGGGTTGAACGACGACTGACGCCCGGTCCTGCGCCGGGCAGCCGAGGCGGGGCTGCGGCGGCCGCGTGACGACGTCGTGCTGCGCTGACGCCGCTCGGCGACCGGCGCGGTGATCGTCACCGGGATGCCGGAGGGTGCCTGGGCACCGGTGATCCGGCCGAGCGCCTCATCGCCGGTGCGGACCTGGGTGGTCTCGGGCACGATGCCGGCGGTGTTCATGAGGCGGCTCATGTCGCGACGCTGGTTGGGGGTGACCAGGGTGACGACCCGGCCGGACTCGCCGGCGCGGGCGGTACGGCCGCCGCGGTGCAGGTAGTCCTTGTGGTCGGTCGGCGGGTCGACGTTGACGACCAGGTCGAGGTTGTCGACGTGGATGCCGCGGGCGGCGACGTTCGTGGCCACGAGCACGGTGACGTGCCCGGTCTTGAACTGGGTCAGGGTCCGGGTGCGCTGCGGCTGCGACTTGCCGCCGTGCAGGGCGGCGGCCCGGACACCGCTGTTCAGCAGGTCCTGCGTCAGCCGGTCGACGGCGTGCTTGGTGTCCAGGAACATGATCACCCGGCCGTCGCGCGCCGCGATCTGCGTGGTCGTCCAGTGCTTGTCCGCGCCGTGGACGTGCAGCACGTGGTGCTCCATCGTGCTGACCGCACCCGCGGACGGGTCGACGGAGTGCACGACCGGGTCGGTGAGGTAGCGGCGGACCAGGCGGTCGACGTTGCGGTCGAGGGTGGCGGAGAACAGCATCCGCTGGCCTTCGGGGCGGACCTGGTCCAGGAGCGCGGTGACCTGCGGCATGAAGCCCATGTCGGCCATCTGGTCCGCCTCGTCGAGGACGGTGATCGCGACCTGGTTCAGCCGGCAGTCACCGCGGTCGATGAGGTCCTTGAGCCGGCCCGGCGTGGCGACGACGACCTCGGCTCCGGCGCGCAGCGCGTTGGCCTGCCTGCTGATCGACATTCCTCCGACGACCGTGGCGAGCCGCAGCTGCACCGAGCGGGCGTAGGGGGTGAGCGCGTCGGTCACCTGCTGGGCCAGCTCACGCGTCGGCACGAGGACCAGGGCCAGCGGCTGGCGGGGCTCGGCGCGCTGTCCGGCGGTGCGGGCCAGCAGGGCCAGGCCGAAGGCGAGGGTCTTGCCGGAGCCGGTGCGTCCGCGGCCCAGGGCGTCGCGGCCCGCGAGGGTGTTGGGCAGGGTCGCGCCCTGGATCGGGAACGGGACGCTCACGCCTTGCGCGGTCAGCGCGGCCAGCAGCTGCTGGGGCATGTCCAGGTCGGCGAACGCCTCGACCGCGGGCAGTGCGGGAGTGATCGTCTCCGGCAGGGCGAACTCGCCCTGGACCGCGGCGGGCCGTCGGCCGTAGCCGCCGGAACGGCTCGGACCCCCCGAGCGGCTCGGACCCCCGGAACGGCTCGGGGCGGACGATCCGAAGCGGCTGCCCCGGCTCGAACCGGCACCGGCGCCGAAGGTGGCGCCGTCGCCACGGTTGCGGCGGGAAGATCGGTCATTCGTACGTGCGGAGTTCATGGAGAACCTTCCTTGATACGGCACGTATCAAGGAATTCCCGCAGCGTAAGCAGCGCGGGGAATCTCAAGAACGGACCGAATGGAATACGAAAAGAAATCTGGGGGGTGCAGTTGATCGGGCGTGGGTCGCATCGGCGGAATTTCTTGTGCCATAAGGGCGTGAAATCCCGGACGCCGAACTCCTGCCGGTTGCGCCTCGGACGAGGCGGGTGTCCCTGGAAATGTCCGCAGCTGGGGCCCGCACCCCGAGGGATGCGGGCCCCAGCTACGAAGTACGCGTCAGCGTCAGGCGAGGACGATGTTCTCGGCCGTCGGGCCTTTCTGGCCCGCCGCGATGTCGAAGGTGACCTTCTGGCCTTCGAGCAGCTCGCGGAAGCCCTGGGCGGCGATGTTCGAGAAGTGGGCGAACACGTCGTCGCCCCCACCGTCCTGCTCGATGAAACCGAAACCCTTGGCCGCGTTGAACCACTTCACTGTGCCTGACGCCATGTCTTATCTCCTCTTGGGCAGTACGCCGAGACCCGCGAGGCGAAGGCGCTTGTAAGTTTTTGGGAACCACAACTGCAACTGAGATCGACAGTAGCACGAGGTGATGGCCCAGGGGCGGTAAATGCCTTTACCCAGCCGATTGCGGCAAAAACACTTTCCGCGCGACGGGTCAAACTCTCACGTGGCGGCCATAGATATTGACCCACTCGGAGCGCAGCGTTTCAGGGCGGGCAGTCGCCGTTAAGCGCTCAAAAGAGCGAGCTTATTCCGGTGGCGGTCGGTGTGCGGGTCGGTGTGCGCGTCAGTGCGCGGTCGGTGCGCCGCTCAGTAGGTGGCCAGGGAAATGGCGATGTAGTGCGCGGCGAAGGCGGCCACGGTCAACGCGTGGAACACCTCGTGGAAGCCGAACCACCGGGGTGAGGGGTCGGGCCGCTGGAGGGCGTAGACGACCGCGCCCGCGCTGTAGAGAAGGCCGCCGACCACGACCAGGGTGAGGACGGCCACCCCGCCCGCATGCAGGAAGTCGGGCAGGTAGCGCACCGGTGCCCAGCCCAGGGCCAGGTAGCACGGGGTGTACAGCCAGCGCGGGGCGCCGACCCACAGGACCCGGAACGCGATGCCGGCCACCGCGCCCGTCCACACGATCCACAGCAGCACGGATCGCTGGTCCGGCGGGAGGAGGAGCACAGCCAGAGGGGTGCAGGTGCCGGCGATGATCAGGAAGATGTTGGCGTGGTCGAGACGTCGTAGAAGAGCCTCGCCCAGCGGCCCCCAGGTGCCGCGGTGGTAGATGGCACTCGTCGCGAACAGCAGCCAGGCGGTGACCGAGTACACGGCACAGGCCAGGGCCGCCTGCGGGGTCGGAGCCAGACAGATGAGCACGATGCCTGCGATCAGCGCGGCGGGGACCATGCCGGCATGGAGCCAGCCCCGCAGCCTCGGCTTGATCGGCTCCACCAGGTCGGCCGCCCGCTCGACCAGAGCGGCGACCGTGTGGACGTTCTCTCCCGTGTCGTCGTCCTGTGGTCCGCGGGGCTGTCCGATGTCGTGGTGCTCCCCACGCTCCGAGGCGATGTGCACGCGCTCGACCTCAGCTGCGTCACGGGACATGGCTTCCCGTCCTCCTTCGGACTCCTGGGTGTCACTTACAGGCATGTGTTCATGCTAGGAGACCGTGCAGGACGGTCTTTCGAGAGGCCGGTCCGACGAACGCCTGGACATCTGCCCCGCAAACCGCCCGGGCATGCGCAGCAGAACGCCCACGCCGAAGACGTGGGCGAAGGCGTGCGCGACGGGAACTCCCGGCCCATGACCACGCGCGACGGCGCGCGGTCTCACGCAGCGGGCGGTCGGGACGCCTCGGCGGCGCGGCGGTATTCGGCGTTGATGCGCTGAGCTTCCTCGAGCTGGTCTTCGAGGATGACGATGCGGCAGGCGGCCTCGATGGGGGTGCCCTGGTCGACGAGCGCGCGGGCACGGGCGGCGATGCGCAGCTGGTAGCGGGAGTAGCGGCGGTGGCCGCCCGCGGAGCGGAGCGGCGTGATGAGACGGGCTTCGCCGATGGCCCGGAGGAAGCCCTGCGTGGTGCCGAGCAACTCGGCGGCCCGGCCCATGGTGTAGGCGGGGTAGTCGTCGTCGTCAAGACGCCCGAACGAGTCGTCTGCTGTCATCGCACCTCTCTGTGGAACGCGTGGAGGGGCCCCGGTGCCGAATGGCACCAGGGCCCCGAAGGAAACTGCTACACCATCTGCCGGCCCTGGTACTGCGCCGGCCTTCTGTGTCCGCGGGCCCGACCTGAGAGCAGTCGGGGCTGCGGGGATCGCGGTTGCTCGACCGGAGACCACCTCACTATCGATGTCCTGCGGTACCCGGGCCCAAGATGTCCGCCCGGGCGATCCTGATGGTGCCTGGATCCTCCGTTCTTTCCCTCTGGCTGAACTGATACTGCTGGTGTTGCGTACTGCGGATGTTGCGAACTGCTGGTGGCCTGTCACAGCGCCACTCTTCGGCAGCCAGCCCCGTCGCCCGTCCTGCATCTGCTCCGGCTTGGAACCCCACTACCGAACCTCCCGGCACGCGCGCCCGCAGCCGACGCCTTTACCGAGGTACCGCTGAACAGCACTGCTGGTCCTGCGAACTGCACTTGCCGAACTGCCTGGCGACCCCTGATCACTGCGGGTCACCCGGTGCGGTCGTCAGTCCCGTCGCCGTCCTGCATCAACCCTGGCTTCGGAACTCCACCACCGCACCGTCCTGCGAACTGCACCTACTGGTACTTCTGCCCGGCAGTTCGTGTCTGCCGGGCCTTGCTCGATCTCGGCTACGAGAGAAACCATAACCACATCACCGCGCAATGTCTACTGCGGCCAGGATAGATTTCTGGACTCCGGGGAGAGAGATGGTCGACCACGACCAGGGCAGGGGCCGCCGCGAGGGACCGGGCACGCCGGGCCGCAACGCCAGAGGCCCGTACGTGCCCACGGCGTTGGATGAACTCCCCACGCGAGTACGCCCGTTGACGCCCTAGTCGACGTCCACCCGGCCGTTCTTCGGCTTCTGCTCCTTGCCGGAGGGCAGTTGGAGCAGGCTGCTGTCCTCGCTCGCCCCGGGGCGGCCGTCTGGGCGGTGGCCGTCGGAGTCCTGTCCGCCCAGGTTCTGCCGGACCGAGTCGAGGATCGTCAGCCCCTGCGACACCAGGCCCGCGGCGATCTCGCCGAGCCCGTCCGCGCCGTTGAGGACGTTGACGTTGGCACCCGCCAGGCCGCCCGCGGCCTCCTTGACGATCTGCGGGAGCTGGTCGATCAGCATCCGGTCGAGTGCGACCCGGTCGTACGAGGCCGCCGCCTCCGCCTGGATCTTCATCCGCTGCGCCTCGGCGGCCGCGAGGATCCTGATCCGCTCGGCCTCGGCCTCGGCGGGCTTCACGATCTCGGCCACCAGCTGCTGCTGGCGCAGCTTGGCCTGGCGCAGGGCCAGCTCCGTCTGGGCGGCGAGCACCTCCTGCTGGGCGTCCGCCTGCGCCAGCGGCCCGGCCTGCGCGGCCTTCGCCTGGGCGCGGTCCACCTCGGCCGAGTACTCGGCCCTGACGATGGCGGTCTGCCGGGCGTACTCCGCCTGGTTGCGGGCCGCCGCCTGCTCCGCCTCGACCGAGGCCTGGGTGGCCTGCGCCTGGGCGATCTGGGCCTGCCGCTGGATGGCCGCCTTGTGCGGCGCGGACATCGCGTCGATGTAGCCGGTGTCACCGTCGTCGATCGACTGGATCTGAAGGGAGTCGACGGTCAGGCCGATCTTCGCCATCTCGGTCTTCGAGGTGTCCAGGACCTCCGCGGCCAGCTTCTGCCGCTCGGTGACGATCTCCTCGACCGTCATCGAGCCGATGATGGCCCGCAGATGGCCGGCGAAGATCCGGCCGGTGAGCACCGACATCTGGTCCTGGTCGGAGAGGAACCGCTGGCCCGCGTTGATGATGCTCTCGTGATCGTTGCCGACCTTGAAGGCGATGACCGCGCGGACGTGCAACGCGATGCCCTGCCTGGTCACACAGGTCTCGGTGACCTCGGACTCGCACATGGACAGGGTCAGGAACCTGACCTTGCGGAAGACCGGGAGCACGAACTTGCCGTGCCCCGTCACCACTCGAAACGGAGCGCCCCCCAGTCCCCGCCTGCCTCCCGAGATCAACATCGCCTCGTCGGGGGCGGGGACGCGGTATCCGAACATGCCTGTACTCCTCAGCCGGCGCCGGCGGTGTCATCGCCGAGCGCGTCCAATGGATCCACCCACTCGATGACGCCGACCTCGCGGCATCCCCGTGATTCGATCACGAGCACCGTCGCGCCCGCCGACAAGGGGCTTTCCGACCAGGCGAGGAACGTCTCGGAGCCGCCTCTGACCTGCACCAGGATCTCACCGGGGCCCGCGGAACCGCGCGTTCCGATGAGCACCTTCCCCGTGCAGCCGATCACGGCCTCGTCCTGCGGCATCACCGGCCGTCCTCCTCGCCCTGGCACTGTGATTCCGACGATAGTCCCAGTCCGGCCGGGACCCAACGGGCAGGAGGATTCGGTCCGCGCCAAGGGGGATGGATGCGCGCTCAGCAGGGCATCCGGGCCGCGCGGAGACCACGGGCGGGCGCGGTGTGACCGGCCTTCCGGAGACGGCGCCAGGGCGGACGTCGGGCGGTTCGGCTTCGGCGGGTGTCGAACCGCCCGTACCCTCGTGGTGTCTACGGCGTCACATAGCGGGCGCCAAACACTGAAGGGCAATACCTCGTGCTGATCGCTCAGCGTCCCTCTTTGACCGAAGAGGTCGTCGACGAGTTCCGTTCCCGGTTCGTGATCGAGCCGCTGGAGCCGGGCTTCGGTTACACCCTCGGCAACTCCCTCCGCCGTACCCTCCTGTCGTCGATTCCCGGTGCTGCTGTCACGAGCATCCGGATCGACGGTGTCCTGCACGAGTTCACCACCGTGCCGGGCGTCAAGGAGGACGTCACCGACCTGATCCTCAACATCAAGCAGCTGGTCGTCTCCTCGGAGCACGACGAGCCTGTCGTGATGTACCTGCGCAAGCAGGGTCCGGGTCTGGTCACCGCCGCCGACATCGCGCCTCCGGCCGGTGTCGAGGTCCACAACCCCGACCTGGTTCTTGCCACGCTCAACGGCAAGGGCAAGCTGGAGATGGAACTGACGGTCGAGCGTGGCCGCGGTTACGTCTCCGCCGTGCAGAACAAGCAGGTGGGCCAGGAGATCGGCCGTATTCCGGTCGACTCCATCTACAGCCCGGTGCTCAAGGTCACGTACAAGGTCGAGGCCACGCGTGTCGAGCAGCGCACCGACTTCGACAAGCTGATCGTCGATGTCGAGACCAAGCAGGCGATGCGTCCGCGTGACGCCATGGCCTCCGCCGGTAAGACGCTGGTCGAGCTGTTCGGTCTCGCCCGTGAGCTGAACATCGACGCCGAGGGCATCGACATGGGCCCGTCCCCCACGGACGCCGCCCTTGCCGCCGATCTCGCGCTGCCGATCGAGGAGCTGGAGCTCACGGTCCGCTCCTACAACTGCCTCAAGCGTGAGGGCGTCCACTCGGTGGGTGAGCTCCTTTCGCGCTCCGAGGCCGACCTCCTGGACATCCGTAACTTCGGTTCGAAGTCCATCGACGAGGTCAAGGCGAAGCTGGCCGGCCTGGGCCTGGGCCTCAAGGACAGCCCGCCCGGATTCGACCCCACGGCCGCCGCCGACGCCTTCGGCGCCGACGACAACGCGGACGCGGGTTTCGTGGAGACCGAGCAGTACTGATCGGTTGACACCGGGTCGCTGGGGGCCGGGGGTCTGCTGAGGCCTGCTGGGGTCCGACGAGGCCTCACCAGCACAGACGCAGACGCCCTGGCCCTCCAGGCCTTCCAGGCCTGAGGGCGAGGGCGCGCCATCCATCCCCGGTACGAACAGCCCCCTCGGAGACCACTCCGAGGGGGCTGTTCGCTTCTCGATGACTTGCTGGTCGGTTTCGCGTGGCGGGCCGGTCTTTCCTCCCCGCCGGGCGCCGATCCGTCACAGCTGGCCGAGGTCGATCTCCACGGTGAAGGGAGCGCAAGCCTTCACGACACCGGTGAACATGTCGCCGATCCGGTAACTGTTTGTAGCCGGGTCGAGGATGTAGGTGTAGATCAGTGGGACGCCGGTAGGAGCCTGTTCGATCCGCCAGTAGAACGCGATACCGGCTTTGGCGTACTGGTCCAGTTTCACGATCCGGTCAGTGGTCTCCGACCCTGGCGAGACAACCTCGGCCACCAACAGAACATGCTCGGGGCGAGTGGGTGCGACGTCGATGGTGTCCGCCCGATAGACCACGACGTCTGGGCGACGGTTGGTGAGTGGCACGTCCTGGAGGCGGACATCGAAGTCCGTGTCGGCGTTCCAGTCCGGTCCAGCCGCGGAATCCAGAGCGTTCGCCAGGATCCTGGCAAGGCGGTTGTGCCGCTTGGACGCACTGGGACTCACGACGACCATCCCGTCCACGATCTCGATCCCCGCACACTGCTCTTCGGACCAGGAGTCGTATTGCTCCGCCGTGATCTGCTCATGCATCCACGCAGGGGCCACCGTCTCGGCAGTCATGACGCTCCTCCCGGCACCCGTCGGGCGGGCCTGATCCCGCTGAAATCAGCGTACTGTCCCTGCGCGACCCAGGAGTGCCGGACAAATCATTCCTTGTGCGCATCGAGGGCCTCGGCGCCTCCTCCATTTCTTCCTCGGTTTCACGCTCTCGGGCAGCAGTTCCCGGAGAGCGTGAAACCGACGGCGTCGTCGCCGAGGCCCGGAGAGCGGGGGAGGGCGCCAGGTGCCGTTCATGTTAGAGCGGCTCCACCCGCCCGCAGCGTGCCGCTTTGGCCGTCCATGCATGCGCATTCAGGGGCCAGCGTGCCGGCGGCCACCTCTTCGGCTGGTTGAGGGCATCGACTCTTCTTCTCGCCCAGGGTCTTGCCGGGGATCTTGATGATCTGCGTTTTTCGCTGTTCAGGGGCGGTGGGCTCGTGCGCCTGGTGGTCGTCGTTGGGCGTCTTTGGCCACTGCTGAGTATTCTCGGACGGCCCAGACATCCCCGGTGCGGGGCCTCGCTCGGCTGACGGCCGGCGCCTTCGTCCCCGGTTTCCCGTGAGTCCCCGTCCGTTCTGGCACGAGAGTGGCACGGGCACCTTCTGATCCACAGCCCTTTGGGCCTGTCTCGAAGTCAGGTGTGAGCTCATGCCAAGATCGCGGGATGCTGCGACTCACGGATTTCATTATCGACTGCCCGGACACGATGAAGCTGGCGGCTTTCTACTCCGAGGTGACGGGCCGTCCGATCAAGGAAGGCAGCTCCGAGGACTGGGCTAGCATCCAGTTCGGCGAGATCGAGCTGGCATTCATCCGGGTGAACGACTACCGCGCTCCGCAGTGGCCCGACAGCGAGCACCCCAAGCAGTTCCACCTCGACTTCGAAGTGGACGAGTTCGAGTCCGAGCAGCGCCGCGTCCTCGACCTCGGTGCGACGCTAAGGCAGGACTTCATCGGCCCCAACGGATACGGCTGGCAGGTCTACACCGACCCGATCGGCCACCCCTTCTGCCTGTGCCGCAACAAGGGCGTCATCTGGACCGACCAGGGCCCGATCTGGCCCAACCGCGACTAATCGGCCGCCCACTTCCTCACCCACCACTCTCCCCAGCTCTCATCCCGTCCGCCGTCGACCCGCACACCGTGGAGCGGGCGTGATTCATGGCGTCCAGGTGGAGCGCGCCACTGTACGAACGACCTGGACGCCATGGGCTGCGTCTGCTCGGCTCTGCCTGGGTCGATGGTGGTCGGGATGGGCCGCGCACACCACTACGAACCCGCAGTCGCGAACGGCGCCCCCTGCATCCCGGTGCCGGCCGATCCCCCGCCGGAGGCATCGCCTTGACCCGGCGGCCGCACTTTGCAGTGATCGACTCATTGCTTTCGGCCCAATCCACATGTGGGCGCGCGTCGGCGGAGGCAGTGCTGAGCGGGCCGAAGGCAGGAGCGCTGGCGCAGCCAGAGCCGGGAAGCGCGCCTGGCGGAGCGGAGCGCAGCCGGGGCTTGATGATCCGTAAGGAACGGGGGAATGGCGACGTGGCATCGTAGTGGCATTTCTGGCACGTATGTGGCACAGCCGTGATCATGGCAAAGGGCCAGTTCGAGGGGACCATGCCCCTGAACTGGCCCTTAGTCGTGTGCCCCCGGCAGGATTCGAACCTGCGACACCCGCTTTAGGAGAGCGGTGCTCTATCCCCTGAGCTACGAAGGCGGGGGCTTGTGGACAGCCTTGGAGAAAATCCAGGAGACGGATCTTCCGTAAGGATCACAAGCCCGCTGGTCAGACGTGGTGCGACGGCCTCTGCAGTCTTATTTGAACAGACAACGCGGTGCGCCAACGACCGACCAGGAACAGCGTAGCGGATGCGCGCCGGCGAGCGGCATCGGTATAAGGCGCGGACAGGCGGCGGGCGGGCAGCGTTCGGTTGGAGTTTGGAGTGGAGTGTGGAGCAGCTTTGCCCTGGTTGTCCCAGGGCGAGGCACCTTCGACGCGGCCTCCGCCAACTGCGGCCGCTTGCCCGAGCATGCCCTGCCCCATGGCAGCGGGTTACGGCGGCCGCGACAGCCAGGCCAGGAAACGAGTCTGCTGCGCCAGGCGGCAGGCCGGAGGTCTCGGTGAGCCGCAAGGATCCGTCCGACCGCGCAAGGTCACATCGTCGCGCGCAGGTGGCTGACGGTGACGAAGTGGTAGCCCTCGGCGGAGAGCGTGCGCAGGATCTGGGGGACGGCGGCCACGACGTGGAGTGGATGTCGTGCATGAGGACGACGTCGTTGCGCTGCACCCTGTCGATGACGGTCAGGGCGACCTTCGAGGCGTCCGGGTACTTCCAGTCCTCGGTGTCCAGGGTCCACAGCACCGGGGAGAGCCGGGTGGCGTGGCGGACCGTGTTGTTGATGGCGCCGTACGGCGGGCGGAACAGGGTGGGAGCCGTGCCGGTGGCGGCCTTGATGGCGGCACTGGTGCGGTTCAGCTGGTAGGCGGCCCGCTCCGGGCTGAGCTTGGTGAGGTCGGGGTGGCTGTAGGAGTGGTTGCCCACCTCGTTGCCCGCGCGGGCCTCGGCGCGCACCAGGGCGGGGTGGGCCACGACGTTCTGCCCGACCGTGAAGAACGTGGCGCGCGCGTCGTACTGCGCGAGGTACGTCAGCAGGGGCGCGGTGTACGCGGCGGACGGGCCGTCGTCGAAGGTCAGGGCGATGCACTTGACCTTTTCCTGGGCACGTCGACGAGGGGGAGTGCCCACGGCCGGAACCGAGTCTCGGGCCGTGGGGAATTGGTCAGTAGCCCGCCACGGGCACTGAAAAACGGGAAAGAAACGCCGCCGGGTCGGAGAAGCGGGACGGGGTCGGTGAAGCGGACGGGCTCAGAGAAGTGGGACCTTCGTGAAGTGGCCCGCCGTCCGGAGTTCCGTCTCGATGCGGCTCGCCGTCAGGCGCAGTTCGGGGAGGAGTTCGTCGAGGCATTCCCGCGGGGTGCGGCCCGCCGCGTGCAGGGCCACGTTCACGGCGGCGACCACCCGGCCCGTCCGGTCGTGGAGCGGCACGGCGAGGGTGCGCAGACCGTCCTCCCAGTCCTCGTCGAGCAGGGCGTGGTCCTGGGTGTCCGACAGCAGGACCCGGCCCAGGGAGGTCGCCGCCGCCGGCAGCCGGGTGCCCACCCTGATGTCCACGCCCATGATCCGTGGGGACACCGCCCGTGCCGTGTACTGGATCTCGGCGCCCGGCCCCGAGGACACCAGCACCGCCAGCGCCGTCGACTCGCCGACCCGCGCCGCCAGGTCCGCCAGGTGCGGTGCCGCGATGCGCGGCAGGGACGTACGGGACAGGGGCGGGAAGCCCAGGGACAGCACCCGGGGGGTGAGGCCGAAGGTCCGGGACTCCGGCTGCTGGCTGATCAGGCCGAGGTGTTCGTACGTGATCAGGGCCCGGCGGGCCGTCGCCCGCGCCAGTCCCGTCGCCCGCGCCACGTCCGTCAGCGTCAGCGCGGCCCGGCCCGCGCCGAACGCCGTCAGGACCGTCAGACCGCGCGCGAGGGACTCGATGAAGTCCCGGCCCAGTTCGTGCTTGGAGGCGCCGATCCAGGAGACGAGGTTCGCGGGCGGCGGGCCCGGGTCCGGCTGCGGGGCGGAGGCCAGCTCGCGTTCCATCTCGGCCACCGCCGCCCGCAGGCGCGGCAGCAGGGTGTCGCGCAGATCCGTCGCCGTGTGCCGGCTGGTGTGGCTCACGACGTTCGCCACGCAGGCGATCCGGCCGGTGCGCGGGTCCCGTACCGGAACGGAGACCGCCACAAGCCCCGGCTCGATCAACTGGTCGTCCAGCGCCCAGCCGTCCCGGCCCGACTGCTCAGCGGCACTCTCGAACTCACCGTCCGCGCAGGGGAGTTCCCGAGGCGGTACGGCCGGAAAGCCCCGGTCGGCCTGGTCCGCCGCCCGGCGTTCGCGCCAGGCGTGCCAGTCGGCGTCGGTCCACTCGGACGCGAACAGGGGCCCCGGCGCGGTGCGTTCGGCGGGGAGCAGGTCGCCGATGCGGAAGCTGAGGGACATCGCGCGGCGGCGGGTCGCCTGGTGGATGAAGCGGATGCCGTCCCGGTCACCGACCGCCAGGGACACCGACTCGTCCAGCTCGTCGGCGAGGGCGTCGGCCACCGGGGACAGCAGGGCGGGCAGGCGCAGGGCGGCGAGATAGGCGTTGCCGAGTTCCATGAGGCGGGGGGTCATCACCGCGTCACGGCCGTCCAGGCGGACGTATCCCAGGCGCGCGAGCGTCGAGGTGATCCGGTCGACGGTGGAACGTGCCAGGCCCGTGGCCCGTTCGAGACCGCTCAGGCTCAGCGTCCCGCCCGCATCCGTCAGTTCCCGCAGCACCCTGACCCCCCGGATCAGCGGCGCGACCGCCTCGGCCGGCACGGCGGACTCCGGTACCGGCAGGGAAGGCGTCGTCTCAGCGGGCATCGGTTCTCCGGTAGGGCGGTCGCGGCACGCCTACGGTAATCCGAACGCCGGTCGTGGCACGCCGGTGGCGGTGCGGTGCAGTGCGGTCCGACCCGCGGTCAGACCCGCGTCACCTACGGTAACCGCACGGCCGTCGCACCCCCGCGACGGTCGACCCGGTACCGCCCCTGTCCCCGTGCCCGCCGCTATCCCGGTGCTCGATGCCGATCCGGGGCCCGGCGCCCGCCGTTATCCCCGCGTCACCGAGACCCGGTAGTTCCCGTCCGTGTCCGCCCCCGTGACATGGACCCGGACGCCCGTGCGGGGATCCCGGAACTCCTCCCCGGCCGTGAACGGGGCGTCCGAGAGTTCCGCGTGGACGTTGGGGCTGCGTGTGCATCCCCCGCTGTCGCGCTGTGAGTCGTACACCCGTACCGGTCCCCGCCCGGTGTCCACGTCCGCGTCGACCCGGTAGACGAGGATCCCGGGCCGGCACACCGTCGCGTCGTTGCCCTCGCGGGTGCGCAGTTCGACGGCGTAGCCGGTGCGGCGGCCGATGGGGACGAAGAGGAGTTTCGTGCCGGGGCCGGACCGGGCCAGCGGGGTCAGCGTGTACTGCGCGGTCCCGCGCTCCGTCACACAGTCGACCTGCGTCGCGTCCAGCCAGCCCAGCTTCCACTTGTGCCAGCCGAGGAGGTCGTTGTCGGCGCCCCAGTCCTCGCTCATGATGTCCCAGTGGCCGACCGCGCCCCCGCCGGCCTGGGTGTAGAGGTCGGGCAGGCCGAAGACGTGGCCGTTCTCGTGGGGCAGGACCCGGTAGCCGGTCTGCGGGAGGGAGCCGGAGCCGTCGTCCTGGCGGGAGTAGACGAACGAGGTGTTGGCGACGGGCACGCCGTCGGCGACCGGGGCGTCGGTGTTGCCGGCGAAGGTCACCGACAGGACCGTGTCGAGGGCGGACGGCCCGGCGTTGGGGGTCACCAGCACGTTGACGAAGTCGTAGGACCGGAAGTCCACCCGGGGGTCGGCGGTGGCCACGATGTCCTGGACCAGGCGGCGGTAGCCCGGGTCGAAGGGGGCGCCGCGCTCTATGCCGTAGGACCTGAAGGACCTCGGCATGCGCAGCCAGTCGGTGATCGGGGTCTCGGGGCGGTAGTCGAGACGGCCGTAGGAACCGGTGCGGAACCATTCCTGGGTCTGCGGGAAGAACTCGCGGAAACGGTCGAGGGCGCTGCCGGAGCCGGGCGCGTCGGAGAAGTCGACCATCAGGGTCAGGGCGTGGACGGTGCCGGTGGAGCGGGAGTAGCCGCCGGGGGTGGGCAGGCCCTCGGACATCTGGACGGCCGGGCCGCCGCTGATGAGACAGGCGCCGTGGGTGTCGGAGCGGGCCTGGGCGATCGGGCCGGCCGCGGTCAGCGTCCCCGCGATCAGGTGCCCGGTGCCGGCGGAGGTGCTGACGGCGAGGGTCAGCGCGGTCACGGACGCGAGGGCGGCGACGCGGCGCGGGCGTATGCGACGGCTGGTCCACGGCATGCGGGCACCCTTCGGAGCGCGGCAGCCGCTGGTCGGAAAGGCTGCACCTTTTCGATCACCCTCTGCCGGGGGAGGGGTGGACGCGCGCTGGAGGAGACCGAACGTGGGTATCGCCGAGTCCCTGACTGGCTGTGACTCAGGTCACATCATGTTTTCTCCTCAACCCGAAATAACCGGGGAGCGTCTCCCCGTTTAGACCTGTGTCCGAGCGAAACGGGGATTGACTCCCCGGATCCCTGTCAACCGAGGAATCGACCGAGGAGCACACCGTGCAGACCGCCCTCCCCGTGCAGCGAAAGGCCCCCCGCGCCGACGCGCTGCGCAACCGGGAGCGGATCGTCACCGCCGCCCGTGAGATGTTCACCGAGTTCGGCCCCGACGTGCCGCTCGACGACATCGCTCGCAGGGCCGGCGTCGGCAACGCCACGGTGTACCGCAACTTTCCCGACCGCGAGGCGCTCGTCCGCGATGTCGTCTGCTCCGTTTTGGACCGGACGTCCGAAGCGGCCGAGCTGGCACTCGCGCAGACCGGGGACGCCTTCGGTGCCCTGGAGCGCTTCGTGCACACCTCCGCCGACGAGCGGGTCAGCGCGCTGTGCCCGATGGTCCAGAGCACCTTCGACCAGTACCACCCCGATCTGGTGGCCTCACGCGAACGGATCGAGCAGCTCGTCGAGCAGCTCATGGACCGGGCAAGGACGGCCGGTCAGCTCCGTGCGGACGTGAGCGTCGGCGACCTGATGGTCGCGGTGTCGCAGCTGTCCCGGCCCCCGGCCGGCACCGGCTGCCTCACCCTCGACGGGTTCGTGCACCGCCACCTTCAGCTGTTCCTGGACGGACTGCGGGCCCCGGCCCCGTCCGTGCTCCCGGGCGCGGCGCTGACCTTGGAGGACCTCCGCCAGGCCTGACCGATGAGTTCAGACCGCCAGAACAGTCTCTAGTCACGTCTTTCACCAGCCGTCAGTGCTGACGGACTGTCCCCTTTCACGTTCTTTTTCCGTTCCGAAGTCCCGAAGTGGGTATCCCCATGTCTGAAACAGCCGCAAAGGCTATCGGCGCACCGGCACCGTCCGGTGACGCCAACCGCTGGAAGGCGCTGGTCTTCATCGCGCTCGCCCAGCTGATGGTCGTCCTCGACGCCACCATCGTGAACATCGCGCTGCCGTCCGCCCAGACCGACCTGGGCATATCCGACGGCAACCGGCAGTGGGTCGTCACGGCCTACGCCCTCGCCTTCGGTGGGCTCCTGCTCTTCGGCGGCCGCATCGCCGACCTGTGGGGACGCAAGCGCGCCTTCGTCGTCGGTCTGATCGGCTTCGCCGGCGCCTCCGCGATCGGCGGCGCGGCCACCAACGAAGCGATGATGTTCGGCGCCCGCGCCCTCCAGGGTGCCTTCGGCGCGCTGCTCGCGCCCGCCGCGCTCTCCCTGCTCGCCGTGATGTTCACGGACGCCAAGGAGCGCGCCAAGGCGTTCGGCATCTACGGCGCGATCGCCGGTGGCGGCGGCGCCGTCGGCTTCATCCTCGGCGGCGTGCTGACCGAGTACATGAACTGGCGCTGGACGTTCTTCGTGAACATCCCGTTCGCGATCGTCGCCGCGCTCGGCGCGTACTTCGTCATCCGTGAGCCGGAGGGCGGCCGCAACCGCAACCCGCTCGACATCCCCGGCGTCCTGCTCTCCACGCTCGGCCTGGTCGCGCTGGTCTACGGCTTCACCCGCGCCGAGTCCAACGGCTGGGGCGACTCCCTGACCGTCGGCATGTTCGTCGCCTCGGCGGTCCTGCTCATCGGCTTCGTCATCACCGAGGCCAAGGTCAAGGCCCCGCTGCTGCCGCTGCGCGTGGTCACCGACCGCAACCGCGGCGGGATCTACCTCTCGCTCGGCATCGCGATCATCGCGATGTTCGGCACCTTCCTGTTCCTCACCTACTACCTGCAGATCGTGAAGGGCTTCTCGCCGATCAAGACCGGCTTCGCCTTCATGCCGATGATCGTCGGCATGATGGTCGGCTCGACCCAGATCGGCACCCGCCTGATGACCCGCCTGCCGGCCCGCCTGCTGATGGGCCCCGGCTTCCTGGTCGCCGCGGTCGGCATGCTGCTGATGACGCAGCTGGAGATCGGCTCGTCGTACGCCTCGACGATCCTGCCCGCCATGCTGCTGCTCGGTCTCGGCATGGGTACGGCGTTCATGCCGGCCATGTCCCTGGCCACCCTGGGCGTCGAGCCCCGGGACGCCGGTGTCGCCTCCGCGATGGTCAACACCTCGCAGCAGGTGGGCGGCGCGATCGGCACGGCCCTGCTGAACACGATCGCCGCGTCGGCCACGACCTCGTACATCAAGGACCACATCGGCTCCGCGAGCTCCCGCTCGCAGCAGCAGCTGGTCCAGCTGGAGGGCCAGGTGCACGGCTACACCAACGCGATCTGGTTCGCCGTCGGCATGCTGGTGCTCGCCTCGGTCATCGTCTCGGTCCTCGTCAACGCCGGCCGTCCGGACACGACCACCGTGACCGGATCCGGGGAGGGCGCCGAGGAGGAGCTGGCGATCCCGGTCGTCGCCCACTGACGGCGGCCGTACGCCGTACCCCTTCGGGAACCACCACGTACGTACGGGGATGGGGACGCCCCGTACGTACGCTCCAGGATCTGTCCCGGCTTCGCTGAGTGAGCGGCTCAGCGGAGCCAGGGCAGGTCCGCACCCGCTTCGTTCGGCTGGAGTCCCTCGGCGACAATCTGCATGATCTCGCCGAGGGACTTCTGCTGTTCCGGGGACAGCCGGTCGAAGACGGCGTTGCGTACGGCCCGCACGTGGCCCGGCGCGGCGCCTCGCAGCATGTCCAGGCCCGGGTCGGTGAGCACCGCGAACTGGCCGCGCTTGTCGTCCGTGCAGTCCTCCCGGCGCACCCAGCCGTTGCGCTCCAGACGGGCGATGGCGTGCGAGAGCCGGGACCGGGTGATCTTCGCCTTCATGGCCAGCTCGGTCATCCGCAGCCGCCGTTGCGGCGCGTCGACGAGGGCGACGAGCAGCCCGTAGTAGATGTGCGGCATGCCGGCGTCACGCTGGAGCTGGCGGTCGAGGTGATCCTCGAGGAGGGTCGTGGCGTGCACGTAGGAGCGCCAGATGCGCTGCTCGTCGTCGTCGAGCCACCGGGGCTCCTCATCGGGGACGGATGCCGTGTTCATGTATCCCACTCTACGAGCTCTCTCCTTGAAGCTTAAACAAATGAGGCGTACAGTCATGTCGGAAGAAGCTTTAAATTTGAAGCACTCTGCGCCGGAAGCACTGGAGGAGTCCCCGCAATGTCCGCCGACACGCAGGAGCGCATGCCCGCCCTCTATCTGAGCCACGGTGCCCCGCCGCTCGCCGACGACCCGATCTGGCCCGGCGAGCTCGCCGCCTGGTCCGCGGACCTGCCCCGCCCCAAGGCGATCCTCATGGTCTCCGCCCACTGGGAGGAGGCCCCCCTCGCCCTCGGCGCGGTACAGCCCGTCCCGCTGGTCTACGACTTCTGGGGCTTCCCCGAGCACTACTACCAGGTGACGTACGACGCTCCCGGCGCCCCCGAACTCGCAGAGTCCGTACGCAAGTTGCTGCGCGCCCCCGGCATCCCCGTGCAGGACGTCCCGGACCGCGGACTTGACCACGGCGCCTACGTCCCCCTGGTCGAGATGTTCCCCGAGGCCGACATCCCGGTCCTCCAGGTCTCCATGCCGACCCTCGACCCGGTCCGGCTCATGGAGATCGGCCGCAAGCTCGCCCCCCTGCGCGACGAGGGCGTCCTGATCGTCGGCTCCGGCTTCTTCACCCACAACCTCGCCGCCCTGCGGCACACCGGCCCCGGAGTGCCCACCTGGTCCTCGGAGTTCGACGACTGGGGCCGGCGGGCCCTGGAGGCGCGTGATGTGGACTCCCTGCTGGACTTCCTGCACAAGGCCCCGGCCGGGCGCTACGCCCACCCGCGCACCGAGCACTTCGCGCCCCTCTTCGTCACGATGGGCGCGGCGGACGTGACCGGTGAGCTGGACGCGCAGAAGTCCGTCATCGACGGGTTCTGGCTGGGGATGGCGAAGCGGTCGGTGCAGTTCGGCTGAGCCTTTCCGTGAGGGCCTACAGGTCCTTCTCGTACCAGGCCACGTCCCAGTACCGGCCGAACTTCCTGCCCACCTCCCGGTACGTGCCGACGTGCCGGAAACCGAAGCGTCCATGCAGCCGCGTGGACGCTTCGTTGGGCTGGGCGATGCCCGCGTAGGCGCGGTGCAGATCCTCCCCGGCGAGCGCCTCGAACAGCGCCTTGTAGAGGAGTGTGCCGACCCCGCGGCCCCCCGCGTGCGGGGCGAGGTAGACGGTGACCTCCACCGAGGTCGCGTACGCGGGTTTGGCGCGGAACGGGCTGGACGTGGCGTAACCGAGGATCTCCTGTGAGGTTCCTGTCGGGTCCGCGGCCGTGGCAACCATCAGACGGTACGGGCCGTCTTCAGGGTGGGAGAGCAGCCAGGGGCGGCGCTCTTCCGGAGTGAAGAGGGCCGTATCGAATGTGATGGGCGTCTCACGTACATAGTGGTTGTAGATGTCGGTGAGGGCAGCGAGGTCAGCCTCGACTCCCGGTCTGACCTGCACCTCTGTACGTTCCGACGACATCGGACCTCCCCCTGTGGCGGGACAGGGTACTGCAAGATCAGAAAAATAGGGCATGCGCCGGGAATTCTGTCCGGTTTCCAGTCGTTGTTTCCATCGGATGCAGGGCACCCGAGGAGAGTCCGGAAGCAACCGGAGACGGTGCCGGCGTCCGAAGGACCGCCCGCTGACCACCACCATCGCAAGGGAGCACGCATGGCAACCCGTGCCGTCGCCCGTCGTAAGTCCGCCACCGGCGGGTCTACCGACGCGGCACGCAGTGTTCGCGTCCATGGCGGCGAGATCGCCGACCGCGACCTGGTCGGCATGTACCTCGACGAGATCGCGCGTACACCGCTGCTCGACGCCGCCAAGGAAGTCGAGCTGTCCCAGATCATCGAGGCGGGTGTGTTCGCCCGCCAGGTCCTCGACGGGTTCGAGGAGGCCAAGGCCGACGCCAGCCGCGAAGAGCTGGAGGCCCTGGTGGAGGAGAGCGAGCGCGCCAAGGACGTGTTCATCCGCTCCAACCTCCGCCTGGTCGTCGCCGTGGCCCGCCGCTACCCCCGCAGCGGCCTGCCGCTCCTCGACCTGATCCAGGAGGGGAACGCGGGCCTGGTGCGCGCGGTCGAGAAGTTCGACTACCGCAAGGGCTTCAAGTTCTCGACGTACGCGACCTGGTGGATCCGTCAGGCCATCACCCGCTCCATCGCCGACCAGTCCCGCACCATCCGGCTGCCCGTCCACCTCGTGGAGGAGCTGGGCCGCATCCGCCGCGTGCAGCGCGAGTTCAACCGCGAGCACGGCCGCGACCCCGAGCCCGCGGAGATCGCCGCCGAGCTCGAGTCCAACGCGGCGCGCGTGACGGACGTCCTGGACTGGGCCCGCGACCCGGTCTCCCTGAACATGTCGATCGACGACGACGGCGACACGCAGTTCGGTGACCTGCTTGAGGACACCTCGGCGGTCTCCCCCGAGCAGTCCGTCCTGACCCTGCTGCGCAGCGAGGAACTGGACGACCTGATCGGGCGGCTCGACCAGCGCACGGCCTCCATCATCAAGATGCGGTACGGCATCGACGACGGCCGCGAGCGCACGCTGACCGAGGTCGGCAAGGAACACGGCCTCACGCGTGAGCGGATCCGGCAGATCGAGAAGCACGCCCTGCTGGAGCTGAAGAAGCTGGCGCGCGACACCGGGTTCGACGCGGCGGCCTGAACCTGCCCCGCGTACGCCGGGTGGCGAAAGACCGCGCAAACATGGCTGTACTCCGCCGCTTCAACCCCCTGGACCCGGGGCACAAGACTTCAGGGTCCAGGTGTTCGGATCCCGGAGGCCAGCCTCAGGACCCGCCTGAACCAAGTCCCGACGCATCCCCCCCCCCGCGCCGGGACTCTCCCCGAGCCGGACCTCGGCGCCCCACCCCCCCCTGGGCGCCGGGGTCCGACTCATACGACGAACGGCAGGTCACCCCGTACCTGAACCACGGGGTGCCCTGCCGGACGCCAGATTCTGTCACATCGCCCCATCAATCCGAGCACGACGAAACCCGCCCCGGCCCCCACGGACACTGACACCCCATCGGATTCCGACCGCCACCAACTCCCTCCGCTGGCGCGGGGAACTGCGCGACCAGCCCCTACCGGCCGGCAGTCGCCCAACTCCCTCCAGGGGCGCGGGGAACTGCGCGACCGGCCCCCACCGGCCGGCCAGCCGCCCAACTCCCCTCAGGGGCGCGGGGAACTGCGCGACAAGCCCCCACCGGCCGGCAGTCGCCGAACGGCCCGCACAACCTCACGCACCCGCAGACCGCAGCATCCGCCCACCCAACTCCCGTACAGCCGCCACAAGCGCCGCAGGCTCCCGCACGGTGAACTCCACCCCCGTCATGGCCAACCGCACGGCCATCCACTCCACCGCGTCCCCCACAGTCGCCCGCAACCGGCACCGCCCCTCCCCGAGGGACTCCGGCACCCCCATCCACGCCGGCACCCGCGCACCCACCACCGTCGCATCGGCCTCGAACGTCACGACGATCTCGTATGTCTCCTGCCGCCGGTGCATCGACTGCCGCAGATACTCCGCCGCACTCCCCGTCGGCAGCTCCCGCGGAGCGAACCGCGCGCCGGTGGCGAAGGGGTCGTTCACCCGGTCGACCCGGAAGGTCCGCCAGTCGCCGCGGTCGAGGTCGTAGGCGACGAGGTACCACCGCTGCCCGGTGGAGACCAGCCGGTACGGCTCCACCACGCGTCGGGACTCGGCGCCGTCGCGCGCCCGGTAGCCGAACCGGAGCCGCTCGTGCCCGGCCACCGTGGACGCCATCACGGTCAGCGTCTCGGTCGCGATGCTCGCCCCGTCCCCGCTGAGCAGCGGCGTCGTCGCGGCCTGGAGGGTGGACACCCGGTGCCGCAGCCGGGAGGGCAGGACCTGCTCCAGTTTCGCCAGCGCCCGTACGGACGCCTCGTCCATGCCCTCGACCGCGTGCCCCGCCCCCGCCCGCAGCCCGACCGCGATGGCCACGGCCTCTTCGTCGTCGAGGACGAGCGGGGGCATCGCCTTGCCCGCGACGAGCCGGTAGCCGCCGTCCGAACCCTTGGTCGCCTGGACGGGGTAACCCAGTTCGCGCAGCCGGTCGATGTCCCGGCGGACCGTGCGGCGGGAGACCTGGAGGCGGTCGGCGAGCTCGCCGCCGGGCCATTCGCGGGGCGTCTGGAGGAGGGAGAGGAGCGTCAGGAGCCGTGCCGGGGTGTCCGTCGTCATGAGTTCGAGGATGCCGTAGAAGTAGGACACGATCTGACCTAATGGGGTCGTAGCTTTGCGGCATGACCTCAAGCGAGACCACCCTTTCGGGGACTCCCGAAGCACAGCCCGGCACCCAGTCCGCCGCAGGCGACCGGCGACGTTGGTTCGCCCTCGCCATCGTGATGACCGCGGCCTTCATGGACCTCGTCGACGTCACGATCGTCAACATCGCCATCCCGTCGATCCGGCAGGACTCGGGCGCCTCCGTCAGCCAGATCCAGTGGATCACCGCCGGTTACGCCCTCGCCTTCGCCGCCGGGCTGATCACCGGCGGGCGGCTCGGTGACATCCATGGGCGCAAGCGGCTGTTCCTCTTCGGGATCGGCGGCTTCACCCTGGCCTCCGCGCTGTGCGGCCTCGCCGCGAACCCGGAGATGCTGGTCGCCGCCCGGATCCTGCAGGGCGGCATGGCGGCGATGATGGTGCCGCAGGTGCTGTCGATCGTGCACGCGACCTTCCCGGCGCACGAGCGGGGGAAGGTGTTCGGGCTGTTCGGCGCCGTCGTCGGACTCGGCGCGGTGTCCGGTCCGCTCCTCGGCGCTCTGCTGACCGAGGGGAACCTGTTCGGTCTCGAATGGCGGCCCATCTTCCTCATCAACCTGCCGGTCGGCATCGCGGGGCTGATCCTCGGCAGCCGTTTCATCACCGAGTCCAAGGCGCCGCGGGCGCTGAAGCTGGACCTGGTGGGCGTGGGCCTGGTGGTGCTGGGGCTGCTGATGCTGCTCTATCCGCTGACCCGCGGTGAGGAACTGGACTGGCCGGTGTGGGGGAACATGTCGATGGCCGCCGCGCCCCTCGTCTTCGCCGCACTGGTGGCCTACGAGAAGCGGAAGGCCGCGCGGGACGGGTCGCCGCTGGTCGAGCTGTCCCTGTTCAGGGTGAAGAGCTTCGCCGCCGGCATCGCGGTGCAGACCGTGTTCGGTGTCGGCCTCGGCATCTTCTTCCTGGTGTGGACGCTGTACATGCAGACGGGCCTTGGCTGGAGCCCGCTGCGGGCGGGGCTGACCGGGGTGCCGTTCTCCCTCGCCGTCTCCACGGCCGCGGGTCTGTCGGTGCAGCAGCTCGTCCCGCGCTTCGGGCGCAAGGTGCTCCAGGCCGGCGCGCTGCTGATGGCGGTGGGTGTGCTGCTCTACCTGTGGGAGGCCGACCGGTACGGCATGGGGATCAGCTCGTGGCAGATGGCGTTGCCGCTGGTCGTGATGGGCGTCGGCATGGGACTGATCGTCGCGCCGCTGACGGACGCGGTGCTCTCGGAGGTGCCGCGCGAGCACGCCGGTTCGGCGTCCGGGCTCATCAACACCGTGCAGCAGATGGGCAACGCGCTCGGGCTCGGCCTGGTGTCGGTCGTGTTCTTCGGAGTCGTCCCGGACGATGTGCGGCCCGTCGAGGTGGGACCGGCGTTCGTGGACGCCTTCCAGCACGCGCTCGGGTGGGTCGCCGCGGTGATGGCCGTCATCTTCCTGCTGATGTTCGCGCTGCCGAAGCGGCCCGCGCAGCACGTGGAGGGGGCTTCGGAGTCGGTGGCCGTGGAGGGTCGGGAGCCGCAGCCGGTGGGGTGAGGTGTCCGGTGGGGTGAGGTGTCCGGTGAGGGCCCGGCAGTCTTTCGAGATGCCGGGCCTTTCCGGCGTGCTCCTTCGCCTGGCTCTCCGGCGTGCTCTTTCCTCCGGCTCTCCGGCGTGCTCCTTCGTCCGGTTCGGACTCAACCGGAAGTCCGTTCATGCCCGGATCGCGCCCGAACCTGTTTACTTTCCGGAAATCTGAGCGTAGCCTCCGACTGAAACCACACGTTCGGGCACGGGTCGGAGGCGAACGGACATGTACGCACCGGAGCGGCAGCAGGAGATCCTCCGGCTCGCGCGTGACGGCGGGCGGGTGGACGTCATCTCGCTGGCCGAGGAGTTCCAGGTCACGGCCGAGACGATCCGCCGGGACCTGAAGGCCCTTGACCGCGCGGGGCTGCTGCGCCGCGTGCACGGCGGGGCCATCCCGGCCGGGCGTCTCGACTTCGAGCCGGACCTCGCCGAGCGCGAGACGACCGCAGCCGACGAGAAGGACCACATCGCCAAGGCGGCCCTCGCCGAACTGCCGGCCGAGGGCACCCTGATCCTCGACGCCGGTACGACCGTCGCCCGCCTGGCCGCCGCCGTACCGCTGGAGGCCTCGCTCACCGTCGTCACGCACAGCCTGCCGATCGCGGCCCGCCTCGCGGACCACCCCGGCATCCAGCTCCACCTCGTCGGAGGGCGGGTACGACACCGTACGCGCGCCGCCGTCGACGCCTGGGCGCTGCGGGCGTACGGCGAGATCCGGGCCGACGTCCTCTTTGTGGCGGCCAACGGCTTCTCCACCGAGCACGGCCTCACCACCCCCGACCTCGCCGAGGCCGCCGTCAAGCGCGCGGCGATCGGCGCCGCCCGCCGCGTGGTCCTCCTCGCCGACTCCGCCAAGCACGGCCAGGAGCACTTCGCCCGTTTCGGCGACCTGAGCGACGTGGACCTGCTGATCACCGACAACGGGCTGAGCCCCGAAGAGACCGCCGCCATCGAGCGCGGCGGCACGGATGTGCTGTGTGTCTAGGAACGAGTGCGCATGATCCTCACCGTCACCCCGAATCCGTCCCTGGACCGGACGTACGAGATCCCGTCCCTGGAGCGCGGCGATGTCATCCGCGCCACCGGTGAACGCATGGACCCCGGTGGCAAGGGCGTCAACGTCTCGCGTGCCGTCGCCGCCGCCGGGCAGCGCACGGTCGCCGTCCTGCCGCTCGGCGGTGCGCCGGGAGCGCTCGTGGCGGATCTGCTCGACGCGCAGGGCATCGAGGTCGCACCGGTGCCGGTCGCCGGAGCGACCCGGTCGAACATCGCGCTCGCGGAGTCGGACGGAGTGCTCACGAAGATCAACGCGCCGGGGCCCGAACTGTCGGCCCACGAGCAGGAACTGCTCCTGGAAACCGTCCGTGAGCAGTCACGCGACGCCTCGTGGATCGCGTGCTGCGGCAGCCTGCCCCGGGGGCTCGCGCCGTCCTGGTACGCCGAGGTGGTCGCTCGGGCGCACGCCGGGGGAGCGCGGATCGCGCTGGACACCTCGGGACGCGCGCTGCTGGAGGCCCTGCGGGAACGGCCCGACGTGGTGAAGCCGAACGCCGAGGAGCTCGCGGAGGCCGTCGGACGCCCCCTCGCCACGGTGGGCGACGCCGTGAAGGCCGCCGAGGAACTGCGCGAGATGGGCGCCCGCGCCGTGCTCGCGAGCCTGGGCGCGGACGGGCAACTGCTCGTCGACGCCACGGGCGCCTGGTTCGGCAGCGCGCACGTCGACGCCGTACGCAGCAACGTCGGCGCCGGTGACTCCTCGCTCGCCGGGTTCCTGATCGCCGGCGGCAGCGGCCCCGACGCGCTCGCCTCCGCGGTCGCCCACGGTGCGGCGGCCGTCCAGCTGCCCGGCAGCGTGATGCCGACCCCGGACGACCTGGACCCGTCCGCGGTGACCGTCACGGCCGAGGTGCCTGTGGACCGCGTACTGAAGGAGCCGGTGTCATGAGGGACCTCAGACTCTTCACCACGGTGGACTCCCCGTTGGTCACCCCCTCCACCAGCCCCACCCGTCCCCACCGCATCACCCCCGTCCCCACTCCTCCCGCCCACTCCACTCCCCGGGCGATACGCGTGCGAAGGAGCCCGCGATGAGCGACATGATCACCGCGGACCTGGTCGATCTCGACCTGTCCGCCGACACCAAGGAAGCGGCGGCCCGAGCCCTCGCCGAACGCATGGTCGCCCTGGGCCGGGTCACCGACCTGGAGGGCTTCCTCGCCGACGTGGCCGCTCGTGAGGCCCAGATGCCGACCGGCCTCGACGGCGGCATCGGCATCCCGCACTGCCGCAGCGAACACGTCACCGAGCCCACGCTCGGCTTCGGCCGCAGCGCCGCCGGCATCGACTTCGGCGCCGCGGACGGCCCCGCCGACCTGATCTTCCTGATCGCCGCACCGGCCGGCGCGGACGACGCCCACCTGACGATCCTGTCCTCGCTCGCGCGGCAGCTGATGAACACCGAGTTCACGGACGCGCTGCGGTCGGCGGGGGACGCGGCGAGCGCGGCGGCGCTGATCCGCGGGGACCAAACGCCTGCCGAGGTCACCGCGGGCGCCACCGAAGACTCCGTTGCGGCATCGGCGGCGGCCTCCGCCGATGCCGCAACGGCCGACCCCGCTCCCGACGCCCCGGCGGCCCCCTTCCGGATCGTCGCCGTCACCTCCTGCCCGACCGGCATCGCCCACACCTACATGGCGGCCGAGTCCCTGGAGAACGCGGGCCGCGAGGCCGGTGTCGAACTCGTCGTCGAGACGCAGGGCTCGGCCGGCTTCACCCGGCTCGACCCGGCCGTGATCGCGGACGCGGACGGCGTGATCTTCGCCCACGACGTCCCCGTACGCGACAAGGACCGCTTCGCCGGGAAGCCGACCGTCGACGTCGGTGTGAAGGCGGGCATCAACCGGCCCGCCGAGCTGATCACCCAGGTGCGCGAGAAGGCCGCGCGCGGCGAGGTCACGGCGGGCGGAGGCGCAGGCGCGGGAACGCCGGTCGAGCGGGCCGGCGAGTCCGGCGACAGCTACGGCACCAAGCTCCGCAAGTGGCTGATGACCGGCGTGAGTTACATGGTCCCGTTCGTCGCCGCGGGCGGTCTGCTGCTCGCCCTCGGCTTCGCGATCGGCGGCTGGCAGATCGCGAGCGCGCCCTCGGTCATGAAGCACTTCTCCTGGACCGAGATCGACAGCTGGGGCGCCCTGCTGTTCCAGATCGGCCAGGTCGCCTTCGGCTTCCTGATCCCGGTCCTCGCCGGATACATCGCCTACGGCATGGCGGACCGCCCCGGTCTCGTCCCCGGCTTCGTCGGCGGAATGATCGCCTCCAACATCGCCGCCGGATTCCTCGGCGGCCTGGTCGCCGGTCTGCTGGCCGGTGGCGTGGTCCTCGCGATCCAGCGGATCAGGATCCCACCGGTGCTGCGCGGCATCATGCCGGTGGTGGTGATCCCGCTGATCTCCTCGCTGATCGTCGGCTTCCTGATGTTCGTCGTCGTCGGAAAGCCCATCGCCGAGGCCCAGAAGGGCATGACGGACTGGCTGTCCGGCCTCTCCGGCACCAACGCCATCCTGCTCGGCGTCCTGCTCGGCCTGATGATGTGCTTCGACCTCGGCGGCCCCGTCAACAAGGTCGCGTACGCCTTCGCGACCTCCGGCATCGCCGTCCAGAACCCGAGCGACTCCGCGATGAAGGTCATGGCCGCCGTGATGGCCGCGGGCATGGTCCCGCCGCTGGGCATGGCCCTCGCGACCACCGTCCGCAAGAAGCTCTTCACGCAGACCGAGCGCGAGAACGGCAAGGCCGCCTGGGTCCTGGGCGCCTCCTTCATCTCCGAGGGCGCGATCCCGTTCGCCGCGGCGGACCCGCTACGGGTCATCCCGGCCTCGATGGCGGGCGGCGCGGTCACCGGCGCCCTGTCGATGGCCTTCGGCGCCACCCTGCGCGCCCCGCACGGCGGCATCTTCGTGGTCCCGCTGATCGGCAGCCCGTTCCTCTACCTGATCGCCATCGCGGCGGGCGTGTGCGTCACGACCGCCCTGGTGGTGGTCCTGAAGAGCATGCGCAAGCCGGCCGCGGGGACGACGGCCGGCGCGGCGACGGAGACCGCCGACGCCTCGACGGCCGAGCGGAAGCAGCCGGTCGCCGCGTGACCCCTGCCCCTTTGGGGCGGCTGTGAGTCGTTCACGGCACCTGCGAGATACGTCACGGTCCGGGGCCGAAGTCCCGGACCGTGGTGTCTACTGGACCGCATGCCTGAGCACGTCTCCGTCTACCAGTTGCTGGCGATGACCCTGCTCGTCCTGGTGACCCTCGCCTGGTCGGCCGGTCTCGTCTACATGCTGCGCCGCGGCCGTTTCGAGGCCACCGTCTGGCGTGCCGCCGCCCGCTCCCTGCCCGCGCTCCCGCACCAGCGCCGCGAGGGTCCCCACCTGGAGACCGTCGAACTGACACCGGCGGAGAAGGACGCGTTCGCGGGTCTCGTACGACAACTCGTCAGCGGCCGCTGACACTTCACCGGAACACCGCACCGCGGGACAGGCCGGTGTGGACCTGGGTGGTGTGTGGTCGGAGGGCAGGGCGGTCGCTCAGGAGACCTGCGCCGCGCGCCGCTCCATCGCCTCTCGGGCCGCGTCCTCGCTGACGTAGACCTCGCACATGTGCCGTCCGTCGGGTGTCGCCGTGTGCTCGACCTCCCACAGGGACATCTCCGCGCCGTCGCGCAGCAGGAACGCGTGCTCGTACAGGGAGTAGCCCAGCCCGGCGCTCCCCGCCCGGCACGGGCGTCCGAAGGCCTGTGTGATCTGGTGGGCGCACGCCTCGGTCAGCCGGTCGGCCGTCTCCGGACCCGGCCGGTCCGCGTTCTCCGCGCGGCGCAGGAGCCGGCGCGCGTGGTCCGCCGAGTCGTCGGGCACATAGGCGTGCCGCGGCGGCTGCACGGGCGAGAGCTGCACCGTCACCGGCAGCTCGAAGTCCGGTGCGTCCGGCGGTAAGGGAAGTCGCGCGGTGGCCGCCCGCAGCTCCTCCTCGTCGACGTACACCTCGTGCTGCGGGACGCTGTCCCGCGCGGTGTTGTGGACGAGCTCCCACAGAGTGAGCGCGGAGCCGTCGGCGAGCAGCCAGGTGTGCCGGTACGTCTCGCGGTGCAGGCCCGCGCTGTGGTGCGCGGAGTGCAGCGAACTGTCGTATGCCAGCGCGCAGTCCAGCTGTCGTATCGCCTCGTCGGGCAGCTCGAAGGAGTTCAGGGCACGACCGAGGAGTCGCGCGAGGTGCTCCTCCGGAGACTCGGGCGACTCGGGTGGTTCGTACGCTGTCGTCTCGTACGGAACGCTCAAGGTTTCTCCCGGCGTTGCTGCATGTCACCTTGTGGGTGCATACCGTAGCCCCTCGGTCGGACATCATGTCCGGGAACCGAGAAAACGTACGCCCGGAAAACCCCCGGGCCGCGCAGGAAGTTCCCACGCGGCCCGACGATCCGTCAAAACCCCCTGATCGGGAGGGGGTTGCGGCGATCAGGACGTGCTGACCGCACTGCCCGCGACCCACTCGTTCCAGGGCAGGTTCCAGCCGTTGAGCCCGTTGTCCGGTGCCACCGTCTTGTCGGGGGAGTTCTTGACGATCACCACGTCCCCGATGAGCGAACTGTCGTAGAACCACTTGGCCGGAGTGTCCCCCCGGCCGCCCTTCACGTCCCGCAGTCCCACGCAGCCGTGGCTGGTGGCCTGGCGGCCGAAGGGCGGGTTGGCCTTGTTGTACCAGTAGTTGCCGTGGATGAAGGTCCCCGACTGCGTCAGACGCATCGCGTCCGGGACGTCAGGGATGTCGTACGCGTTGGCCAGGGCGACCGTCCTGCTGTCCATACGGATCTTCTTGTACTTCTCGGAGATCACCATCTGCCCGTTGTACGTGGTGAACTCCGGGCTGCCCGTCGAGATCGGCACGCTCTTGACGGTCGTACCGTCCCGTACGACTTTCATCGTCTGTGTGTCCGCGTCCACCGTGGACACCTGCGAGCGTCCGATCGTGAAGCTGACGGTCTTCTCCTGCACCCCGCGGACGTCGTTGGCGCCCTCGACCCCGTCCAGGTCGATCTTCATCGTGACCTTCGAGTCGGCCTTCCAGTACTCCTCGGGCCGGAAGTCGAGCCGCTGCGAGCCGAACCAGTGCCCGACCACCTGCTGGCCGCTGCTCGACGTCACCGTGATGTGCGACTGCACGGCCTTCTTGTCGCTGATCGCCTTGTCGAAGCCGAACGACACCGGCATCCCGACCCCGACGGTCGTCCCGTCGTCCGGTGTGTACGTCCCGATGAAGCTGTTCGCCTTGGACACGGTCGTGAAGACGGACTTCGCCGTCACCGGCTTGCCGTCCGAGTCCTTGGCCGTCGCGGCTATCTCGTACTTCGTGCCGCGCTCCAACTGCTCCTTGGGCTTCCAGCTCACCCCGTTCGCGGCCATCGCGCCCGGCACGTCCTGCCCCGTGCCCGCCACCGTCATCTTCACGCCCGTCAGGGTGCCGTCACTGACCTTCACGCCGGTCGAGTTGATCGACGCACCCGTCGAACCGTTCTTCGCGGAGATGGCGATCTCCGCGCTCGATACCCGGGCGGCTCCTTTGTCTCCCTTGGCTCCCTTGTCGTCGTTCTGCGCGTTCGAGCTGCCGCCGCACGCCGTGAGGGCGAGGGCGCCGACCATCAGGACGGCACAGGCCCCCAGTGCGCGCCGCGCTGCTGTGTCCGGCGTTGTCACGGGCTGCTCCCGGTTCGTGTGATGTGCGTTGTCCGCTCCGTGCCGTGAAGGAGGAGGGACCCGGTCCCCGCGCGGGTTCCCCCACAGCCCGTCAAATGCCCCACGTGACAGAACCGGGACGAAACGCGGGCATGGACGTGGGGTCCACACGGTTCCTCACGCCCCTGCGGACGCCGCGGCACCCAGGGGCGCAACGCACCCACATGCACCCGTCACGCCGTGGGCGGCACGCTTCCACCTTCGCCGGCGCTCCCGTACAACTCCTCGTACGCCGGCCACACACCCCCCGCCCCCTCCACCGACTCCGCCGCCCGCACGGCCCGCACGATCGCCCGCGTCACCACGTCCGCCGCCGCGGCGAGCACGGGGTTGAGCGCGAGCGGATGCCCGGTGTCCAGCGGCCGCGCACCCGTGGCCAGCGCGAACACCGTGTCGCCGTCGTGGAGCAGATGCACAGGACGCACGGCGCGCGCGATGCCGTCGTGTGCCGTACCAGCCACCTTCTGGGCCTGCGCCTTGGACAGTTCCGCGTCGGTGGCCACCACCGCGAGCGTGGTGTTCAGCGGGGGCGGCGCGTTCCTCGCCGCGGTCTCGGCGAGTCGCCGACGCGCGGCCTCGTGCACCGGTGCTTCCGGCCGGTCCACCCGCCCCTGGAACAACTCCCCGTACAACACCCCCGTCTCCGGATCCAGTACCGACCCCGCCGCGTTGACCACCACCAGCGCCGCCACGGTGATCCCCGAGTCGAGCAGCACGCTCGCCGTGCCCACACCCCCCTTCAGTGCCCCGGCCACGGCCCCCGTCCCCGCCCCCACGCAGCCCTCCCGCACCACCGCACCCACGGCACCGGCCGCGGCGGCCTCGACGGCGGCCCGCCCGGTCGCCGCGTCCGGCCTGGCCCGGAAGTCACCGCCCCGCCCGAGATCGAAGACACAGGCGGCGGGCACGACCGGCACCACGTGCGTGGGATCCGGCCCGACCCGCACCCCGCGCCCCCGCTCCTCCAGCCAGGCCATCACCCCGGAGGCCGCGTCGAGCCCGTACGCGCTGCCCCCGGTCAGCACGATCGCCTCGACCTTCTGCACCACGTTGCGCGGGTCGAGCGCGTCGGTCTCCTTGGTGCCGGGACCACCGCCGCGCACGTCCACCGCGGCGACCGCGCCGCCCTCCGGGGCGAGCACGACGGTGGTGCCGGTGAGCCAGCCGCCCCCGGTGCGCGTCGCGTGTCCCACGCGCACCCCGGCGACGTCCGTCAGAGCGTCGACTGTCATGGCATCTGTCATGACACCAGTCTCGACCAGCCGCCCTCCCGCACGGCCCGGCGGGATCACACCGTGCGAACCGGCTCCCGCTGCTCCCGTGCCACCGTCCGCGCGGTCAGCGTCGTCCCGGTCACCACGGCCAGCGCCGCCACGACGCCCGCCGCGAACACCGCCCGGTCGCCCAGGAAGGTGCAGCAGATCACCAGCACCGCCGCGACCGGCAGCACCAGCTGCTGCGGGACACCCACCTTGAAGTGGCGCGAGTGCAGCAGCCACACGGTCAGCAGATACAGCGCGGTCGGCAGGGTCACCGCGGCCGACGCGGCCTGCGTGGAGATGTGCGCCTTGCCGACGGCCTGCTCCACGGCGACCTCCAGGCCCGCCCCGATCGCGGCGGCCGAGGCGAAGACCAGGTAGTGGCCGTAACCCCACAGGAACGCCTGCTTGTTGGAGCGCAGGTGGCCATGGATGGTCACCACGAAGTAGATCCACCAGGCGGCGAAGACGATCAGCAGTCCGCCCGCGGCGATCGGCAGCACTTCGCCCAGCGCGTCGTTCTCGTCGATGCCGGACTTCACGGCGACCGTGGCGGCGGCAATCGTCTCGCCCAGCACGATGATTGTGAACAGCCCGTAGCGTTCCGCGATGTGGTGCGGATGCCACGACGTGGGGTGGTCCTTCTCGGCGAAGACCGGCACACACATCTCCAGCAGCGCCATCACCAGGAAGACCCAGGCCCGCCCGCCCTCCGGCAGGACCACCAGGCCGAGCCAGCCGACCTGGCACAGCAGCACGCCGAACACGTACCGCAGCGCCGTCGTCCGCTCCGCGGCCTCGCTCGATCGCGCCACCCGCAGCCACTGCACGATCAGCGCCGACCGCATGATCACGTAGCCCAGCCACACGGCCAGGTACTCGTGATCCTCGAACCCCCTGGACACCCCGGCCGCCAGGACCAGGACACCGGCGATCTGCAGCAGGGTGACGACCCGGTAGAGGGCGTCGTCGTTGTCGTACGCCGACGCGAACCAGGTGAAGTTCATCCACGCCCACCAGATGGCGAAGAAGACCATCGCGTAGTTGATGATCCCCTCGCCGGCGTGTGCCTCGGCGACGGAGTGCACCAGGGCCACGCCCGCCTGGGCGATGGCCACCACGAAACACAGGTCGAAGAAGAGCTCCAGCGGCGAGGCGACCCGATGGGCCTCGTCCCGGCCGCGGGCGGTGAGCCTGCGCAGAGGGCTCTGCCGACCCGGCGGCCGGGCAGGAGTGGGCGTGGGAGTGGGAGTCGGACTGGACGTCATGCGGCCAAGCACAGCAGATGGCGCGCGGAATTGCTTGCGCGGGGATCCGGGACGAGGGGACGGGGCCTGGTGAACCAGCCGGAACAGCGGCGGGCGCGGGCCCGGTCACGGGTACGGGGGCCGGCATGGACACGTGGCCCGGAGTACCGGGGCCGTACCCTGGACGCATGAGCACCGCCCCCGATGCCGAGCCGCGTGAGCCCAAGGCCGCGCTGATCTTCGACGACCCGCTGGACCAGCAGTCCTCGGACGACACCGACCGTGGCTGGGGCGACCGGCCGCGCGCCGACGGTGACAGCGCGGCCGACCTGAAGCGCTTCCTCGACGAGAAGCCGCCCCACCACCTCTGAGCGAGTCGCACGGCCCAGGCCGTCAGCGCCCGTCGTGCCCCGAGCCCCGCTGCGCCACCAGCGCGTCGCGGATCTCCTTGAGGACCTCCAGCTCGGTGATCTCGATGACCTCGTGGGTGCCCTCCTTCGCTTTCCTGCGGGCCTCCGCCCGGGCCAGGTACTTCGACATCGGCAGGACCATCAGGAAGTACACGACGGCCGCGGTGATCACGAAGGTCAGGGTGGCGCCGAGGACCGAGCCCCACAGGAGCCGGATGCCTTCGTCGCCCTTGCAGCTGTCGCTCAGACACGAGCTGTAGCTGTCGAGGTTCTTGGTACCGATCGCCCCGACGAGCGGGTTGATGAGTCCCTTCACCACTGAGTTGACGATGTTGGTGAAGGCGGCGCCGATGACCACCGCTACTGCCAGGTCGACGACGTTCCCGCGCATCAGGAAGGCCTTGAAGCCCTCCCAGACGTTCGGCTTCTTCTCGCTCACCCAGGGGCCTCTTCTCGCACGCACAGCTTGTGGAACAAACAGCTCCGCAACCTACGTCAACGTGCGGTGACCCTGTCCAATTGGGTAGCTCGAAAGGGCGACTTGGCACAAAGGTGCGCACTGGATGTACCGCGCGGCTCACCACAGTGTCACCGCCAGCCGTGCCGTCGCACCCGCGCCCGCGAGACGTGCCGCCGTCGACCGAGGCACCGAGAGCACGACCAGCGCCCCGCCCTCGCTCACGCCGTCCACGGGCTCCGGCACCTTCGTCACCCGCGCCCCGCGCGCGACCACTTGGGCCTCACCGCCAAGGGCCGAGTCCTCGGCGGCGATGACGTCGACCCGGTCCCCGGGCTGCAGCAGTCGGACGGTCGCCCCGTCGGCGATCCGCACCGGCGCCGACACCGTCTCCACGGCACGGCGCCCCGGTACGGGCTCGGCCACCGGATGTCCCCGTGCCCCGTCGTCGCCCCGTGGGCCCGCCGCCACCAGCGCGGCCGCGGTCACGGCGAGACCGACGGCCACGGCCCGCCTGCGGTGCCGTACGAGCCGCCGTAGTTGGTACCACCCGCCGCGCACCCGCACGGGAGCGAAGTGCGGCACCTCGCAGATGGGAGGGGCGTCGGCGCCGGGTGGGCGCGAAGCGACGGCGGAGGGGAAGGCGGACGGGGAGGGGAACCCGGCGGGCGAGGGAGCGAAGGAGGACATGAGGGCCACCACCTGTGACGAGGCATCGGTTTGCCCTGCCACGATGAGGCCCCGCGCCGATTCCCGCCGAAGCCGGTGGACTACCGACGGGTTGTGGAAAACTCCCTCACCCGAACGAGAACTTCCGCCCCTGTTCCCGAGCAGGAACCCCCGCCCCCACTAAGGCAGTTCGAACCCCGGGTCCATCCCGCCCAGCGCGTTCACGCACAGACAGTTCCGCTCATCCGGTGACGGCAGCGCGGCCACCGCGTCGAACAGCACGCCCCGCAGCCGGTCCACGTTGGCCGCGAACACCCGCAGCACCTCGTCGTGCGAGACGCCCTCGCCGGTCTCGGCACCCGCGTCGAGGTCGGTGACGAGGGTCAACGACGTGTAGCAGAGCTCCAGTTCACGGGCGAGGGACGCCTCAGGGTGACCGGTCATGCCCACCACCGACCAGCCCTGCGCCTGATGCCACAACGATTCGGCGCGGGTCGAGAAGCGCGGCCCCTCGATCACGACGAGCGTGCCGCCGTCCACCGCCTCCCAGTCCCGCCCGCGGGCCGCCTTCAGCGCGGCCGCACGCCCGACGGGGCAGTACGGGTCGGCCAGGGACGTGTGCACCACGTTCGGTACCGCGCCGTCCGGCAGCGGCAGCCCGTCGAAGTACGTTCCCGCCCGGGACTTCGTACGGTCGACCAGCTGGTCCGGCACGAGCAGCGTGCCCGGGCCGTACTCGGGGCGCAGCCCGCCCACCGCGCACGGGCCGAGCACCTGCCGGGCCCCCACGGACCTGAGCGCCCACAGATTGGCCCGGTAGTTGATCCGGTGCGGCGGCAGATGGTGGCCGCGTCCGTGCCGGGGCAGGAAGGCGACCCGCCGGCCGGCGATCTCGCCGAGGAAGAGGGAGTCGCTGGGCGGACCGTAGGGGGTGTCCACCCGGACCTCGGTCACGTCGTCGAGGAACGAGTAGAAGCCGGAGCCTCCGATTACGCCGATCTCTGCGTTCGCCATGACCAGCACAGTATCCGGCGCCGAAATCGGGCGGCGAGCGGAGTGGGGGAACACCGAGGGGGGGGGGGGGGGGGGGGGGGGGGGGAGGGGGGGGAGGGGGGGAAAGGGGGGGGGGGGGGGGGGGGGGGGGGGGGGGGGGGGGAAGAAGGGGGGGGGGGGGGGGGGGGGGGGGGGGGGGGGGGGGGGGGGGGGGGGGGGG